>CAZAEP010000001.1:0-78538 GCA_964484045.1 uncultured Sphingomonadales bacterium
GCCGCGGCCGGCGATCGCCGCCTCGATGGCGAGCGCGGTCTGGTTGAAATGCAGCGCCCGCTGGCCCTCCTCCACCGTGACGCCGGCGGCCTTGAGCCACATCGGCCAGGTGGGGCAGCTCTCGTCGTCGAGCGAACTGTCGTCATGGATGAGCGTCACCCGGCCGAGATCGGCGGGGGTGCGGATGGCGTCGGGACCGTCGAGCAGCGCCGGCGAGCAGACCGGGAAGACCTCTTCCCGCATCAGTTCCTCGACATAGAGGCCGGCATAGCCGCCCGGCCCGTAGCGGATGGCGAGATCGACGTCCTCGCGCGCAAAGTCGGTGAGCTCGTGGGTGGCGGCGATCTTCACCACCACATCGGCGTTTTCCTCGTAATAGCGCTCGAGCCGGGGCACCAGCCATTTGGCGCCGAAGGAAGGCGAGACCGAGACCCTGAGCTCGTGATCGTCCGCGTTGTTCTGCAGGATGGCGCAGGATTCCTCGATCAGGTCGAAACCTTCGCGCAGAGCCTCGAGGGATTCCTGCGCCCGCTCGGTGAGCAGCAGCGCGCGGCTGGTGCGGCGGAAAAGCTTGATCCCGAGATAGTCCTCGAGCGAACGGATCTGCTGGCTCACCGCGGCCGGGGTGACGGCAAGCTCCTCCGCCGCCTTCTTGAAGGAGAGATGCCGGGCGGCGGCCTCGAAGGCGCGCAGCGCGTTGAGCGGCAGTTGCGACCGCCGCAGCCGTCGCACCGGCCGTTTGCGCCGCCCCGTCCTTCCGGATGCCTCTCCGCTCATGCCGATTCCCGTCGTCCCGCGATGCGCCCCGCCCGCCCTCCGGGCACGGCTCTCATCTCTGGAGAGCGGCGCGGCGACGGGCCTCGGAGGTGCTTAAATGGATGCCGCACTCGGTTTTGTCCAGCCCGCGCCAGCGCCCCGAGCGGATATTCTCCCCCGGCGCCACGCGATCGGTGCAGGGCATGCAGCCGATGGACAGAAAGCCGTCCGCCTCGAGCGGGTGACGCGGCAGGTCGTAACGCGTGAAATAGGCCTCGATATCGGCCCGCGTCCAGTCCGCGAGCGGGCTCACCCTGACCCGTCGGTCCTTGGCCTCGAAGCGCCGCAGACGGGCGCGCGCACCGCCATGGAAGCGCTTGCCGCCCGAGATCCAGGCCCTGTATCCGCCGAGCGCACGTTCGAGCGGCTCGACCTTGCGCCAGTAGCAGCAGGCGTCCGGATTGCGCGCCCACAAGGTCCCCTTGGGGTCCTCGGCGCGAATCCTCCCTTCGTCGGGGGTCACGGTCACGACATTGCCGAGGCCGAGCCGCGCCACGAGGTCGTCGCGATAGCGCAGGGTCTCGCCGAAGAGCTTGCCGGTGTCGAGGAAGATCACCGGCAGGTCGGGCGCGATGCCGGCGACCATGTGAAGAAGCACCGCCGACTCCGCGCCGAAGGAGGAGACGAGCGCGATGCGCCCGGGGAACACCTCCCCGATCACGGCCGCGAGCAGCGCTTGCGCCGTGGCATGGCGATAGCGGTCCTCGAGAACCGCCGCCCAGGGAGCGGAAAGGTCGGGATCGAGGAAACTCATGAGGCCAGCCTCCGCCGCGTGCGGCCGTGACGCAGCTCGACGATGGTTGGCCGCGCATCGACCGCGTCCTGATACCAGAGCCCGTAAAGCTGCAACCGATGGCGCATGCTCTCGATCACCCGGAGCGAGGGAACCTCGACGCTGTCGACGCCCGAGCGCAGCAGAAACTCCGCCTGATCGGCAAGGAGATGGCCCGTGGCCCGAATCTCGCCGCCGAATGCGAACTGCTCGCGCAGGCGCCGGGCGAGCGAGAACACCCGCCCGTCGCTGAATGTCGGCACCTCGATGGCGACCAGCGCCAGACGATCGAGCCAGGGGCGAAGACGCTCGGCGGACGTCTCCGCCGGCACCTCGACACCGAGTCTCCGGGCGGCGGCGAAGAGGTGCCCGCCGTCGGCTTCGAGCCGCGCCAGACTCACCCGCACCGCGCCGTCCGCGGGCGGCGGCGCGTCGTCGGCGAGAAGCGGGAAGGGATCGAGACGGGCGCCCGTCAGGCGCTTCAGGTCAAGGCGTTCCATAAAGCGCCTCCTTGAACGGGGCGAGGCCGAGGCGGCGATAGGTGGCAAGGAAGTCCTCGCCCTCCTGCCGCTGCTCGAGATAGGTGTCGATCACCGTCTCGACGGCGTCGACGATGCCGTCCGCGTCGAAGCCGCGGCCGGTGATCTCGCCGATCGCGGCCGCTTCGTCGGCCGACCCGCCGAGCGTGAGCTGGTACATCTCCGTGCCCTTCCTGTCGACGCCGAGGATGCCGATATGGCCGGCGTGATGGTGCCCGCAGGCATTGATGCAGCCGGAAATCTTGATGCGCAGCGGGCCCACCGCGGCCTCGCGCTCGGTGCCGGCGAAGCGCTCCGACAGCGTTTGCGCGATCGGGATCGAACGGGCATTGGCGAGCACGCAGTAATCGAGGCCCGGACAGGCGATGATGTCGCTCGCAAGCCCGAGATTGGCGCTCGCGAGACCGGCGCCGGCAAGCGCTTCATAGACCGCGGGCAGGTCGCCCAGACGCACATGGGGCAGAACCAGATTCTGCTCGTGCGTGACGCGGATGTCGCCATGACCGTAGCGTTCGGCGAGATCGGCCACCGTCTCCATCTGCCCGGCGGTGGCGTCGCCGGGGATGCCGCCCTTCGGCTTGAGCGCGATATTGACGATCCTGTAGCCGGGCCGCTTGTGCGGAGCGAGATTGCGCGCGGCCCAGCGGGCGAAGGCGGGGTCGCGGCGTCTTGCCTCTTCATAGGCCGGATCGGTCTCGGGGAGATCCGCGAAATCGGGGGTCACGAAACGGTCGCGAATGCGCGCAAGCTCACACATCGGCAGATCGTCGGTGGCGGGCAGAATGCGCGCGAACTCCGCCTCCACCCGGCGCGCGAACTCCTCCGCCCCGAGCGCATGGACGAGGATCTTGATGCGCGCCTTGTAGGCGTTGTCGCGCCGCCCGAGCTCGTTGTAGAGGCGCAGAACGGCCTCGAGATAGGCGAGCAGATGCGCCTCGGGCAGATGTGCGCGGATGGTGGGACCGACGAAGGGCGTGCGCCCCTGTCCGCCGCCGACGATGACCTCGAAGCCGCGGCCGCGCTCGGCATCGTCATGCAGGACGAGCCCGATATCGTGGAAGCGCACCGCCGCGCGGTCGTGCGGCGCCGCGGTCACCGCGATCTTGAACTTGCGCGGCAGGAAGGAGAATTCCGGGTGCAGCGTCGACCATTGCCGGATGAGCTCGGCATAGGGGCGCGGGTCGTCGATCTCGTCCGCCGCGGCGCCGGCATAGTGGTCGGCGGTAAGGTTGCGGATGACATTTCCCGAGGTCTGGATGGCGTGCATTCCGACCTCGGCCAGTGTCTCGAGCACATCGGGCATGTCGCGCAGCGCGATCCAGTTGAACTGGATGTTCTGGCGCGTCGTGAAATGGCCGTAGCCCCTGTCGAAGCGGCGGGCGACGGAAGCCAGCCGCCGCATCTGCGCCGGATTGAGCGAGCCATAGGGAATCGCCACCCGCAGCATATAGGCGTGAAGCTGCAGATAGACGCCGTTCATCTGCCGGATGAGCTTGAACGCGTCCTCCGAAAGCTCGCCCGAAAGCCGCCGCTCGACCGCCGCGCGGAACTCCGCGATCCGCGTTTTCACGATGGCGTGGTCGTATTCGTCATAGACATACATCGGCGCTGTTCCTCAGGCGCTGGCGGTCTCGTGGCCGAGATCGGGGCGCACGGTGGGGCCCTGCGCCCGGATGATCTCGCGATTGCGCGCCGGCCAGGGCTGACCGTCGGCATCGCGCGTGGCCGCAATGAGCGCGACGAGCTCGACCTCGCTCCGGGCGTTGGCCGCCCTCGCCTGCGCAAGCAGCGCTTCCGCGTCGCGCGCGCTTTCGGCAAGGGCGGCCTCTCGGGGGTCGTTGGTCCATGTTCCGTCGGCGGTCAGATAGACCGGCCGCCCGCTCATGAGGTCGTTGGCGGTGACGATCTGGTCGGGACCGGGCTTGAGGCTGTTGACCACGCTCATCGCTTCCGCTCCCTCACCCGGCCAGCGCCAGGGGGCGCCGGCGCGTAGCGGGCTCGCTTGCCGGCCAGTCGCGTGCAAGGGCAGCGACGGCGCCGATCACGATCAGCGCCGGGCTTTCGATTCCGTGCCTTGCGACCAGCTCTCCGAGCGTCGCGAGGCAGCCGTAGACGCGGCGCTCGTCAGGCCGCGTCGCATTCTCGACGACCGCGACCGGAAGTGCCGGATCGACGCCCTCGGCGATCAGCGTGGCGGCGATCCCGCCCGCCGCGGCGACGCCCATATAGACGGCGAGCGTGCGGTCGGGACCGGCGAGCGCGCGCCAGTCGAGATCGCTGCCCGGGCGCACATGGCCGGTGACCAGCGTCAGCGCCGAGGCATGGTCGCGATGGGTGAGCGGGACCTGCGCGGTCGCCGCGGCGCCGGCGACGGCACTCACGCCGGGGACGACCTCGACCGCAATCCCCGCGGCGCGCAGCGCCGCGATTTCCTCGCCGGCCCGGCCGAAGACCATCGGATCGCCGCTCTTGAGCCGCACCACCCGGCGCCCGGCCCGGGCATGCGCGATCATCAGCTCGTGGATGCCCGCCTGTCCGAGACCATGCGCGCCGGGACGCTTGCCGGCATCGATGCGATGCGCCTCGCGCCGTGCATATTCGAGGATGGCCGGGTTGACGAGGCGATCATGAATCACGACGTCGGCCTCTCCAAGCGCGCGCTGCGCCTTGAGCGTCAGGAGTTCGGGATCGCCGGGACCGGCGCCGACGAGCTGCACCAGCCCGCCGGCGCCGTTTGCCGCCATATCGTGCGCCAGTTTTCCGACATGGGCGGCAAAAGTCTCTTCATCGCGATGCGCGAGTCCCCGCGCCTCGTCGTCGGCGAAGAGCCGCTCCCAGAAGCGCCGCCGCGCGCCCGCCTGCGGCACGAGCTTCCGGACGCGTGAACGGATCGCACCGGCGCGGGCGATCAGACGTCCGATGTCGGGGGGCAGCAGCGCCTCGATCCGTGTGCGCAGCCGGCGCGCGAAGACGGGCGCCGCACCGCCGCTCGAGATCGCCACCGTCAGCGGCGCGCGATCGACGATGGCGGGGGTGGTGAAGTCCGACAGCGCGGGACGGTCGACGACATTCACGGGCACATGCGCATGCCGCAGAGCGGCTGCGATGCGGGTGTCCTCGGCTTCGCTGCCGGTGGCGACATAGGCGAGCGCGACTCCTTGCGCATCGGCGGGTGCAAAATCGCGACGCAGGATGTCCAACCGCTCGCTTGCCGGCATCGCCGGCGCGGCGTCGCCGGCGACCCAGCGGATGCGGGCCGGTGTCCTGAGGAGAAGATGCAGCTTCGCCAGCGCGGCGGCGCCGCCGCCGACGAGGAGGACCTCGCGTCCCTCGAGTTTGAAAAAGACCGGCAGGCTCTCCATCGACGCCGAACCCTTCCCTCTGCAACCAGCTCGGGAGGCACGGCCTCCCAGCCAAGAGCTAGAAAGCCTGCCGGCGCACGACAAACGATGAATTCTTGGGCGGCGACCTAGAAAATGTTTCGGACCGTCCTGCGGGCGGGACCCTGGCCTGCCCCCGCGCAGGGACACACGGCACGCTCACGATCCTTTCATTTGCGACCTTGAGGCGCACGGTTCTAGCGTCTCTCCCGCGTTTGCCCCTTTCGTCGACGATTCGCCCTCGGAAGTGCCGAAACACGGTTTCGGGCAAGCGCTTGTGCACGTCCCATGAAGGAGGCTCGACATGACACGCAATTCGCTGACCGGCGTCGTGCTTGCAGCAGCGGCGCTGATGTTCACCATCCCGGCAATCGCACATGCGCCGACCCCGGACAAGGCGGCGATGGCGAAGAAGCTGGCGCACTTCGTCGATGCCGCCCAGGCGGACGGTTATCTTGCGGCACACCGCGGGCTCGGAGAGCCGAGGCCTCTTCTCGGCGGACCGCTCGAGGTCACCATCACCCAGAAAGACGGCGGCGTCTTCGTCTCGCTGCCCGATCATCGAAAGCTCGACGCCGACGTCTTCGGAACGCCGAGAATGCCGCGCTGGCACGGCGGCTCGCCCGGCATCACCGGGATTCCCTTTCCCGCGCGCGGCGTTGCCGATGGTCATTACACGGCGCTCAAGCCGCTGTCGCCCTTCGGTGACAAATACATCTTTCTCGAAGGCGCGAAGCTCGAGCTTCATCTGACCGACGCAACGGCGACCGACGCCGCGACGACCGCCGACAAGGCGCAGCTCATTGCCGGCTGGAGCGACCCCAGGGGCAATCGGTACGAGGTCCGCTGCTGCCTCAAGATGGCGGCGCACGGGCTCGAATTCCCGACCTTCGGCGGTGTCGCGACGAATCATCTGCTGCACGGCTTTACCGGCCTCGGAACGCCGCTCATGCCGACCGAGTTCGCCTATGCCGCCTTCTGGGGAATGGGCGAGGTGCGGAAGAACGGCAAGGTGATCGACAAGCCGCGTCTCGTGCACGGGATGCTGACCGAATATGTCCGCACCGAAGGCTATGGGCTTGCCACGGACGCCGGCGTCAATCCGACGCGCTGGCACTTCCACCTCATGGTCCCGCCGAAACAGCCGCTGCCCAAGGAGACCCGCTATGCCGACAAACCGGTGCATACGGGGTTCGAACTCCCCAACGGCAAGGAACTGCCGTTCTGGCACGTGATGTTCGAGACCATCGACGTGAAAGCCTCGCGCCCGTAGCGCGGACCCTGCGGAGATCCTTCGAACGAAGGCGGAGCCGGACAGCCTCCGGCTCCGTTGTCGTTTTCCCGTCCGGCGGGCTCGGGCAGCGGCCCCCGGAGCTGTCCACGCCCTCCTCATGGTCCTTGACTCGCTCCCCCGCACGGGGCAGGGAGGCGGGCGAAGAGGCGCGATGGTCGGCGCCCCCACAGACCTGACGGAGTCCCCATGGCCAGCACTGCGGAGAGCCTGAGCGAGACGCCGGAACCCGATGAGCGGGAGAGGCGCCCCGATGCCCGGCCGGATATCCGCCACGACTGGACGCGGGCGGAAATCCGCGCCCTCTACGCCCTGCCGCTGCTCGATCTCGTCTATCGCGCGGCCGGCGTTCACCGCCGCCATCACGATCCCAACCGGGTGCAGCTCTCGCAGCTTCTCTCGATCAAGACCGGCGGCTGCGCCGAGGACTGCGCCTACTGCCCGCAATCGGCGAAATACGCCGCGGCCACCGGCGTCCGGGCGGAGAAGCTGATGGACCCCGAGGCCGTGGTGGCGGCCGCCCGCAAGGCGAAGGAGGCGGGCGCGACTCGCTATTGCATGGGCGCGGCGTGGACACGGCTCAGGGACCGCGATCTGCCGGCGATCGAGACCATGATCCGCGGCGTCAAGGCGCTCGGGCTCGAGACCTGCATGACGCTCGGCATGCTCGAGGCCGATCAGGCGGCGCAGCTCAAGGCCGCCGGGCTCGACTATTACAATCATAATATCGACAGCTCGCCCGAATTCTATGGCGAGATCATCACCACGCGCCGCTTCGAGGAACGGATCGAGACGCTCGACCATGTGCGCGCCGCCGGCATCCACGTCTGCTGCGGCGGCATCATCGGCATGGGCGAAAGCGTGGACGACCGCGCCGGCATGCTCGAGGTGCTGGCGCGGATGGATCCGCATCCCGAATCGGTGCCCATCAACCGGCTGGTTCCGGTGCCGGGCACGCCGCTCGACGATGCCGCGACCGTCGATCCCTTCGATTTCATCCGCACCATCGCCGTCGCCCGCATCCTGATGCCGGCCTCGACGGTGCGCCTGTCGGCCGGCCGCGCGGCGATGTCGGACGAATGCCAGGCGCTCGCCTTCCTCGCCGGGGCCAATTCGATCTTCTACGGCGACAAGCTGCTCACCACCGGCAACCCCGCGCACGCGCGCGATCAGGCGCTGTTCGCCCGCCTCGGCATCGAGCCGGCCTGAGAGCGAGACTCCGCCGCCGTCTCAGCCGGCGAAGAAGCTCCGCACGCCGTCGAGGATGAATTGTGCGGCGAGCGCGGCGAGCACGATACCGAAAACGCGCGAGAGAATGGTCGAAAAGGTGGTGCCGAGCAGCCGCATCATCGGTCCGACGAGATGGAAGGTGACGAGCGTCAGGCCGAGCGTGAGCAGCATGGCGGCGATCACCAGCGCCTTGCCCCCGGGATCGCCGGCGTGGCTCGCCATGAGAAGGATGACGCTGGCGATCGCCCCGGGGCCGGCAAGGAGCGGAATGCCGAGGGGAAAGACCGATATGTCCTCGGGGTGCTCCTGATGGCTGCGCTCGGCCGAGCTGCCGCGGCGCTCGGTGCGCCTTTCGAACACCATCTCGAGCGCCATCAGGAACAGCATCACGCCGCCGGCGACCTTGAAGGCCTCGAGCCCGATGCCGAGCGCTGCGAGGAAGGGCGTGCCGAGGAAAGCGAAAAAGAGCAGGACGAGCACCGCGACGCCGGTGCCGCGCCAGGCCATGCGCCGCCGGTAGACATCATCCGTGCCGTGCGTCAGCGAGGCGAAGACGGGCGCGATGCCCAAGGGATCGATGACCACGAAGAAGGTGACGAAAGCGGTGATGAAGGCATCAAGCATGAAGGCCGTTTAACCGGAAAGCGTCGCCGGGTCCACGCCGCTCTGCCGACAGGCGGCGATCAGCGTGTTGTCGAGCAGCACGGCGATGGTCATCGGCCCGACGCCGCCCGGCACCGGCGTGATCGCGCCCGCCACGGCGAGCGCCTCGGCGAAGGCCACGTCGCCGACGAGCCGTGTCCTGCCCTCGCCCTTCTCGGGCGCCGGAATGCGGTTGATGCCGACATCGATCACCGTCGCCCCGGGCTTGATCCAGTCGCCGCGGATCATTTCCGGCCGTCCGACGGCGGCGACGAGAATGTCGGCGCGGCGGCACTCGGCGGCGAGGTCGCGGGTGCGCGAATGCGCGATGGTGACCGTGCAGTGTTCCCGGAGAAGCAGGTGCGCCATCGGCTTGCCGACGATGTTCGAGCGCCCGACGACGAGCGCCCTGAGGCCGGACAGGTCGCCGAGCCGGTCCCTGAGCAGCATCATCGCGCCGCGCGGCGTGCAGGGCACGAGTCCGTCGCCGCCGGTCATCAGGAGCCCGGCGTTCACGACATGGAAGCCGTCGACGTCCTTTTCGGGATCGATGGCCGCGATCACCGCGGCCTCGGAGATCTGGTCCGGCAGCGGAAGCTGCACGAGGATGCCGTGCACAGCGGGATCGGCATTGAGACGGTCGACGAGGTCGAGCAGCCCGGTCTCGGACGCCTCCGCGGCGAGCCGGTGCTCGAACGAGGCCATGCCGACCTCGCGCGTCTGCCGCGCCTTGTTCCGGACATAGATCTCGCTCGCCGGATCGCTGCCGACGAGAACGACGGCAAGACCGGGCGTGATCCCGCGCTCCGTCTTGAGCCGCGCCACCCGCGCCGCGATATCGGCGCGCAGCCGCGCGGCAAAGGCCTTGCCGTCGATGATGTCCGCCATCGCCATCGCTCCCTCATCCATCCTGCGAAAGACCGCAGCCCTCGACCGCAGCCAGAATTCGCCGTTTCAGCTCCCCCGCATCGCCCCGGATATCGAGAGTCTTGAGCCGCCCCGTCTCGCCGGCGCTCACGCTGATCGTCCCCTTGGCGATGCCGAACATTTTCGCAAGCAGCGTGACAACGGCCCTGTTCGCCTTACCCTTCTCCGGCGCCGCGGTGACCGCGACCCGGAGCCGCAGCACGCCGTCGCCGTCCCGCTCGAGGCGCTCGCAGCGATCGCGCGACGCCTTCGGCGTCACCTTGAGGCGCAGCCGCACCCCGTCCGCGCGCGTCTCGACAAGCTCCTCAGCGATAGAGGATCGGCACGATGGTGTCATTGAAGAAGATCTGGATGACCTGCAACAGCAGAAGCAGGATGAGGGGCGAGATGTCGATGCCGCCGAGATCGGGGATCATGCGCCGGATCGGACGCAATGCCGGCTCGGTGATGCGATGGAGAAAATCCATCACCATGGCAATGAAGTGATTGTAGGTGTTGACGACATTGAAGGCGACGAGCCAGCTCAAAATCACCCAGACGATGAGAAACCAGGTATAGATGTCGATGACGGCGTTGATCAGATAGACAAGGGCGCTCATCGCTGTCGCTCTCTCCATTTTGGTTTTGTGCGGTCGCCCACATGTAGCGGGCGCATGGCGCGGGCGCAAGCGCCGCCGCGCAGCGCGTCAACCTGGTCTTAACGTTCGCCGGTCTATTCCTGAGCGTGGTGACGTGTAATTGCGGTGTCAGCGACAATGGCCTTTTCGACGACGGCATTCGGAGGCGGCGGCGTCGGTGCCTTTCTCTTCACGAGCGTCAATCAGGACCGGACCCCGGGTCCGGTCTTCATTCCGATCGACCTCTCGGTGCTGGCGCTCGCAAACCCGTTGCCGACGAGCGCGCTCAATTTCGATCAGCAGGCGACGATCGTGCCGCCCTGGCTGCAGCAGCAGGATCAGCCGACACTGGCGCGGCGCATCAACGAGGTGCGCGATCTCACCTCCTTCATCGACGAGAACGCGCCCGGCGTCGACACCGTCGGCGCCAGCGACGACGCCAAGGCGACCTTCGTTCTCTTCGACGCCCTGAGCAAGCTCGAGACCCTGGCGCAGTACGCCGCCGAGGCGACGACGCCTGAGGCGAGCCTCGGCCGCCTCGACGCGCAGTTCCAGAGCGGGCTTGCCGAGATTCGCGATTACATCACGAACACGCAGCTCGAGAACATCACCTTCCTGACCGGCGACAGCACCCATAACGCCACCGCGGCGGCGACCCTCGGCAGTGACCAGGAGACCTTCACCGGCCGGTCCGTCGCCACCGGGACGCGAGACGATCCGCTGCCCGGGCTCACCGGCAGCGAGACCTTCACGCTCACCATCACCCATCTCGGCACGCCGACCGACATCACCATCGATCTGTCGAAGATCACCGGGACGCTGTCGATCAACGCCGTCGTCGATCTCATCAACAACGAGATCACGGCCATCCCCGCGCTCGATGCCAATGGCCAGCCGGTCCTCGATGCGAACGGCAATCCGGTGCCCAAATTCTCGACCCGCTTCGCCGTCGTCTCGGACGCGAATTTCGATCATGCGATCGAGATCCAGACGTCGATTCTCGAAGAGGTGACGCTCAAGCCGGAGGCCACCGCAGCCCCGTCGCTCTATCTTGCGACCAATCGCAGCCCGGTCACGGGAAACGACCCGGACTCGACGCGCATCACCCGGCTTGACGACATCGCCGGTCTGATCAGCGAAGGCCGCCGCATCGACGTCGCCGGGACCGATGCCGAGGCGACCGCGATCGCAACCGCGAGCGCCACCGACCCGACGACGGTGGAGCCGGTCGCCGCCCCGACCCGCAGCGACGCCATCGCCGTCGACAGCGAGGGCTTCATCTATGTGGTCGGCACCAGCAGCGGCGATTTCGGCTCCCAGATCAACACGACGCCGGACGGTGCCGAGGATGTCTTCCTGACCAAGCTCGATTCGAACGGCAATGTCGTCTTTTCGCGCCTGCTCGGCAGCTCGACCGGAGCCGACGCCTTCTCGATCGCCATCGACGGCTCCGACAATGTCGTCATCGCCGGCACCACGGCCGACAATCTCGCCCCCGGCACCACGGTGCCGGGCACCGACAGC
This sequence comes from uncultured Sphingomonadales bacterium, assembly GCA_964484045.1. Taxonomy (GTDB): domain Bacteria; phylum Pseudomonadota; class Alphaproteobacteria; order Sphingomonadales; family Rhodothalassiaceae; genus J134. The sequence continues at coordinate 11,739 of CAZAEP010000001.1, forward strand.
TTCATCGCCAAATTCAGCAAGACGGGCGATCGCCTCTTCACCTATCAGCTCGACACCTTTTCCGAGGACGGCGTCGCCGATCTCGCCGTCGATGCGAACGGCGATATTTTCGCCACCGGCTTCACCCGTGGCGCGCTCGATGCCTCGACGCCTTCGAACGGCGGCCGCGACACCGTGCTGCTGCGCATCGACGGCACCACCGGCACGCTCGCCGACAAGACCGTGATCGGCACCGCCGGCGACGAGCGCGGACAGGCCATCGCCATCGCCAATGACGGCAACGTCCTCGTCGCCTCGCGCGAGGACGGCCGCGCGGTTCTGCGCAAGCTCGACGTCACCAACCTCTCACCTGTCCTGTTGACCCAAGACCTCGGGTCGATCGGGCTTACCGGTGCGATCCGCGACCTCGCGGTGTCGGGAACGGACATCTTCCTCGCCGGCGACACCGAGGACGCGACCTTCACCGGCGGCGCCGCCACCGTGGCCGCAGCGGCGTCGGGGGGCGGCGATGCCTTTCTCCTCAAGCTCACCGACCAGGGGACGAGCGTCAGCGCCGACACGATCAGCTTCGTCGGCACGACGGCGAAGGAGAGCGCCGACGAGATCGTCGTCAACGGGTCGAGCGTCTTTCTCGCCGGCACCACGGGCGGCGATCTCGGCGGCAGCGGCCGGACCGGCGCCACGGACGGCTTCGTCGCGCGCCTCAACGCCACCACCGGGCTCATCGAGCAGGTCGACCAGTTCGGCATATTGCTGTCGAAGACCTCGGGCACGGGACTTGCTCTCGCGCCCGGCGGCGAATCGGTCCTCGACAAGCTCGGGCTGCCGCTTGGCACCGTCGACCGTCTCGAGACGCGCGATATCGAGACCCAGACCACGGCCCGCGTCGGCGACTATTTCGAGGTCTCGATCAATGGCGGCACGCCGCAGCGGATCACGCTCGAGGCCGGCGACGATCTCAACGATATCGCCCGCAAGCTCAAGCGCCTGTCGCTCAGGAGCGTGCTCGATGCGACGGTCACCGGCGGCGAGCTCGAGATCAGCGCGCTCGACAGCAATCAGATCGACCTCATCTCCGGGCCCGCGGGCAAGGACCTGCTGGAAAAGCTCGGACTGGCCCCGCAGAGGCTGGTCGGCCTCGATGCGCTGCTCGAGCTCGATACCGGCACGAGCAGCAGCAAGAGCAAGGAGCCGAAGATCGGCGGCAATTTCCCGCTGCGTCTCGACCAGCCGCTCTCGCTCGCCGACAAGACCGCGGCACAATTCACCCTGACCCGGATCCAGGATGCGATCGAGACCACGAAGCGCGCCTTCCGGTCGCTGACGCCCAGCGCCCTTCCCGACCCGGCCCTGAGCGGCCCGGTTCCGAAGGAGATCTCGAAGCAGCTCGCCAATTATTCGGACGCCCTGCTGCGTCTTCAGTTCGCGAGCTTCGGCTCGAGCGGCGGCGTCCTCATCTGATCGACGACCGTCGCTCCCGATCGGACGCGGCCCTTGCCTTCGATTCAGCAAGGGTTAAGCTCGTCTCCGCCAGAGAGAAGCGCGTGAGGCATGAAAAGCGGGGAGTGCAGATGAAATCCGTCCTGGCCGTGACGATCGTCTTCGCCGCATCGTGGGGGCTGGCCGCATCCGCCGCCGCCCCCGCATCCGCGGTGCAGGATGACGGCGGGACCCGGAGCGCCGGCCCGCCCGCGGTCGGCAATTGCATTCGCGTGCGGCAGATCCGCAACACGAAGGTGATCGACGACAGCGCGGTGATTCTCGAGATGGCGGGCGGACGCACGCTCCTGATGCGCCTCAAATACCCCTGTCCGCAACTCGCCTTTCACGACTATTTCTCCTATGAGGCGACGCTCGGGCTGCTGTGCGCCGAGATCGACCACATCGTTTCGCGGGCGGGGGCCCACTGCCAGATCGGCGGCTTCGAGATCTATGCCCCGCCCGAGGATGACGCCGGCGACGAAGACTCGCCATCGGCGTCGAACGGTAGCGGATCCGCCCCGCTCCCGGCATGAGTGCCCGGGCCGCCGCGCCCACGGCCCGGCGACGCGGCTTGTTTCCCTGCCGATCGACCGTCTAAGATCGCCGCTCGAGGCATCCAAGCGATGCGAGAGGGAAGAGGAATGGGGCTGGTGGCGTCCTGGACGCTGTTTCTGCCGGCATTGCCGGGGGCGGGCGCTCTTGACGGGGGACTCCTGGCCCAGGCGGCAACCCTTGGCGCCGCCCTCTTCTGGTTCGGCTTCGCCATCTGGGCGCTGGCGGGGCGCAACCGGGCCCGCCGCGAAAGCCTGGGCTGGGCCCGGGAGGCGGCATTCCTGCGGCGGATCGCCGGCGCCATGGACGGCCTCATGCTGCGCACGCCGGGCGGCGAGATCTGGTTCGGCGGCAAGGCGCGCAAATGGCTCGGCATCGATCGCGACCGGCTCGATGTCCGGCAATTCGAGAGCGCGCTTGCGCCGCGAATCGGCGAGGACGCCTGTCGCGCCCTTCTCGAGCGCCTCGAGGGAGCGTCACAGGCGGACGAGCTGATCCTCCATCTGCCCGATGGTCGCATGCTGACGGCCGAACCGGTCGCCGACGTCGATCCCGCGGTGCTCGACGGAGCCCGGCTCCTGCGGCTGAAAGACGGTGCCGGCGGCGTCGGAGAGAACGCGGCCCCAGCGCTCGCCGGAGACCGCCGCGCGCACATGGCGCAAAGCCTGCGCACCATGCTCAACGCGGCGCCCTTCCCGGTCTGGCTGCGCGACGAGACGCTGGATATCATTGCCGTCAACGACGCCTATGTACGAGCGGTCGAGCAGCCGGATGCGGCGGCCGTCATCGAGCGGCAGGTGGAGATCGTCTCCAACGCGCTGACCGGAAGCTCGCGGGACAGCGCGCGCCGGGCGCAGGAAAAGGGCGCGGCGGTCAGCGAACGCCACTTCGCCGTGCTCGCCGGTCAGCGGCGCGCCCTTGCGATCCACGACATTCCCGTCGATGGCCAGGTCGTCGGAATCGCCATCGACATGACCGACGTGGAAGAGATCCGCGCCGAGCTCGCCCGCGTCATCGAGAGCCATTCCGAGACCCTGAACAGCCTGTCCAGCCCGGTCGCCATCTTCGACGCCGACCAGCGTCTGCGGTTCTCCAACAGCGCCTTTGCGCGGCTTTTCCGTCTCAGCGAGGACTGGCTCGCCGAAGGTCCCGATCACGGCAGTCTTCTCGAAGCGATGCGCGAACGCCGCCGCCTTCCCGAACAGGCCGATTTCCAGGCCTGGAAGAAGCAGCAGCTCGACCTCTATCACTCGCCCGAGCCGACCGAGGACATGTGGCACCTGCCCGACGGCAGCAGTCTGCGCGCGGTCGCACAGCCGCATCCGCTGGGCGGTCTTCTCGTCTTCTACGAAGACGTCACCGACCGCCTGGCGCTCGAAGGCTCCTACAACACGCTGATCGCCGTTCAACGTGAAACGCTCAATCATCTGCACGAGGCGGTGGCGGTCTATGGCAGCGATGCCCGGCTCAAGCTCTACAATCCCAATTACGCCCGCATCTGGCAGCTCGATCCGGCGTTTCTCGACAGCGAACCGCATTTCGGCGAGATTCTCGACCATGCGCGCGCCCTCCTCGACACCGGCAACGACTGGGCCGCCCGCAAGGCACGCCTCATCGGGCAACTGGCGGAGCGGGAAACGCGGGCGGGTCGCTGGCACCGGCCCGATGGCAAGGTTCTCGATTACGCCATGGTGCCCTTGCCCGACGGCCGGGTGATGACGACCCATATCGACGTCACCGACAGCTTCCGCATCGAGCATGCCTTGCGGGAGCGCAATGAGGCCCTCGAGACCGCGGACCGCCTCAAGAGCGAGTTCGTCGCCAACATGTCCTACGAGCTGCGGACCCCGCTCAACACGATCATCGGCTTTGCCGAACTCATGGACGGCGATGTCGCCGGGACGCTCAGCGCCAGGCAGCGCGACTATGTCCGTTATGTCCTCCGGGCCGCCGGACAGCTTCGCGACCTGATCGACGACATCCTCGATCTGGCGGTCATAGAAGCGGGCGTGATGTCCCTCGACATCACCGAGATCCCGGTCGCCGACCTGCTCGAGAATGTGGCCGGAATCAGTCGCGAACAGGCCCGCAAGGCAGGGCTCGAACTGGTCGTCAAATGCGATCCCGGCTGCGGCTCCATCGAAGGCGACCAGCGGCGCCTCACCCAGGCGATCTACAATCTCGTCGCCAACTCCGTGAAATTCACCCCGCGCGGCGGGCGCATCACGCTGCGCGCGCGGCCCGCCGGCGACGACGGGGTCGAGATCACCGTCCGCGACACCGGCATCGGGATCGACGAGGAGGATCGCGAGGCCATCTTCGAAAAGTTCCATACCGGGACGCGGCCCTCGAGCCGCAAGGGGGTCGGCCTCGGGCTGTCGCTTGTGCGCAGCTTCATCGAACTCCACCGCGGCCGCATTTCGCTCGTCTCGCGCCCCACGGAGGGAACCACGGTGACCTGCGTGCTGCCGCGGAGGCAGGCCGCGGACGCGCAACTCAAGCGGGCCATCTGATCCCATGGAAGGCCCGCTCCGTGTCGTCGAAACGGCGGAAGAGAGCGCCACCGCGAGAATCGGGGCGCGGCTTGCGCCGGCTCTTTCGGCCGGCGACGTCATCGCGCTCCGGGGCGGACTGGGCAGCGGCAAGAGCGTGCTTGCGCGAGCGCTCGTCCGGGCCCGGATGGGGGATCCCGGGCTCACCGTTCCGAGCCCCTCCTTCAATCTCGTCCAGATCTACGAGCCGCCCGCGGGACCGCCGGTCTGGCATGTCGATCTCTATCGCCTCGACCGGGCATCGGAGCTCGACGAGCTGGGCCTTGAAGACGCCTTTGACGCGGCGGTGACCCTTATCGAGTGGGCGGAGAAGGCGGCGCCGCTCCTCCCCGAAGAGGCCCTGCACATCGTGATCGAGACGACGGGCCCGGGACGCCGTCGCCTCGTCTTTCTGGGCGGGCCGGCCTGGCGCGACCGCCTCGACGCGCTCGAGGGGCTCGCAGCGGGATGACCCGCGCGGCGCGGATCGCGGCCTTTCTCGACGCCGCCGGCTGGCAGGGAGCGGAGCGGCGGCCTCTGGCCGGAGACGCCTCCTTTCGCCGTTACGAGCGCCTTGTCAGGGGACGGCGGCGGGCGATTCTCATGGACGCGCCGCCGGAGCGGGAAGACGTCCGGCCGTTTCTCGCGATCGACCGTCTGCTTCGCGCCTGGGGCTGTTCGGCCCCGCGCATCCTGGCGGCCGACGTCGATGCCGGACTCGTGCTTCTCGAGGACCTCGGCGACGAGAGCTTCACCCGGCGTCTCGCGCGCCGTCCCGCCGATGCACTGCCTCTCTATTCGGCCGCCGTCGACCTCCTCGTCGCGCTGCACCGTCGGACGCCGCCGGCAAGCCTTCCCGCCTATGATCTCGCCGAGCTCATGCGGGAAGCGCGGCTCTTCGCCGAATGGTATCTGCCCGCGCTCCATCCCGGAGGCGACATCGCCGCCTTCACGGCGGCGCTGGAGAGCCGCTACCGGCCGCTTCTGCGCGAACTCGCCGGGGTCGAGTCCGTTCTCACCCTGCGCGACTATCATGCCGACAATCTTCACTGGCTGGCGCGCCGCCGCGGCCTCCGGCGGGTCGGTCTGCTCGACTTCCAGGACGCAGTCCGCGGCCATCCCGCCTATGATCTCGTGTCCCTGCTGCAGGACGCCCGTCGCGAGGTGCCGGTCGCGCTTGAAGAGGCCATGATCACGCGCTATCTCGAGCGGGCCGCCATTGCCGACCGGGCGGCCTTTCGCCGCGCCTATCATCTCCTCGGCATGCAGAGGGCGACCAAGGTGATCGGCATCTTCACGCGTCTGCACCGGCGGGACCGCAAGCCGCGCTATCTCGCCTTCCTGCCGCGCGTCCGGGAGCATCTCGAACGCAATCTCGCCGCCGCGGAGCTGCGGGAGCTGGCAAGCTGGCTCGACGCGGTGGCACCTCCGGCGCTGCGCCGCGACGAAGAATGAAAGGCGTGCCATGGCCTTGAACGACCATCGCTCCGGCACCGCGACGCGACCGCTCGACGGCGGCCCCGTTCGCCGCGCCATGATTCTCGCCGCGGGGCTCGGCACCCGCATGCGGCCGCTGACCGAGAGCCGCCCCAAGGCGCTCGTTCCGCTCGCCGGTCGGCCGCTCGTCGACCGCGTGCTCGATCACCTCGCACGGGCCGGCATCGAGCGCGTGGTGGTCAATGTCCATGCCCATGCCGATCGGCTCATCGCGCATCTCGCGGCACGGGCGGAGGGCCCGGAGATCGTCATCTCGGACGAGCGGGCGCAACTGCTCGACACCGGCGGCGGCATCAGGCACGCACTGCCGCTGCTGGGCAGGGACCCGGTCTTCGTCGTCAATGTCGATGCCGTCTGGTCCGACGGGCCGACGAACACCCTGGCGCGACTTGCCGCGCGCTGGGACCCGGCGACGATGGACGCGCTCATGCTGGTGGTGCCGACGAGCGCCGCGCGGGGCTATTCCGGCCGCGGCGACTTCCTCATGGACGCCATGGGGCGCCTCGAGCGCCGGGCGGAGCGCCGTCTCGCCCCCTTCGTCTTCAGCGGCATCCAGATCCTCGACCCTGAACTCGTGGCGGCGATCCCGGACCGGGTCTTCCCGCTCACCCGCGCCTGGCGGGGGGCGCTCGAACGGGGCCGGCTCTACGGCCTCGTTCATGACGGGCGCTGGGCCCATGTCGGCACGCCAGCGGCGGTGGAGCTGGTCGAGCGCGGCGGACTCGGGTCATGACCATGCCCGCTCTTCGCGCCGCACCGCGGGTCTTCACGATTCCCTCGACGGTCTCCTTCGTCGATGCGCTCGCCGGCTCGCTTCTGCGCCGCGAGGCCGGCGATCCCCTCGCGCTCGGCCGGTATCGCATTCTGCTGCCCAATCGCCGCAGCCTGCGCCTTCTGCGCGAGGCCTTCCTGCGCGCGAGCGAGGGCCGGCCGCTTCTCCTGCCGCGCATGTCGGCGATCGGCGATGTCGACGAGGAGGAGCTGCTGCTCTTCGGCGCCCCCGAGGACGTGCTCGACCTGCCGCCGGCGATCTCCGGGCAACGACGCGTCTTTCTGCTGGCGCAACTCGTCCGCCGCCTGTCCGACCGGGCCGGGAGCCCGCATTCGCCGGCTGCCGCCCTGCGCCTCGCCCGCGAGCTCGCCCGGCTGATCGACGAGGTGCACACGGCGCGGGTCTCCTTCGATCGGCTGGCCGATCTCGCTCCCGATGCGCTTGCCGCGCACTGGCGGATGACCCTCGACTTCCTGCGCATCGTGACCGAGTCCTGGCCCGGGATCCTGGCCGCGGAAGGCGCGCTCGACCCCGCCGACCGCCGCAACCGCCTGCTCGAGGCTCTGGCCCGGCGCTGGCGCGAGACGCCGCCGGCCGATCCGGTGATCGCCGCCGGCTCGACGGGCTCGGTTCCGGCCACCGCCGAGCTTCTCGGCGTCGTCGCCCGGCTGCCGCAAGGCGCGGTGATCCTGCCCGGTTTCGATCGCGACATCGACGACGAGAGCTGGCGGGCCCTCGACCCGGCACATCCGCAGTTCATGATGCGACAGCTTCTCGAGAACATCGGCGTCGCGCGGCACGAGGTCGCGCCCTGGCCCCTGCCGCCCTCATGGCAGGCGCTGTCCGAGAGGCGAGCCCCGCGGGCGCGACTCTTCGCCGAGGCTCTGCGCCCCGCGGCGACCATCGAAAGCTGGTCGCGCCTTCGTTTCGACGCCGGATCGGCCCTCGCCGGCGTCCGGCGCATCGACGCGCGAAGCCTGCCCGAAGAGGCGGGTGCGATCGCCCTTCTCCTGCGCGAGGCCCTCGAGACGCCGGGCCGGACGGCCGCCCTCGTGACGCCGGACCGGACCCTTGCCCGGCTGGTGCAGAGCGAGCTCGGACGCTGGGGAATCGCCATCGACGACTCGGCCGGCACGCCCGCCGCCGCCTCGCCGACGGGAAGCTTTCTGCGCCTGCTCGTCCGCACCGTCGCCGAGGGCTTCGCGCCGGTCGGGCTCATGGCCCTGATGAAGCACCCCCTGGCGGCGGCCGGTCGGCCGACGGGCGCGCCGGGGCGGCTGGCGCGCCGGCTCGACCGCTTCGGCGGCAGGGACGGCTACGCCCTGCGCGGTCCGGCCCCGGCGCCGGGTTCGCAAGCGGTGGTTCGGGCGCTGGAGAAGGCCGGTGTGCCGAAGGCGTGGCTGCGCGAACTGGAGAATTTCCTGGCGCTTCTCTCGCCGCTGGAGACGGCCCTGCGCGAACGCGAGAAGATGCCTCTCGAGACGCTGCTTGCGCGCCATCTCGACACCGCCGAAGCGCTTGCGGCGACGGCCGACGACGCGGGGGGCGAGCGGCTCTGGCACGGCGAGGCGGGCGAGGCGCTGGCCCTGCATCTTGCCGATGCGATGGCCGAGGCCGCGGACTTCGGACCGGTCGAGACGGCGGCCTATCCCGCGCTTTTCGATGCCCTTCTCGAGCCGCTCGTGGTGCGGCCGCGTTACGGCCGGCACCCGCGGCTGGCCATCCTCGGCACGCTCGAGGCGCGGCTTTTTCATGCCGATCTGATGGTGCTGGGCGGCCTCAATGAGGGCACCTGGCCGCCGGCGCCGGCTCATGACCCCTGGATGAGTCGCGCCATGCGCGCGGCCTTCGGGCTGCCCCCGACGGCCCGCCGCAGCGGACAGGCGGCCCATGACTTTCTCGCCGCCGCCGGGGCGCCGGAGGTGGTGATCACCCGTTCCGGCAAACGCGACGGCACGCCCACGGTGCCGAGCCGCTGGCTCAGCCGCCTCGACGCGCTCACCGGCCGCGCCATTCCGCGCGCCGAGGACGTGCTCCGCATCCATCGCCGGATCGACCGTCCGGATCGGGTCGAACCCCTGCCGCCCCCACGGCCGACCCCGCCGGTCGAGGCGCGACCGAAGGCACTGTCCGTGACCCAGGTGGAAACCTGGATACGCGACCCCTATGCGATCTATGCGCGCCATATTCTCGGCCTCGTGCCGCTCGACCCGCTCGAGGACGACCCCGGGGCGCTCCGACGCGGCACCGTGCTCCACGACGCCCTCGATCGATTCCTCAGGGAGCGTCCACCGCACGAGGACCGGGAGGCCGCCCATGCGCGCCTGCTCGCATGCGGCCGTGCGGCCTTCGGGGCGCTTCTCGAGCGTCCCGCCGTGCGCGCCTTCTGGTGGCCGCGCTTCGAGGCCATCGCCGAGGCCTTTCTCGATCTCGAAGCCGCGCGCGAGGCGGAATACGAGACGCTCGCCACCGAGGTGCGTGGAAAACTGACGCTCGGCACGCCGGTGCCCTTCACGCTCACCGCCAAGGCCGACCGCATCGATCGCCGGCACGGCGACGGCGCGCTCGAGATCATCGACTACAAGACCGGCGCGCCGCCGACGAAGAAGCGCATCGAGGCCGGCTTCGCGCCGCAATTGCCGCTCGAAGGCTGGATGGCCGAGGCCGGCGCCTTCACCGGCATCCCCGCGGGCGATGTCGGCACCCTCGTGTTCTGGCACCTGAAGGGCACGCGCGTGCCGATCGAGATCAGGATGGTGAAGGAGGTCGAGAAGCAGATCGCCGCCGCCCGCGAGGGGCTCATGCGCCTCGTCGCCTGCTTCGCCCGCGAAGACACGCCCTATCTCTCCAATCCGCGACCCCGCGAGGCCGGCTGGGGAGACTACGACCATCTCGCCCGGGTCGAGGAGTGGACCCGCTTGCCGCGGCTGCCCGAGGAGAGCGGGTCATGAGCGGGAAACGCCTCACCCCGCCGCAGATCGCGGCCAGCGACCCCGGGGCCAGCGTCTGGGTCACGGCCTCGGCGGGGACCGGCAAGACGCATGTCCTGACCGCGCGCCTGTTGCGCCTGATGCTTGCCGGCGTGCCGCCCGAGAACCTCCTGTGCCTCACCTTCACGAGGGCCGCGGCGGCGGAGATGGCGAACCGCCTGCGCGAGACGCTGGGCCGCTGGACGCAGGCCGGCGACCGGGCGCTCGACGCCGACATCCACGCCACCTGCGGCATCCGCGCCGACGAGGCGATCCGCACCCGCGCCCGGCGGCTCTTCGCGCAGGTCCTCGATCTCGAGGACGGCATGCACATCGACACCATCCACGCCTTCTGTCAGGCGCTGCTCGCCCGCTTTCCGCTCGAAGCCGGGCTCGCCCCGCAATTCGAGGTCATCGACGAGCGGCAGGCCGCGGACCTCCTCGCCGCCGCCCGGGATCAGGTGCTCGTCGATCCCGCCCATCGGCGCGCATTGGGTCTTGTCGCCCGCGAAGTGAACGAGGAGGGCTTCGCCAGACTCACTGCCGCCCTGATCGCCGCCCGGCGACAGCTCGCCGCGCTCTTTCGCACCTGGTCCGGGGCCGACGGCGTGGCCCGGGCGGTGCGCCGGGCGCTCGGGCTCGGGGCGGACGAGGATGCCGCCTCGATCATCGCCGCCGCCTGCGCGGACGCGCCGGTCGAGGACCTTGCCCGCCTCGCGGCCGTCTTTGCCGCGCACGGCAGGACGGACGAGCAGCGCGTCGCGCCGCATCTCCACGCTTTCTGCACCGCGGAACCGGCGGCACGAGCGGTGCTCTGGACCGACTATTGCCGGGCCTTTCTCACCGGCAAGGGCGAGCCGCGCAAGACCGGCGCGCGCTATCCCACGAAGGAGGTCCGGTCGGCCTGGCCGCAGGCGGTCGAGGTGGTGGAGGCCGAGATCGCCCGCGTGGCGGCCATCGAGGAGCGCCTGCGCCTTCTGCGCGCCGCCGAGCTCACGGCGGCGGCGATGCGCATCGGCGAGGCGATCCTGCATGCTTATGAGAGGGCGAAGGCGCAGGCCGGCGCGCTCGATTATGACGACCTCATCGCACGCACGGAATGCCTGCTCGGACGGCCGGATATCGCGCCTTGGATCCTCTACAAGCTCGATCACCGCATCGACCATGTGCTGGTCGACGAGGCGCAGGACACCAACCGCGCGCAGTGGCGCATCATCGAGGACCTGACGGCGGAATTCTTCGCCGGCGAAGGCGCGCGCGACAAGGTGCGCTCGGTGTTTGCGGTGGGTGACGTCAAGCAGTCGATCTTCGCCTTCCAAGGCGCCGATCCGCGCGCCTTCGTCGCCGCCCGCGAACGTGTCGCCGAACGCGCCGGGGCGGCCGCATGCGTCTTCCGGGAGGTCGCGCTCGACCGCTCGTTCCGCTCCACGCGCGCCGTGCTCGCGCTTGTCGACATGGTCTTCGCCGATGCCGACGCGGCGCGCGGTCTCGATCTCGATCCGGGGCGGATCCGTCATGTCGCCGAGCGTGCGGCGGACGGCGGTCTGGTCGAGCTCTGGCCGGTCGAGGAGCCGCCACCGAAAAAAGAGCGCGCGCCCTGGGAGCCGCCGCTCGAGCAGGAGCCCGCGGACAGCGCCGAGGCGCGCCTTGCAAAGCGCATCGCGCTGCGCATCGACGCCATGCTGCGCGCGCCCGAGACGCTGCTCTCGGAAGGCCGCCCCGTCCGTCCCGGCGACATCATGGTGCTGGTGCGCCGGCGCACCGCTTTCGTGACCTGCCTCGTCAAGGCGCTCAAATCGCTCGGCGTGCCGGTGGCGGGCGCCGACCGCATGCGCGTCACCGAGCAGCTCGCGGTCAGGGACCTCGTCGCGCTCGCCGCCTTCACGCTCCTGCCCGAGGACGATCTCACCCTTGCAAGCGTGCTCAGGAGTCCGCTTGTCGGGATCGGCGAAGAGGCGCTCTTTGCGCTCGCGCACGATCGCGGCAGCCGAAGCCTGTGGTCGGTTCTCGAGGAAACCGGGGCGCACGCCGGGACGGTGGCCTTCCTGTCGCGCTGCCGCGCCGACGCCGCGACCCTGCGGCCCTTCGAGTTCTTCGCCCGCGTGCTCAATGAATATGGCGGCCGGCGCAAGCTGATCGAGCGCCTGGGCACCGAGATCATCGACCCCGTCGACGAATTTCTGCACCTCGCACGCGACTACGAAGCCGATCATCCGCCGTCGCTGCAGGGCTTTCTCCATTGGGTCGCGCGCGGCGGCGCCGAGGTCAGGCGCGACCCCGAACAGGGGCAGGACGAGGTTCGCATTCTCACCATCCACGGCGCCAAGGGGCTCGAGGCGCCGATCGTCTTCCTTCCCGACTGCTGCAGCGTGCCGCAGGACGATACACGACTCCTTGCCCTGACACCGCCCCCGGGCGCGCCGCCGGAGCCGCCGCTTCTGGTGTGGCCGGGCAACAGCAGGGCGAACGAGGTCGGCCCGCTGGCGCCGGCTCGCAGGGACCGCGATGCCGCCTGCGACGCCGAATACCGGCGCCTCCTCTATGTCGCCCTGACGCGCGCGCGCGATCGCCTCTATATCGCCGGCTGGAAGACGCAGCGGCGGGGCGGCGCGCGGACCTGGTACGACATGATCGCCGCCGGCTTCGATCGCCTCGAGGGCGTGGAGGAGATCGCGGACGCCGGCGGGCGGACGCTGCGTCGCTTCGAGGTGCCGCAACGGATTCCGCCGCGGCGTCCGGGCGCGGCGCCCGAACCCCTCGCGCCGCCCGCAATTCCCGAATGGGTGCATCGCCCCGCGCCGGACGAGCCGACGCCGCCGAGGCCGCTCGCCCCCTCGCGCCCCGAGGAGGCGGAACCGGCACCGTTGTCCCCGCAGCAGGGCGGCGGCGCACGCTTTCGCCGCGGCCTTCTTGTCCACCGCCTGCTCGAGCTTCTGCCGCAACTTCCCGAAACGGCACGGGAGCGCGCGGCCCGACATTTCCTGAAGCAGGCCGGCGGGCTCGACGCCGCGGAGATCGATTGCTTGTGGGAGAAGGTGGCGGGCGTGCTCGGCGATCCCGCATTCGGCGCCCTGTTCGCGCCCTCCGGCATGGCCGAGGTGCCGCTTGCGGGTGTCGTCGGCGGGCGTCCGGTCAGCGGTCGGGTCGACCGGCTCGCGGTCGCGGCGGATCGCGTTCTGGTCGTCGACTACAAGACGCACCGCCGGCCGCCGGCCCGCATCGCGGACGTGCCGTCGCTCTATCTGCGGCAGATGGCCGCCTATCGCGCCCTGCTCGCCGGCATTTTCCCCGGCCGTCGGATCGCGTGCGCGCTCTTGTGGACCGAGGGACCGCATCTCATGGGACTGCCCGACGAGCTGCTGACGGCCCACGATCCCGAAGGCGTGTGCACGCCTTGACCCCCGGGGATCGGCTTCCTACCTTAGCCCGGCATCTCGCGGACCCGATCCCCAAATGAAAAACGGAGTGGCGCATGGCGACGATCAAGGTGACCGACGGCAATTTCGAGACCGACGTCCTCAAGTCGGACAAACCGGTGCTGGTGGACTTCTGGGCCGAGTGGTGCGGCCCCTGCCGCATGATCGCGCCGGCGCTCGAGGAGATTTCGAACGAGCGGGACGATATCGTCGTCGCCAAGCTCGATATCGACAGCAATCCCGAGGCGCCGACCCGCTACGGCGTGCGCGGCATTCCCACCATGATCCTGTTCAGGGACGGGCGGCCCGCGGCGACCAAGGTCGGCGCGCTCCCCAAGCAGCAGATCAAGGCCTGGATCGACGCCGCACTCGGCTGAGCGCCGCGCCGCCGGACGGCGCCCTCCTCAGTGCTTGCCCGGCGCGAGCGGCACCCCCCGTCGCTCATGGTGGATATAGGCCTCGAGCGCGATCATCGTCGGATCGTCGAGCGCCAGCGGCGTGCCTTCGAGCGGATTGCGGATGCACCAGTTGATCATCTCGCCGAGAACCGCCACCCGGCCCAGTTGCTGCTGGAACTTGGGATAGGTCTCGGGGTGCGTGTTCGAGGCGTTGGGGTGGCACTGGGCGCAGACGACGCCGTTCCTGCTGCCGCCCAGCGTCGGATCGGTGAAGGCGGCGCGGCCGGCGGCGACCACGCTCATATAGGCGGCCCGCCACTCCGCGAGCTGCTTCTGCGTGAATTCGTCCGCCCGGGCCGGCGTGCCCGATGAGAAGAGCAGCAGCAGCGCGACGGCGGCGGCGAGGGGTGATGTCAGGCGGGTCATCCTCGGGCTCCTAATAGTGCTCTTGCGGCGGTATCCGCCGCTTCTGGAAGCGGGTGTCCTCGGGCCGTCCGGTTTCGGGATTGAAGGCGACGGTCCGCGGACTGTTGTCGGTCAGGCTGTAATGCGCGCTCACGCGGCCGCTCCAGACATCGATGAACTGCCAGCCGGTGCCGTCGCGCTCGAAGAAGGGGTCGGCCCGGTTCATCGGGATGGTCAGCGCCGGCAGATGAGCGGACGCCTGGGCGTAGGTTTCGGGATAGGGCCAGGGCCAGGCCGTCGCCATCGCCAAATAGAAGGAGATATTGCCGATCTGATTGCTCTGGATCTGGTGTACATGGCCGTAGAGGACGGTGACCTTGTCGAAGCGCTGCAGGATCGCCTGCACCTCGTCGGCGTCCTCGGTCCAGAAGTTCCAGTTGCGGAAGATCTTCTGCAGCGGCGAATGCGAGCAGACGACGATGGGCGTCGCAGGATCGAGCCCTGCGAGATCGTCGGCGAGCCATTTGCGCTGCGCCGCGCCGACCATGAAGGGCGAGCCGCGCGGGTCGTCGAGCCCGGCCATCACCGCCATGCGTTCCTCTCCCGAGGACCAGCGGTTGTAGGTCCAGTCGTCATAGGTGAGAATGCTGTTGAGAACCACGAAGTGCACGCCCTTGTGGTCGAAGCTGTAATATTGCGGCCCCAGCCGCTTCGACCAGTATTCGCCGAGATCGCGATAGTAGTCGTGCTCGCCCATGACGAAGCGGATGTCGTAGCGCAGCGCCGAGAGAATCTCGAGCCCGTGGTCGATCTCGGCGGGCTTGGCGAGCTGTGCGATGTCGCCGCCATAGAGGACGAAATCGGGCCTGGGATCGAGCATGTTGCACTCGGCCACCGCGCGGACAAGGCCGCGGTCCCAGTTGCGCACGAATTCGCGGCCCCTGATCTGCTGGATGTGGGAATCCGAGATATAGGCGAAGGTGAAGTCGGGCCGCGTACCGCCGAAGGCGAGGCGGACGAAGCTGAGCGGCAGCAGCGAACCGGCGAGCGCGGCGCTGCCGGCGCCGAGCAGGCGGCGTCGATTGAGGGTCGCGGGCATCGTCATCTCCTCTGTTCGGCGATGGCGTATTGCGGGCTCGTCAGCGCTTCGAGGAAGGCCACGAGATCGGCCTTTTGCGCCTCGTCGAGCCCGAGCGGGCGAATGCCGCCGCTCTGGAAGGGATTGATCGGGTCGCTTTCCGTTACCCGGCCGCCATTGTTGTAGAAGTCGACGACGTCCTCCAGCGTCGCGAGCGAACCGTCATGCATGTAGGGCGCGGTGCGCGCGACATTGCGCAGGGTCGGGGTCTTGAAGGCGCCGATATGCGTCATCCAGCCGCTGACCGCATAGCGGCCGAGCTCGGAAAGGTCGAGATTGCCGAGCACCAGCTTGTCGACGTCCGCCCCTTCGGCGCGATGTTCCGTCATCGCCTTCGTCAGGGTGTCGACCGCGTCCGAGATCTTTTCGAAGCTGACATTGAGATTGTGAAAGCGGCCGTCCGTGAAAAGCGCGAAGTTCTGCGAGATCCGGTGGCAGGAGACGCAACGGCCTTCATTGAGAAAGACATCGAATCCGCGCTTGGCGGCCGCACTCATGGCGTCCTCGTCGCCGCCGAAATACCAGCGATCGAAGGGCGTATCGCCGGCAATGACGGTGCGCTCGAACGACGCGATCGCCTGCGCCACATGTTCGATGGTCACATCCTCCGCCGCGACCCCGAAGGCGGCGCGAAAGGCCTCGCGATAATCGGGATCGCCGCGAATGACCGCCAGGATCGGCGCGTGATCGGGCAGCCCCATCTCGACCGGATTGAGAAAGGGCTGCTTCGACTGTCCCTCGAGATCGGGCTCGCGCCCGTCCCAGAACTGCGACGACATATAGGCGGCATTGACCACCGTCGGCGCATTGCGGGTTCCCGTGAGCCCGCGGATGCCGACCGACACCCGGCGCGGACTGTCGGTAAACACCTTGGCCGGCTCGTGGCAGGTCGAGCAACTCACCTCGCCGGTCGCGGAAAAGCGCTTGTCGAGAAACAGGCGCTCGCCGAGAGACACCTTTTCCGGCGTCACGGGATTGTCGGCAGGAACCGGAACGGGCGGCAGCCCGAGCGGCGGCTCGCTCTGCGCGCGTGCCGCAAGGCCCGGTATACCGACGGCGAGCGCGGCGATGAAGAGGGAACATCTCATTTGGTTCGGCATGCGAAAGGTCCTCCCGCTCGGGGCGTCCGGCGCGATGAACGCCGCCGCCTCGCAGGGAGTGTATCGCATGCCATGACATCGCCTAAGACGATAATGTAAGTAACTGTGATCGATTTCTTCGATATATCGTCGTGGCGGCGCTATCCGGCGGCGATCCCGAGATCGGCGAGGATGCGGGCGCGATCCGCGTCGAGCGCCGGCGCGGGGCGACGCGTCGGCGCATCGGGCGCATCGCTCATCTTGACCGGATTTCCGGCCATGCGCATCGGTCCGGCCACCGGATCCTCGGCCGTGACCACCATATTGCGGGCCTGTACCTGCGGGTCGGCGAGCACGGCGGCAACGTCGTTGATCGGGCCGCAGGGGATGCCGGCGGCGCCCAGGCGTTCGAGCCAGACCGCCGCCGGCGCCTCGGCGAGAGCCGTCTCGATCGCCGCGTGCAGCGCCGCCTCATGGGCGGTGCGGGCCTCATTGCTTGCGAACCGCGCATCCGAGCGCCATTCGGGATGGCCGAGCACGTCCGCAAGTCGCGCAAAGAGGCCGTCGTTCCCCGCGGCGATGACGAGATGACCATCCTGCGCCCTGAAGGCCGCGAAGGGTGTGATCGAGGGATGGCGCGCGCCCAGCGGACCGGGAACCACTCCCGTCGCCTCATGGCGCGCGATCGCGTTCTCGAGAATCGCCACCTGCCCGTCGAGCATGGCGACATCGACCAGCCGGCCGCGCCCGCTGCGCGCGCGATCGTGAAGCGCCGCAACGATCCCGACCGCCGCGAAAAGCCCGGCCGCGATGTCGCCGATCGAGGTGCCGACGCGGGTCGGCGGCCCACCGGGATGGCCGGTGATCGACATGATGCCGCCCATCGCCTGCACCACGAGGTCGTAGGCGGCGCGGTCGCGATAGGGGCCGGTCTGCCCGAAGCCCGAGACCGCGGCGTAGACGAGGCGCGGATGGCGGGTTCGCAGTGTCTCCCAACCATAGCCGAGGCGGGCCATCACGCCGGGGCGGAAATTCTCGACCAGCACGTCGGCGCGGGCGAGAAGCGCCTCGAAAATTTCCCGGTCGTCCGCTTCCGCGAGATCGAGCGCGATCGATTCCTTGCCGCGATTGAGTCCGGCGAAATAGGCGGAGACGCGGCGTCCGTCCGCGGCTTCGAGAAAGGGCCCGATATGGCGGGCGTCGTCGCCGCCCGCGGGGCGCTCGACCTTGATCACCCGTGCGCCGAGCTCGCCGAGAATCATGGTGCAATAGGGGCCGGCGAGAACCCGGCTCAAATCGACCACCAGGATATCCGAGAGCGGTCCCCTGTCTCCTGTCATCTCACACGGCTCCGGACAAGCGGAGGGCGGCCCGAAGACCGCCCCTCACGCCCCGCCCCCTTTCCGGGTCTCTAGAAGCGGAACCCCAGCCGCACATAGGCCATGCGTCCGCGCGGATCATGGGTCCGGCTTTCAAACCCGCCGTCGGTGTTCACGAAGGGCGGCTTGTTGTTGAAGAGGTTGATGCTGCCCACCGTCAGCACCATGCCCTCGAGCGCGCCCGTTTCGCCGAAGCTGTAGCTGTACTGCACATCGACCGTCGTATGGCTCTTGATCTTGGCGAAGTCGAGCCCGTCGGGGCAGGTGAGAAACACCGGATCGGAGCCCACGAAGTCGGAGAAAGCGGGACCGCCGCCGCAATTCTGGTCGTCCTTGAAGCTGTCGATATAGCGCAGGAAGGTCACGAACCGGTGGCCGCCTTTCGCGTAGCCCAGATTGGCGTTGAAGCGGATGCGCGGCAGGGGCGCCGTGAAGTTCTGCGAATTGCGGAAACCGACGACGTCGATGATCGCGCCCCCCGGTCCCACCGGCGCCTTGTAGCTGTTGACATAGGTGCCCTCGATGCCGGTGCGGAAGGTTCCGATATCGGTATCGAACTCGTATTTGACGGAAGCGTCGAAGCCGTTGGTCTTGATCCCCGCCGCATTGACGAACTGCGACTGCACGAAGGCGAGACCGCCGGTCGGCCCGAGCTTGACGATACCGTTGGCGATCAGGCCCGGATCGAAATTCGGGTCGGTCGGGATCAGCGCCCGGCGCGCCACCTCTTCCGGCTGCTGACGGATGATGATGTCGTTGAAATCGAACTGCCACCAGTCGAAATTGAGCTCGAGGCCGGCCGTCGGCGTTGCCGTGAAGCCAAGATTGAACGCCGTCGAATCCTCGGGCTGCAGGTCCTCATTGCCGATCGTGCGAATGGGAATGAAGGGCTGCGCCGTCGGGTTGCGCGGATCGATGACCGAATTGAGCGTCGTCTGATTGCCGAACTGCTGGAACACCGAGGGCGCCCGGAAGGCGGTGCTGAAGGACCCGCGAAGCGACAGCCAGTCGGTGGGCCGGAACAGCGCCGCCACCTTGGGGTCGACGGTGTCGCCCGTCATCCCCCCATAGTTCTCGTAGCGCACCGCGGCCGAGACCTCGAGAGTCTCGAGCAACGGAATCCGCGTCTCGGCGAACAGCGCGACGACGTCGCGGCTGGCGTTGAAATCGAAGATCGGCTCGCTGATGAAAAGGAAATTGCCGCGGTTCGTGTCGTCGTCGAAGTCGTGGCGCAGCGCCTCGTCGCGATACTGGAAGCCGAAGGCGATGCTCAGGGGGCCCGCCGGCAGGTCGAAGACATCGCCGGCCATCACCGCGTCGACGACCGTGAGATCGCTCTGGCCGTCGAGCGTCAGCTCGCCGATGATGAAGTCGAGCACCTCGGCACTGTTGACCAGCGGCACGGTGACCGGATTGCCCTGTCCGTCGGTCAGCGGCGCACCGCTGAGGTCGAAGACCGGCACGCGGGCCGCGGGGTCGCCGATCACCCCGGTGGCGAAGGGATTGTAGAAGAGGCACCCCCCGACGCCCGGCGTGCCCGTCGCCGGGTCGCAGTCGGTGCCGCCGAGACCCATGAGCGCGAGGTTGGTCTCGTCGGCGAGCCCGTCGCTGACCCGGAAGCCGTAATTGTTGATCGCCCGCGTGTAGCTGACGTCATAATACCAGGTCTCGCCGAGGTCGCCCTTCAGTCCCGCCACGATGCGGAAGGTGTCGTGCTTGATGTTGCTCGGATTGGGATTGTCGGTGAAGAAGTCGTTGATCTGTCCGGCGGCGGGGCTGCGGCCGATGAAGAGCGTCGCCGCGCCGGTAAAGGGATTGAACGGGTTGTTGGGCAGGAGCGGGATCGGCGTCACGATCGGAAAGTTCGAATTGCCCCTGACCGCACGATTGCGCGCGAAGGCGAACTCGCCATAGAAGGTCGCCGCCTTTCCGAGCTCGTGCGTGAAGCTGGCATAGCCCTGAAAACGGGTCTCGTCGGGCACGAAGTTGAAGAAGCGGCCGAAATCGAACTGGCAGGCGCCGACGGTGACCGGCTGACCGGTGATCGGGTCGGGAACCTGGCTCGTTCCGGGCACGACATCGTCGTCGATCGCGGCCACCGCATCGCAGTTCGGATCGGGAATGAGCAGCGTGCCGAATCCGGCGCCGCCTTGGGCCGCGATCAGATCGGCGAAGGCCTGCCCGAGCGCCGCCTGCTGCGCCGGCGACAGGGTCAGGGGGTTGAAGCCGGCCAGCGACGGGCTGATGAGCTCCGGCGCGAGGACCAGCAACTGCGGCAGCACGGTCCCGGTGAAGCTGTCCTGGATGCTGTCCGCGGGGGCGAGGATCGAGGCCGGATTGTTGGGGTCGAGGATGGCATTCGTCTGCTGCTGGAAGCCGGCGAAGGAGCCGACGAGGAAACCGCCCATGCCGTCGGGGATCACCGGTGTGCCCGCGACCGGGCCGACGCCGGGAAAGTTGAACAGCGGCACCGCATTGTCGAAGCCCGCATTGAAAAGATTGGCGAGCGGCCCGAGCGCCGGATTGAGCGCCGCATTGGGGGCGGTCAGCGGAATGAAATTGCCCGGAAAGCTGGTCACAGACGAGATGCTGAGCCCCCCCGGCCCCCGGAATCCGTCCGGTCGAAGATCACGCTCGCGGGTGGTCAGCGGCGAGCGGTCGAGATAGCTCGCGGCGACCGTCATATGCGTCCGGTCGTTGCCGCCGCCCCACAGCGCCTGGGCCTTGAAATCATTCTGGCTGTGGTTGGTGTTGCCCTGCCATTCGGCCTGCAGTTCGAGGCCCTCGAAATTCTTGCGGGTGATGAAATTGACCACGCCGGCGACGGCGTCGGAACCGTAGATCGCGGACGCGCCGTCCTTGAGCACCTCCACCCGCTCGAGCGCGATCATCGGAATCAGCGAGGCGGTGTCGACGAACAGCAGGCCGTCGTCCGTCGGCGCCGCCGAGGTCACCTGCCGCCGGCCGTCGAGAAGGACGAGGGTCGAGGCGAGACCGAGGCCGCGCAGATTGATCGACTCGGTGCCGGTGGTCAGATTCTGCGTAAAGGCGTCCGGATTGTTCTGCGCCCCGTTGTTGGTGGTCAGCGTCTGCGTGATGTCGGCAATGTCGGCGGCGCCGATCTCGAGCACGTCCTCACGTCCGATGACCGAAATCGGCGACGGCTTGTCGGCCTGCCGGACGGTGCGGATGTAGCTGCCCGTGACGACGATCTCCTCGAGCTCTCCTTCGGTCGTCTGCGCCTGCTGTGCCTGCGCCTGTCCGGCCACGGCGACCGAGATCGCCAGCGCCGCGGTTCCGGCATGAAATAAGAACCTCCTCGACATCACTCTTCCCCTCCTTGCCCCGGGCGAATACGCCCTTTGACCACGCCCGCCGGCCCCGTCGCATTCTCCCGTCGATGGTGGCCGGCCGGAAAGCCGCGACGGCGGCGCACATCCGGCCCCGCCGCCTGGTTTCTCCTAGAATCCGATATTGAGCCGCACATAGGCGAGCCGCCCTCTCGGGTCGTGCACCCGCGCCTCGAAGCCGCTGTTGGTGTTCACGAAGGGCGGTTTCTCATCGGTCAGATTGATGATGCCCGTCGTCAGGGTGACATGGTCCGTGGCGGCCAGGCCGAACGTCTCGCCCAGTTCGACGCTGTACTGAATGTCGAAGGTGAGCTGGGCATCGACGCGACCGTTCTCCTCGAAGCCGTTGCCCGTCGGGCTGATCTGATCGTCATCGAAGCTGTCGATGAAGCGCGCGACGGCAAGGACGCTGTGCGCCCCCTTGTTCCAGGTGACGCCGGCATTGAAGCGCAGGGGCGGCGTGGGATCGCCGATATTGCGGAAATTGCGGCTGCCCTTGCCGTTGATCTTGATGCCGAGCGTCGGGTCCTCGACCGTGTAGCCGATGATCAGCGTGCCCTCGAAATAGGGGCGGAAGACGCCGATATCGGTCTCCTTGGTGTACACCGCCTTGAAGTCGATGCCGTCGGTCTTGATCGAGGGGGCGTTGACGAACTGCACATTGACCTGCGTCAGGAGCGGCACGCCGGTGGCGCGGAAGAAGCGCGCGGGATTGAAGAGCGCCGCCGGATTGCCGGTGGTGCGGAAGATCTCGCCCGCGGCGTCGAGCAGGGCCTGCGCGTTCTCCTTGACGATCACATCCCTGAAATGGAAGTTCCAGTAATCGGCCTCGATCGTCAGCTCCGGCGAGACCTCATAGGTGAAGCCGACATTGAACTGATCCGATTCCTCGGGCTTCAGATTCGCGTTGCCGAGCGTGAAGCCGCCGACAAAACCGGTGTTGCCGAGAAACGGGTCGTTGACCTGCAGCAGCGTCACGCCGCCGGCGCTGCGCTGCTGGAAGATCGAGGGCGCGCGGAACGAGGTGCTGTAGGAGCTGCGGATCTGCAGCCCGTCCATCACGTGCATCGCGCTCGAAATCTTCGGATCGAGCGTCGACTTGATGTTCTGCGTGTTCTCGAAACGCCCGGCGGCGGTGATGTCCCACCAGGTCGCGACCGGAAAGGAGACCTCGACGAAGCCGGCCCAGGTGTCGCGACTGTCGGCGAAATCCCCGACCTTGGTTCCCGCGCCGCTGAGGAAGAGGAAATTGCCGCTGTTGAGATTCTCGTCGGCATCGAGAGAGAAGCCCTCATGACGGAACTGCCCGCCCAGAGCGACCCCGATGGGCCCGCCGGGCAAGCTGAAGCTGTCGCCGAGATCGCCCGACAGGATGGCGTCCACCGTCCACAGGCGCGACCGGAGGTCCTGCCGCGAGAAGGCGAGGAAATCGTCGATGACCTCCTGCGAGTTCGCCACCGGTACGGGCAGGCCGGTCACCGGGTCGATGACCGTATCCCCGGGCGATGCCGTGTTGGCCGAGCCGAAGGGATTGAAGAACAGGCAGTCGCCCTGGCCGCGCACGGCGCCAACGCCGCCGAGCGGGCAGTTCGGGCCGCCGAAGCCGTTGAGCGCCGCGAAGAAGCGGTCGGCCAGGGTGTCGCGGGCGATGACCGAAAAGTCGTTCGAGCCGCGCATGATCGAGAAATCATATGTCCAGCGGGACGACAGGTCGCCGCGCAGGCCGGCGACGCCGCGGAAGGTGTCCGAATTGTGCCGGCTCTGCGGGAAGGGGCCGAAGCCGATCGGACGGATGAGGCCGAAGAGATCGACATTGAAGGGGTTGAACGGATTGGGCGGCGCGCCAATGAGGCTGTTCGCCGCCGGGCCGCCGAAGACATTGGTGTTCAGGATCGGGAAGGTCGGCGAATTGTTGCGCCGCGTGCGGTTGCGGGCGAAGCCGAACTCGCCGTAGAACTCCATCGCATCGAAGAGCTGATAGGTGACGTTCGCATAGCCCTGCAGGCGGGTCGATTCGGGCACCAGATTGAAGGCGTCGCCGAAATCGAGGATGCACACCTGCAATCCGGTCGGAGTGGTGGCGGCCAGCGAATTCGAGAACGGCCCGTCGGCAACCGGCGTCTTGGGGCAGTCCGGATCGCGCACGCCGGCCGAATCCGGCGACATGCCGAGCGCGAGCTTGTCGATGCCGGCGTCGATCGCCGACGCCGCGCCCGGCGAGCTCAGGATGGCGCCGAGCTGCTGCGGCACGGCCGACGGCGGCAACTGACCGCTCTGCAGGAGAAGCAGGAAGGCCGGAACGAAGGTCCCGGGCTGACCGATGGCGCTGACATCGGGGCCGAATTTGGGGCTCAGGCGCCGCTCCTGCGTGGTCAGCGGGGTGCGGTCGAGATAGCTGATCGCCATGATCGCATGGCCGCGGTCATCGTCGAAGCTCGTGCCGGCGATGCCCTCGACGCGGACATCCGAGGAGCTTCCCTGGTCGGTGACCGCCTTGAACTCGCCTTCGAGCTCGAGGCCCTCGAAACGGTTGCGGGTGATGAAATTGACGACGCCGGCGACGGCGTCGGAACCATAGAGCGCGGCCGCCCCGTCCTTCACGATCTCGAGCCGCCCGATGGCGATCGAGGGGACGAGAGAGGCCGTATCGACGAAGAGCACGCCGTCGTCGGTCGGCGTTCCGGCGACGACCTGACGCTTGCCGTTCAGGAGAACGAGGGTCGACGCCACGCCGAGGCCGCGCAAATTGAAATTCTCGGTTCCGGTCGTCAGATTCTGGGTGAACGCATCGGGATTGTTCTGCGAGCCCGTATTGAAGGTCAGTGTCTGGATGAGATCGGCAACGGTGGTCGCTCCCGCCTGCGCCATGTCGTCGCGTCCGATCACCGCGATCGGCGCCCCCACGCCGGCCTCGGTGCGACGGCGGATATAGGAGCCGGTGACCACCACCTCCTCGATGACCTGGCCCTCGGCACCCTGTTGCGCGCTCGCGGCCGGGCCGGCCGGCTGCTGCGCCGACGCCGGGGCGCTCATGCCCGCGCCGATCATCGCCATTGCGCCGAGCAGGGTGGATCCCATCAGCAGGCGCTTTGTCGGGGTCTCTGTCATCGATGTCCTCCCTGGAGCCTTATGTTGCGACCGGCGTCGCAGCCCTGTTTTTTCGCGGCCTCCCTTAAGGCCATGCAAGTCCAATTATATACGTGATCCTGCGGACAAGCGAAATGCCCATCGTGCGAAACACTAGCCCGGAGCCGCAGCCGTTGTCCCACGGCAACACCTACCGGAATCGGCATGTCGCGAAAAGATCGTCGTCCGCCGCTTGATGAGCGAACGCGAAAACGAGCCCGGAGCCAGGGAGACGCGGGATGACAGGAGAGCGCGAGGGACGACTTTCCGGCAAGGTGGCGCTCGTCACCGGCGCGGCGTCGGGCCTGGGGCGCGCCACGGCGATCCTCTTCGCCCGGGAGGGCGCGCGCGTGGCCTGCAGCGACATCGACCTTGCAGGTGCGCGGAACACCGCAGAAACCTGCGGCTCCGACGCCATCGCCCTCGCCCAGGACGTCACCGACGAGGCCCGCTGGCGTGCCGTCATCGCCGATGTGGAGACCCGTCTCGGCGCCCTTCACATCCTCGTCAACAATGCCGGCATCGGCCTTCCGGGGTCGATCGAGTCGACCCCGAGCGAGGACTGGCGGCGGGTTCATGCGGTCGATCTGGACAGCGTCTTCTACGGCTGCCGGGCGGTGCTCGGCGCCATGCGCCGTGCCGGAACGGGCGCCATCGTCAATGTCAGCTCGATCGCCGGCATCGTCGCCGACGGAAATCTCGCCGCCTATTGCTCGGCCAAGGCCGCGGTGCGCCATCTGACCAAGTCGGTGGCGCTTCATTGCGCCCGCAATCGCGACCCGATTCGCTGCAACTCGGTCCATCCCGCCTTCATCGACACGCCCCTGCTCGACGCCGCGATTCCCCATCTGTCGCGGGAGGAGCTCCTCGCGCGGCTCGCCGCGGGCAACCCCATGGGGTGCGTCGGCGAGCCGGACGATGTCGCCCATGCCATCCTCTACCTCGCCAGCGACGAGGCGAAATTCGTGACCGGCGCGGAACTTGTCATCGACGGCGGGCTGAGCGCGCAGTAAAGAGCGGCGATTCATTAACCATATTCGTCCGGAAACGGCCGCGCAACACCCGCTTTTATTGCAATCCGCTCACGAAAGCGTGCGATGATCATGGTTGATCCTGTGTTAGGTTTTTCCCTCGCGGGGTGGCATTCCGGGCCGTGACCGACCGCAGACGGCGGCGCAGCGGGCGCAGCGTCTGCGGCCGACATGGACGGGGGTCATGTCGCTGTTTGCCAACCTGATCAAAGGGGGGATTGCATGAACAGATCGATCACCTGTCTCGCCGTGACGGCGGGCCTTCTGCTCGCCGGCGGCGCCGGTCCGGCGCTTGCCGGGCCGGGAGGCGGCGCCGCCTCGATGGCGGCGGCGAAAGTGGGGCCGATGCACAAGCTCGCGCCCGACCTGAGGGCGCTCTACGATCGGAAGATGCACGGCCTTTACGCCGGCACGGCGCCGGCCATGGCGCCGGAATATGACGGCTACGCCGCCATCGACGCGGCGGCCGAGGACGTCGACGCCCTCAAGGCGCGGCTTTCGGCGCTGGGGGCCGAACGCATCTCGTCCTTCGGCCACATGGTCTCCGCCCTCGTCCCCGTCGACGCGCTCGACGACCTCGCGACGAGCGATGTGCTGCTCTACGCCCGGCCGTCGCTGGCCCGTTCGGATGCCGGACTCGTCACCTCGGAAGGCGACATCACCCTGCGCAGCGACGAGGCGCG
This sequence comes from uncultured Sphingomonadales bacterium, assembly GCA_964484045.1. Classification (GTDB taxonomy): domain Bacteria; phylum Pseudomonadota; class Alphaproteobacteria; order Sphingomonadales; family Rhodothalassiaceae; genus J134. The sequence goes on from CAZAEP010000001.1 coordinate 37,547, forward strand.
GGCGGCGTTCGAGGTCGACGGCAGGCGCACGCGCGTCGGCATCCTGTCGGACAGCTTCAACTGTCGCCGCGATCCGGCGAGCGTCGCCACCACAATGGACCAGGACATCGCGTCGGACGACCTGCCCGCGGACATCCTCATCCTCGAGGATCTGACCTCCGGATGCAGCGACGAAGGCCGCGCCATGGGGCAGCTCGTCCACGATGTCGCGCCGGGCGCCGCCCTCGCCTTCCACACCGCTTTCCTCGGCCAGGCGGACTTCGCCAACGGCATCCTGGAGCTGGCGTTCGAGGCGGGCTCCGACGTCATCGTCGACGACGTCATCTTCTTCGCCGAGCCCATGTTCCAGGACGGAATCCTGGCCCAGGCCGCCGACATCGTGAATTCCTGGGGCGTCCCCTATTTTTCCTCCGCCGGCAACAACGCCCGCGATTCCTATGAGGACGAATTCCGGGCCGTCACGGCGACGAACGACGGCATCAGCGGCACCTGGCACGATTTCGATCCCGGACCCGGCGTCGATACGCTGCAGGATTTCTTCCTCTCGACATCGAGCGGATTCGCCCAGACCACGCTCAGCTTCCAGTGGGACGAGCCCTTCTTCTCGGTCAGCGGTGCGCCCGGCTCGGCAAGCGATGTCGACGCCGTCTTCTTCGACGCCGACGGCAATGTGCTGCTCGACTGTTTCGCCGATTTCGACCCCGCGGCCTTTCCCGCCACCGGAGGTTTCCCGCCGCTGTGCCAGTTCGGCTCCACGGACAATCGCGGCGGCGACGCCGTCGATCTGCCGTCGGTGGTGAGCTTCATCGGGCCGGTCACCGTCCAGCTCGGCTTCTTCGTCGCCGCCGGACCGGCGCCGCACCATGTCAAATACGTGCCCTTCGACCGTTCGGGCGGATTCGCCATCGCCGAATACGCCACCGACAGCGGCACGGCCTACGGACACACGAATGCCGCCGGCGCGGAAGCGGTCGGAGCCGCCTTCTGGCTCTATACCGAGGAATTCACGGCACCGGACACCACCTTCCTCGGCGGGGACTGCATTCCCGCCTGTCTCAACAGCTTCTCCTCGGCGGGCGGCGTGCCGATCTTCCTCGACACCGACGGAAACCGCCTCGCGACCCCGGATATCCGGCCGAAGCCGGGGGTCGTCGGTCCCGACGGCGGCAACACGACCTTCTTCGTCAGCGACACGAGCCTCGATCCCGACAGCTTCCCGAACTTCTTCGGCACCTCGGCCTCGGCACCGCATGTGGCGGCGGTGGCGGCCCTGATGCTCGATGAGGAGGAGGCCGGAATCGTCGACAAGAAGGGCCGCTTCCGCGTCTGCCATGTGCCGCCGGGCGACCCGGACGACGAGAAGAGCATCAAGGTCGGCGCAGCGTCCGTCCTCACCCATCTCCTGCACGGGGACCGCTTGCGCAAGTGCGACGCGATCACGCCGGCGGAGATTCACGGCATCCTGCGTGCGACCGCCCAGGACATGAGCGAACGCTGGACCGGCATCTTCCGCACGTCGACGGGGTTCCTCGTCCTGATCGAGGAAGTCGCCGACGCCTTGGGCTTCGATTTCGATACCGGCTTCGGCATGGTCGACGCCTTCGAGGCCCTGCGGGCCCTCGACGACGACGACGATGATGACGAGGTCGCCGAGAACGAGGACGATGACGACGATCATCACAAGAAGGGTCATGGCGACGACGACTGAGAACGGTCGTCCCGCTCACTGATCGAATGGCGGGCGGACCTCGGTCCGCCCGTCTTCTTTCGCCATTCTCGCCACCGTCCGTCATGTCGCCATTGACGTCGCGACGCGGCGAGGCTATCGCCGGCGGCATGGTCCGGACCAGGCCCCCGACACGACTCCCTCTCGCCGAGTTTGCGCGCCGCAAGCTCGCCGATCTCGCCGAGCGCGGGATCCTGCGCCGCCTCGCCACGAGCCGTCGCGGCGCCCATCAGGAGGTCGAGCGCGACGGCCGGCGTCTCGTCGCCTTCTGCGACAACGACTATCTCGGCCTGACGCAGGATCCGCGCGTCAAGGCGGCGGCGCAGGCGGCGATCGCGGCCCATGGCGCCGGCGCCGGCGCCTCGCGTCACATCACCGGCAATCCGCCGCTCTACGAGGCTCTCGAAGCGCGGCTCGCCGCCTTCAAGGGCCATGAGGCGGCGGTCGTTTTCGGCAGCGGCTATCTCGCCAATGTCGGCGCCGTGCCCGTTCTCGCCGGCCGCGGCGACCTCGTTCTCATCGACGAGCTCGCGCATGCCTGCCTCTTTGCCGGCGCGCAACTGGGCGGGGCGCGCGTCTGCCGTTTCCGGCACAATGACCTCGCCGATGCCGAGCGCCTGCTCGCGACGCGACGCCACCGCCACGAGCGTGCGCTGATCGTCACCGACGGCGTCTTCTCGATGGACGGCGATCAGGCGCCCCTGGCGGCGCTGCAGGATCTCGCCGGGCGCCACGACGCCTGGCTCTATGTCGACGACGCGCACGGCCTCGGTGTGCTGGGCGCGGGGCGCGGCACCGCCGCCGAGCAGGGCGTGCGCCTGTCTCTCGGCATGGGCACGCTGTCGAAGGCGCTCGGCTCCTATGGCGGCTATGTCAGCGGCCCCGCACCGGTCATCGACCTGATCAGGTCGCGCGCACGCAGTCTCATCTACACCACCGGCCTGCCGCCGGCGGCGACGGCAGCGGCGCTGGCGGCGCTCGAGATCATCGAGCGCGAACCCGAACGCTGCCGGGTGCCCTTGGCCCATGCCCGCCGCTTTGCCGCGCGGCTCGGCCTGGCGAAGCCCGAAAGCGCCATCGTGCCGCTCGTTCTCGGCACGCCGCAGGCGGCGCTCGCAGCGCAACGGGCACTCGAGGAGGCGGGCTTTCTCGTCGTCGCCATCCGCCCGCCGACGGTGCCCGAGGGGACCGCCCGCCTGCGCCTCTCCTTCACCGCCGCGCACCGGACCGAGGATATCGATCGCCTCGCCGACGCGGTGCGCGCGCTCGGCCTCGCCTGAGATGCCCGCGCTTTTCATCACCGCCACCGGCACCGGCGTCGGCAAGACGACGCTCGCCGCCACGCTCGTCCATCAACTGAACGCCGCCGGGCACAAGGCGCGGGCGCTCAAGCCGGTGCTGAGCGGCTATGACGCCGCCGACGCGACCAACGATGCGGCCGTCCTCCTGCGTGCCGGCGGGCGGGAGGCGGACGCGGCGGCGCAGGCGGCGATCGCCCCCTGGCGCTTCGCCGCCCCGCTGTCTCCCGACATGGCGGCGGCGCGCGAGGGCCGGACCATCGACGTCGCGGCGCTCGTCGCCTGGTGCCGGAAACAGATGCATGCCGAGGGCTGGACCCTCATCGAGGGCATCGGCGGCGCCTTCGTGCCGCTCGACGCGCACAGCCTCGTCGTCGACTGGATGGCGGCGCTGGGCTGCCCCTTCCTGCTCGTCGCCGGCAGCTATCTCGGCACCCTGAGCCACACCATCGCCACCGTCGAGGCGCTTGCCGCACGCGGCCTCCGGCCCCATGCGCTCGTTCTGAGCGACCGCGGCGACGGTCCCCTCCCGGCGGCGGAGACCGCGAGCGCGCTCGGAGAGCGCCTGCGACGGCCGGTCCACATCCTGCCGCCGCTTGACGGTGCGAGGCCCTGGTCCCGGGCCCCCGACCTGCTCGCACCGCTCGGCATGAACTGACGGAGGCGGCCTTTTCTTCCCGGCAAAGCCTGCCGGGACGACCGCTCCGCCGCCGCCCGCGCATCGAGAAAATCCGTCTTTTCCATGACTTGTCCGCCGTCCGCCGGACTGGCCCGGCTCTTGCTCGGTGGCTCCCGGTGCAACCGCGTGAAGGAGGATGAGCCATGCCGGAAATGCAGGATTTCGATCCCGATATCTATTTCGGAATCGCCGCCGAGAATCTGCTCAGGAACTTCGGCGAGCGGGCGCTCCATTACGCCGAGGAGGCGCTCAGGAAGATGCGCGCCCTCGGCGACGACGACGGCTTCGACATGTGGCTCGGCATCCAGCGGCAGATGATCGCGCGTGTCCGTCGCACGCATATCCCCGAAGGCACCACGATTCACTGATCCCGATGCGACAGCGCGAAGGCGGCGGCGGGGTCGAGCCCCATCTCGACGAGGGTCGCCGGGTCCGGGCCCGGCCAGCCGAAGCGGCGCCGGTCGATGCGCTCCGCCGAGTCGAACGCCACGCCTTCGGCGAGCAGCCGGCGGCGCTGCTCGGCGCCCGCGGCATGACCGGAAATCCCCCCCTGCGCATTGACGACGCGGTGCCAGGGCACACCGTCCGTCGCCCCCCGCCCGGCCAGCGCGAAACCGACCATGCGCGGCGTGACGCCGGGGATATAGCCGGCGATCTGGCCATAGCTCGCCACGCGCCCCTCGGGAATGAGCCGGACGAGCGCCAGAATGCGGGCCGTCTTGTTCGAACAGGTTGCGATCATATGGACCAATCCTGTGGCGCCTCGGCGCACCCGCCCCTTCCGCTCGCCGTCCGCCATAGCGCGCGGCCTTGTGATGCACAAGGTCTTGACAGGCGAAGTGCACCTGCGCAGGCATGGCGGAAAGCGGGCCGTCCCGGTAGGACGGTCGCGAGTCCTGCGGAGTCGTTACGACCATGGCGGTACTGGGAATCATCGGCGGCAGCGGTCTCTACGAGATCGACGGCCTCAGCGAGAGGCGCTGGGAGGCGGTCGACTCGCCCTTCGGCACGCCGTCCGACCTGATCCTGCGCGGCCGCCTCGGCGAGGTCGAGCTCGCCTTTCTGCCGCGCCACGGCCGCGGTCATCGGCTGACGCCCTCGGGCATCAATTATCGCGCCAATATCGATGCCCTGAAACGTCTCGGCGTCACCGACATCCTCTCGCTCAGCGCCTGCGGTTCCCTGCGCGAGGATTTCGCGCCGGGCGATTTCGTCCTCGTCGACCAGTTCATCGACCGCACGCGGGGCCGCGCGTCGAGCTTCTTCGCCAACGGCCTCGTGGCCCATGTGTCCATCGCCGAGCCCACCTGCGGGCGTCTGCGGGAAACGGTGGCGGCGGCGGCGCGCGATCTCGGTATCCGCCTGCATGACGGCGGCACCTATGTGGTGATCGAGGGACCGCAATTCTCCACCCGCGCCGAATCCGAGCTCTATCGCAGTTGGCGCGCCGACCTCGTCGGCATGACCAATCTGCCCGAAGCCAGGCTCGCCCGCGAGGCGGAGATCTGCTATCTCACGGTGGGCATGGTGACCGATTACGACTGCTGGCACGACGACCATGCGGCGGTCGAGGTCGCGCAGGTGCTGCGCATCCTGAAAAACAATGCGGACGCGGCGCGACGGCTCATCACCCTGGCTGCGCCGGCGATCATGGCGGCCCGCCCGGAGATCTGCCCCATGGGCTGCGACCGGGCGCTCGACACCGCGATCGTGACCGCCCCCGAGATGCGCGACGGCGGACTTCTCGCCAAGCTCGACGCAGTGGCGGGACGGGTGCTCAAGGCGCGATCATAGCGCCCGGACGACGAAGTTCCGAGGACGGGATGCCTTACGACCGTTGAGTCGCGTATCACGTCCCGGGAATAAAAATGCGTCTCAGAATATCGCCGTAGATGTCCCGGAGCGCGATGATGTCGGCGATCGGCGCCCCTTCATTGGCCTTGTGCATGGAGGCCCCGACGAGGCCGAACTCGACCACCGGGCAATAGGCGCGGATGAAGCGGGCGTCCGACGTGCCGCCCGTGGTCGACAGCTCCGGACGACGGCCCAGGCGCCCCTCGATCGCCCCCGCGACCGCCTCGGTCAACGGTCCCGGCGGCGTATAGAAGGCCTCCCCCATGACCACGATATCGAGTTCGTAGGCGATGCCCGTGGTATCCAGCCGGCGGCGCAGCCACTGCTCGAGGCTGTCCGCGCTGTGAAGGTCGTTGAAGCGGATGTTGAACCACGCTTCGGCGCGACCGGGGATGACATTGGTGGCGTGATTGCCGACCTCGAGATTGGTGATCTCGAGATGCGAGGGCTGGAAATAGGCGCTGCCCTGATCGAGCGGCTCCGCCGTCAGTGCATCGAGCAGGCGCATCAGGCGCGGAATCGGGTTCTCGGCCAGATGCGGATAGGCGACATGGCCCTGATGCCCCGCGACGACGAGCCGCGCATTGAGACTGCCGCGGCGACCGACCTTCACCATCTCGCCGAGGCGGGACGGATTGGTCGGTTCGCCGACGAGGCAGAAATCGGGAATGTGTCCCTTGTCCGCCATCCACGGCAGCATGGCTGCGGTGCCGTTGATCGCCGGGCCTTCCTCGTCGCCGGTAATGAGCAGCGACAACGAGCCTTCGAACGCCGCCCCCGCCTCGCCGAGAAAGTCCGCCGCGGCCGCCATGAAGGCGGCGATCGCGCCCTTCATGTCGGCGGCGCCGCGTCCCATGAGAACGCCGTCCTCGATGACCCCGGCGAAGGGGTCCACGCGCCAGGCTTCGGGATGGCCGACCGGCACCACGTCGGAATGCCCGGCGAAGCAGAAATGGGGAGCGCCCCCGCCGATGCGGGCGAACAGATTCTGCACTGCTTCGGTTCCCGGCGCCGCGATCTTGCGCCGATAGGTGCGAAAGCCGAGCGCCTGCAGGGGCCCCTCGATGAGATCGAGCGCCCCGGCGTCGTGCGGCGTCACCGACTGGCAGCGCACCAGATCCTGTGCCAGGGCGATCGGATCGAGGCGAACGGCGCCGCCGGGGGGCGTGCGGGGGCGCGTCACGGGTTTCTCAGGAGATCGTTGATCGCCGTCTTGCGCCGGGTTCCGGCATCGACGCGCTTGACGATCACGGCGCAATAGAGCCCGGGACCCGGGCTGCCGTCGGCGAGCGGGCGCCCGGGCAACGATCCCGGCACGACGACGGAATAGGCCGGCACGCGGCCGCGGAAGACCTCCCCCGTCTCGCGGTCGACGATCCTGGTCGACGCTCCGAGATAGACGCCCATCGAGAGCACCGCTCCTTCCTCGACGACCACCCCTTCGGCGACCTCGGAGCGGGCGCCGATGAAGCAGTGGTCCTCGATGATCACCGGTGCCGCCTGCACCGGCTCGAGCACGCCGCCGATGCCGACCCCGCCCGAGAGATGCACATGCGCGCCGATCTGCGCACAGGAGCCGACCGTCACCCAACTGTCGACCATCGTGCCGGCGCCGACATGGGCGCCGATATTGACGAAGGACGGCATGAGAACGGCGTCCCGTCCGATGAAGGCGCCGCGACGCACGATCGCGCCGGGCACGGCACGGAAACCGGCGCGCCGGAAGTCGGCCTCGCCCCAGCCGTCGAATTTCGAGGGGATCTTGTCGAACCAGACGCCGCCCGCACCCGGTCCGCCGGGGATCACCGTCATGTCATTGAGGCGAAAGGAGAGGAGCACGGCCTTCTTGAGCCATGTCGCGACCCGCCACGCCCCGTCCACCTTTTCGGCGACACGGAAGTCGCCGCGATCGAGACCGGCGATCGCCGTCTCGATCGCCTCGCGCACCGATCCTCCCGTCGCCGGGCCGATCTCCTCGCGCCTCTTCCACGCCTCTTCGATCTGCTGCTGCAAGTCTTCCACGGACACGGACGTCATTCCCGTTCGCGCCTTCCGGCGCACCTCCTGCATCGGCGGGCGAGCATAGTCGGGGGTCGGGTCCTGTCAACCGGGCCGGCGCCTCACGCCTGGGCTTCCAGGAAGCCCGCCAGATCCGTGACCTCGTGATCCACCGCGGCCGCCTCGTGATCGACCGCGCCCCAGGCATAGGCGGTCCTGAGCCACACCGTGGTCACCCCGCGCGCGGCCGCGGGTACGAGATTGCGCGCCATGTCCTCGATCATGGCCGCCCGCGCGGGCTCGATGGAAAAGGCGGCGAGGAAGCGATCGAAGCTCGAGGCCGCCGGCTTGGGCTCGTAATCGGCGGCGACGAGATCGAAGACCCCCTCGAAGAGATGGGCGATCTCGAGGCGCGCGAGCACGCGCTCGGCGTGCCGTGCCGAGCCGTTGGTGTAGACGATGCACCGCCCCCGCAGCCCCGCCAGCGCCCTGCCGAGGCGGGGATCGGGCGTGATCGCGTCGAGATCGACGTCGTGGACATGCGCCAGAAACGCCTCGGGCGCGACTCCGTGCTCGAGCATCAGTCCGCGCAAGGTCGTCCCATAGCGCAGGAAATAGTCCTTCTGAAGGCGCCGCGCCGTCGCCGCGTCGATGTCGAGCAGGTCGGCGATGAAGCCGCCCATACGGCGGTCGATCTGGGAAAAAAGCGCGCTCGTCGCCGGATAGAGCGTGTTGTCGAGATCGAAGATCCAGGTGTCGACATGCGCAAGAGCGGGCATCGCCGGCTCGCCTGTCGGCGGTTCGGCATGGGGGCCCTGGTCCTGTGCGTTGATGTCCATGTATTAAGGGCCCTTTAAGGCGCGAACATTACCTTCGGTCCATATGAACCGGATTTCGACCCCGTGCCGCAGCCGGATGTCAGGATGAAAGAGTGCGCCGCCCCGATCAAGGGGATATCCCCGCAGCGGCGCCGGCTCGTCGAGCGCGCCGAGGGCGCCGCGCTCCTTGCCCGCACCGACGGCGCCTGCGTCGCCTTCAATCCGGCGGCCCGGCCGCTGTGCGACGCCCTCGCCCGGCGCGACCCCGAATTGCGCGGCCTGCTGCTCGGCGCGGCCGCCGGCGGGCCGGTCACGGGGCGAGTCGTCCTCGATCCGGAAAGCGAGACCCGGCGCGCCTTCGAGATCACCGTCGTGCCCCAGGAGCAGGACCTCTTCCTGATCTCCGCGCGCGACGTGACGATGGAGGACAATCTCACCCGCGCGCTGCTCAAGAGCCGGGAACTGTACAAGGATCTGATGCACTGCTCGGCGGATTTCGGCTGGGAGACCGACGCCCGCGGCGTTTTCACCTATATCAGCCCCGGCGGCGCCCTCGGCTATTCGCCACGCGAGCTGTACGGCCAGTTCTCGCAGGCCATTCTCGGTCTGGCCGATGCGGAATGCGACAATGTCTTCGTTGCCCGCAAGGCGCAGCGCGGAACGCGCATCTGGGTCCGCGCGCGCAACGGCGCCCGCGTGCTCCTCGCCGTCTCCGCGGTGCCGGTCCATGATCACCGTGGCAAATGGATCGGGGCGCGCGGCGTCGCCCGCGACATCACCCGCGAGCACGAACGCGACTCGACCCTGCGCCTCGAACAGGCCTGTCAGGCGCTGCTCGGCAGGATCGTCATCGCCATCCGCAGCGAGGTCGCGCCCGAGGAGATTCTCCGTGCCGCGGCGGAATCGGCGGCGCAGGCCCTGCGGGCGGAGGTCTCGGTGCTCCTCTCCCGCACCGGTCGGGACGGGCCGGAGATCGTGGCGCCGCTGCGCGGACCCGAGGATCTGCACGCGATCGCCTTCGGCGCGCTCGAAGAGCACGGGAGGGACGAGGCCGACGAGGTCAGCGTGCAGCTCGGCGTCGGCGATCGCCACTGTCTGAGCGCCTGCGTGGCGGCGAGCGAGCATTTGCGCGCCGCGCTCGTCTTTGCCCGCGACACCGACGCCGAACCCTGGCGCGCGCACGAAATCGAGCTTGTGCACGGCGTGGCCGGCCATCTCGCCCTCGCCCTCAAGCAGGCGGACATGCTGGAGCGTCTCGAGGCCCTGTCGCGCCACGACGACCTCACCGGCCTGCTCAATCGCCGGGCGCTGATGGCCGAACTCACGGCCCGGCTGGCGCACCATCGCCGGCACGGGCATCCGGGCTGCCTGTTGCTCATCGACCTCGACCATTTCAAGGCTCTCAACGACACCCACGGCCATGGCGCCGGCGACGCCGCCCTGCGCGCCCTCGGCGCGCTGCTCGGGCAGGAGACCCGCCCCGGCGATCTCGCCGCGCGTCTCGGCGGCGACGAATTCGCCCTGTGGCTCGACGAAACCGATGCCGCGGGTGCGGTGGCCATGGCCGAACGCCTGCTCGCGTCGCTCGACAAACTGCGCCTGGCCGCCGGCGCGCCGGATGCGAAGCTGTCGATGTCGATCGGCATCGCCGCCTTCGATCGCGAGCGCGACCGCGAGCCGGAAGCCATTATCGCCGCCGCCGACGCGGCGCTTTACGACGCCAAGCGTCGGGGGCGCGCGCGCTATTCACTGGCCACACCCACCTCATCGAAGCGGAAACGCAGGACAGCATGACACAGAACAGCCGGAGCCTCGCCGGAGACCCACGCTATCTCGCCGCGCGCGAGGCGCTCGAAAGGGGCGACCTCAAGAGCCGTCGCAAGCTGGCGCACGGCGGGGATACGCACCCCGAGATCCTCTATTATCTCGCCGAGGACAGCGATGCGGAGGTGCGCCGCGCGGTCGCCGGCAATCCGGCCACGCCGCACCAGGCCGATTCCCTGCTCACCGCCGACCCCGACGACGAGGTGCGGGTCGAGCTCGCACGCAAGATCTCGCGTCTCGTGCCGGGGCTTTCGGAACAGGAGAATGTGCGCCTGCGGGAACGCACGCTGGCCATTCTCGAAACGCTGGCCAATGACACGCTGCCCAGGGTGCGCGCCATCGTCGCCGAGGAGATCAAGCGCTCCGACGTTGTTCCCAAGGGGCTGGTGCGCAAGCTCGCGCAGGACGTGGAAGAGATCGTCTGCTGCCCGATTCTCGAATATTCACCGCTCCTCAATGACGACGATCTGCGCGAGATCATCGCCGCCGGAATCAGCGAGGGAGCGCTTGTCGCCATCGCCCGGCGCGACGGCATCGGCGAGGAGGTCAGCGACGATATCGCCGCCACCCTCGAGATCCCGGCGGTCGCCGCCCTGCTCGCCAATCCCAGCGCCCAGATTCGCGAGGACACGCTCGACCGCATCATCGAGCAGGCGCGCGATACCATGGAGCTGCACAAGCCGCTGGCGCTGCGTCCCGCCCTCTCGGTGCGGGCCATGAAGCGGATCGCCGGCTTCGTCGCCAGCGCGCTCGTGCATCACATGCTCGAGCGCAACCCCATTGCCGAGACGGTGGCCGAGGACATCCTCGAGCGCGTGCGCGAACGCATCGCCAGCGAGCGCGTCGGCGATGAAGAGGAGAAGCGGCTGGCCCGGCAGGCGCGAAAATTCCATGATCGCGGCATGCTCGACGATGCCTTCGTCACCGACGCCATCGACAACAATCGCCGCGAGCTCCTGATCCAGTGCCTCGCCATCATGGCCGAGATCCCGGTCAAGACCGTGCGTGACATCCTGGCCTCGAAAAGCGGTCGCGCCGTCACCGCGCTGGCCTGGTCGGCCGGGCTCTCGATGCGCACCGCGTTCAAGATGCAGACCGAACTCGCCCTCGTCTCGCCTTCACAGCTCGTGCCCGCAAAGGACGGGATCGACTACCCGATGGAGGAAAGCGAGCTCGTCTGGCAATTGAGCTATTTCACCGACTGAGCCGGGGTCTCAGTCGACGGGCAGGAAACCATCGATCGAAAGATAGCGCTCGCCGGTGTCGTAATTGAATCCGAGCACGCGGCTGCCCTTCTCGATCTCCGGCAGCTTCTTTCCGATCGCGGCCAGCGTCGCCCCCGACGAAATGCCGACCAGCATGGCTTCCTCGCGCGCCGCCCGGCGCGCCATCTCCATGGCCTCCTCGGCGGTCACCGCGACCACGCCGTCGAGCAGATCGACTTCGAGAATCTTCGGGATGAAGCCGGTGCCGATGCCCTGGATCGGGTGCGGTCCCGGCTTGCCCCCGGAGAGCACGGCGGACGCCGCCGGCTCGACCGCGATCACCTTGAGCGACGGCATCTTCCGCTTGAGCACCTCGGCGCAGCCGGTGATGTGCCCGCCGGTGCCGACGCCGGTGATCAGATAGTCGAGACCGTCGGCGAAGTCCTCGGCGATCTCGCGCGCCGTGGTCTCGCGATGCACCTTGGTGTTGGCGGGGTTCTCGAACTGCTGCGGCATCCAGGCCCCCGGCGTCTCGGCCACCACCTCGCGCGCCCGCTCGATGGCCCCGGACATGCCCTTCTCGCGCGGCGTCAGCACGAATTCGGCGCCATAGGCGAGCATCAGGCGCCGGCGCTCGATCGACATGCTCTCGGGCATCACGAGAATGAGGCGATAGCCCTTCACCGCGGCGACGATGGCAAGCCCGATGCCGGTGTTGCCCGAGGTCGGCTCGACGATGACGCCGCCGGGCCTGAGATCACCGCTCTTCTCCGCCTCCTCGACCATGGAGAGGGCGATGCGGTCCTTGATCGACCCGCCCGGGTTCATGCGCTCCTGCTTGATCCACACCTCGTGATCGTCGCCGAAGAGGCGATTGACGCGGACATGCGGCGTTCGGCCGATGGTCTCGAGAATGTTCTGTGCTCGCATGGGCTTGTGTCTCCTTCCTGATCAAACGGTGTAGTCGTCGGGCCGTTGCGGCTCGGGTTCGGAAATCCCCTGCCACCCGACGGAGCGGTACATCACGCGCGCGCCGGGCGGGACGCTCTTCGTCAGCCACACATTGCCGCCGATGACGGCGCCGCGGCCGATCACGGTGTCGCCGCCGAGAATGGTGGCGTTGGAATAGATGACGACGTCGTCCTCGATCGTCGGGTGGCGCTTCCTGTCCTTGAATTCGCGCTTCACGCTCAGGGCGCCGAGCGTGACTCCCTGGTAGATCTTGACATTGTCGCCGATCACGGTCGTCTCGCCGATCACCACGGAGGTGCCGTGGTCGATGAAAAAGCGCCGCCCGATCACCGCGCCGGGGTGAATGTCGATGCCGGTGAGACGGTGGGCGTATTCGCTCATCAGGCGGGGCAGCAGCTCCACCCCCTCCTGCACCAGAAGATGCGCCAGGCGATAGCTGGCCACCGCATAGACGCTGGGGTAGGAGAGGATGACCTCATCCAGCGAATCCGCCGCCGGGTCGCCGTCGAGCGCCGCTTCGGCGTCGAGACGGGCAAGCTCCGCGATCTCCGGCAGGCCGGCGACAAAGCGCCGCGTGATCCCCTCCGCCTTGGCGCAAAGCTCGGGCATGGCCTCGCACAGGACGTAGCGCAGGCGGCCGGTGAGCTGCACCAGCCGGGCCTCGATCTCGCGCGCCGATTTGGGACGGCAGCGGGCAAGCTGCGGAAAGAGAAGGCCGAGGCAGTCCTCGAGAAAGGCGCCCGCCTCGTCCATGTGGATATCGGGCACCTGGCCGAAACTCTGATGATGCGCCATCAGGCGGCCAGCGACCGCGTAGACGTCGCGCTGCGGTGCGGGGTCGTCGGGCATGATCTGTCGGCTCCTCGGGCAATATGCGTGCCTCGGACACGCTCTTCGTTTCACGCGCCCCCGGCTTTACTAAGGGGCTCCACCACGACGCTTCAAGACGCGACGGACGCCGCTCACGTCAGTGTGAGGTTTCCGCCGCGACGGCGCCCACCGCCTCGTGATACACCGGATCCGCCCGCATCAGCTCTTCGGAGCGGTCGATGACGCGGCGCTCGACCTCGGCCATGAACGCCGCCTTGTCGGTAAGATGCGGCAAGGGCGGGCCGATCTCGTAGATCACGGTCCCCGGACGCCGCGTCATCGAGCCCTTGGGCCAGTGGAGGCCGGAATTGGTGGCCATCGGGATCACCGGAAGGCTGCCGTCCAACTGCAGATAGAAAGCGCCGCTCTTGAGCTTGAGACGCGCACCCGGGCGCGCCCGCGTTCCCTCCGGATAGACGATCAGCGGCCGCCGCTGCGCCTTGATCCGGCGCACCACGTCGGGCATGACCTGATGCGCCGTCCCGGCCTGCCGGTCGACGCGCACGATGCCGAGCTTGCGCAGAATCGTGCCGATGAAGGGAATCGCGAACAGCTCCTTCTTCGCCAGCGCCGTCATGTTCGGCATGAGATAGAAGCCGACGATCGGGTCGAGATAGGACATATGCTTGGCGACGATCAGCGCCGCATCGCCGCGCGGCAGGTGCTCCTGCCCGCGAATCTCGATGCGGATGCCGGCGATGACCCGCGCGAGCCAGAAGACGATGCGCGCATAAAGAACGATGCCGCGCGCGAGGGCCTCGCGCCCGGGCAGCGGAATGGTGAACAGGAGCCCGGCCGCCCACAGGGTGGTAAAACCGTAAAAGCAGATATCGAAGAGCACGGATCGCACGGGTCTGCCAGCCTCTTCTCGCGCGCCGCCTCGCACGGCACCGGAGCTACAGTCGGTAGAAATGCGGTGACGCGCCGTCAAGCAAATGTTTCTCGGCGGCGGCAAAGCAAATGTTTCTTAAAAGGAGAGTGTCATGGTAATGCAAACCCATCGCAAATGACGAGGATGATGCAGCAGGGTCCCGGAAAAGGCGGCGTCGGCTTCTGGCGGGATCATCCCCCGATCCCCACCGCCGTGACGCTCGCGATCGTCTATCTGGCGCTGCATTTCGCACTCGATCTCCACGCGCACAGTTTCATCACGTCCCTGCGGATCACGCCCTGGTACCCGCCGATGGGGTTCGCGCTCGGCGCCCTGCTCATTTGCGGACGGTGGCTTTATCCCGTCGTCACCATCGCCTTCTTCCTCGGCAGCCTGTTCGTCTGGCAGAGCGATTCGGTCGTGCCGGTGATCATCCTCTCGCCCCTGATCAAGGCGGCGGCGGCCACCATCGGTGCGGAGCTGCTTCGCGACCGTCGGCGCCTGCGGGGCCCGCGATGGACGCTCAACGACGTCGGCGCCTTTCTCGCGGTGGCGACGCTCGTCGCCTTCTTCTCCGGCACCGCCAATTTCGGGCTGTGGGCCCTGTTCGGCATCCCCTCCCAAGGCGACTATGTGCCGCATCTCATCATCTGGATCCTCGGAGACCTCCTCGGACTGACGATCGTCGCGCCCGTCCTGCTCGTGACCGTCGCCCCGGCGATCATCGCCTTCAAGCGCGCGGCTCCGCGCACGGTCCTGCGCGGACTCCTGCCCGTCATGCGGATCCGGCCGCGGCAGGCGGTCGAGCTCATTCTCTTTCTTGCGCTGACGCTGGCCATCGTCTATCTCGCCTTCCTCTCCCGCGCCGCCCTCACGCACACCCTCTATTTCCTGTGTTTCCTGCCCGTCCTGTGGGCGGTCCTGCGGTTCGGGTTCACCGGGGCCGTGCTCACCGTGGCGGCGATCGACATCGCGGCCCTGATTCTCACGCTCTACGGCGCCCATCCGCGGCTGACGGCGATGCGGCACGGGGACTTGGAGATTTTTCAGCTCTTCATCGTCGTTCTCGCGCTCATCGGCTATGTCCTGGGCGCCGCCATCGACAGCCTCGACGCCGTGCGCCGGGCACTGGCGAAACAGACGAGCATGCTGGAAGATACGGTGCTGGAGCGCACGCGGGCGCTGGCGGTCGAAAACGAGGAGCGCCGCCGCGCGGAGGCCAAGCTCAAGCGTGCGAACGAGCTGCTGGAAGAACGGGTGGCGGAGCGTACGCGGGCACTGATGATGGAGAAAGTGCGTGCCGAGGAGGCCAATCGCGCCAAGACCCGCTTCCTGCAGAACATGAGCCACGAGCTCCGGACGCCGCTCAATGCCATCGTCGGCTTCGCCGAGATCATCGAGCGGCAGTTGCTGGGGCATCTCGGCAATCCGCGATACCGCGACTACGCCTCCGACATCGCCGCGTCGGGACGCCATCTCGCCGAACTCGTGGGCGATCTTCTCGATATCGCCTCGCTCGAGGCCGGCGACAGTCCCCTTCACATCGCGCCAACGCCGCTCGCCAAAGTGATCGAGGACGCCCTGCGGATGGCCGAGATCCGGGCGGCCGAGAAGGGCTGTACGATCGAAATCGCGGGGGGACCGCAGGAGGCGCTCCGCGTCCTCGGCGATCACCGCCGTCTGGTGCAGGTCATGCTCAACCTGCTGAGCAATGCGATCCGCTTTTCACCGCCCGGAGAGACCGTCCGCATCGGCGCACGGCCGCACGGCGGGGAGGTCGAGATCAGCATCACCGATCACGGCCAGGGAATCGCCCCCGAGGACGTGCCGCATCTCTTCGAGCGCTTCTGGCGTTCGCGTGCGAGCCTCGTTTCCTCCGACGAGGGCATCGGGCTCGGCCTCGCCATCGTCAAGATGCTGGTCGAGCAGCATGGCGGACGCATCACGGTCGAAAGCCGGCCGGGGGCCGGCACCACGATCCGCGTCTTCCTGCCGATGTCTCCCGCGACGCACGACCCGCAGGCGCCGGCGAAAGACGCGCCGGCACGACAGAAGCCGGGATGAGCGCCCACCGGCCGCGCGCCGGGGCCCCCGGGCCCCGCCCGGGTCCCGTCACACGCGGAAGAGCGACGCCGACGGCGTCGCTCTGGCGGTCAATGAAGGAAAAGGGTGCGCGTCAGCGAATGCCGTCGCGCTCGAGGCGCTTGCGCTCGAGCTTGCGTGCGCGACGGATGGCGGCCGCCTGCTCGCGGGCCCGGCGCTCCGAGGGCTTCTCATAAAAACGCCGCAGCTTCATCTCGCGATAGATGCCTTCCCGCTGCAGCTTTTTCTTCAGCGCCCGGAGCGCCTGATCGATGTTGTTGTCGCGTACCGTCACCTGCATATGCCGGCTCTCTCCTTCGCCAAATCCCGTATTCGCCAAATCCCGTCCGTTTCGCCCGAAGCGAACACGCGCGAACAAGACACGGCGCCCGCCCACACACAATCGCGCTCCGCACAACAAAGGCGCGCTCCGCATAGCAGAGGCGGTGCGGCGCGGCAAGCGCCTTTCCTCATCTTTTCGCGCCCCTTCCCCCGCCCTTCGAGTCGGAACCGGGAGAAAGGCCGCGCTCTCATACGTCAATATAGCATCGCGGCGGCCGGAATCAAAGGACACGCCTTGTTTGCATGGCGTTCCGGGCGTAACGTCGCATGCCCGGGACGGTCTTGCGGAGACGCGGATGGCGACGGCAAGGGAGGCGCACATGGATCTCGACCGGGACGCAATTCTCGAGGCGGCGCTTGCCCATGTGCCCTTCGACGGCTGGAATGTGCGCGCGCTCGAGCGCGGGGCCGCCGACCTCGGCCTTGCGCCGGCGGTCGTCCGACTCGCCTTTCCCGGGGGCGGCATCGACGCCCTCGCCTGTTTCATCGCCCGCAGCGACCGGCGGATGTGCGCGGCGCTCGAGGCGCATGATCTCGCCGCGATGCGCATTCGCGAACGCATCGTCACCGCCATCCGCCTGCGACTCGAAGAGGTGGCGCCGCATCGCGAGGCGGTGCGTCGCGCCGTCGCCCTGCTCGCCCTGCCGCAGCATGCCGAGTTCGCGGCACGCAGCCTGTGGCGCACCGCCGATCTCATCTGGCGCGCCGCCGGCGATCGCGCAACGGACTACAATTACTACACGAAACGTCTCATTCTCGTCGGCGTCTATTCGAGCACGCTTGTCGTCTGGATCGGTGACGAGACGCCGGACCTCGCCGCCACCCGGGCCTTTCTCGAGCGCCGCATCGACAATGTGATGCAGTTCGAAAAGGCGAAGGCTGCCTGGCGCAAGGGGGCGCGGAACCTGCCGTCTCTCGCCCGCTTTCTCGGCCGCCTGCGTTATCCGGTGCGCTGAGGCGGCGGCGGACGGCGGGCGGCGAGAATCGCGCTCAGCCGCGCCTCCTGGCGGGCGAACAGATCGGCGACGGCCGCCATGTCGTCGAGCCCGCGGGCGAGAACGATGCCGCCCTCGACGGCGGCCAGGGTCTCCCCGGCGAGCTGCCGCGCATGCGCCTCGCGCACGCCGCCGCGGGCAAGGCAGCCCGCGAGCGCAGCGCGCCAAGCGCGGTAGAAGCCGCGGATGCGGGCGCGAAAGAGATCGCGATCGGAACCCAGCGCCAGCAGGGCGTAAAGCGACGTTCCCGCCCCCTCCCTCATGTCCTGCCGCAAGGCGTCGAACATCGCGCGCACCGCATGGAGCGGATCGGGATCCTTCTCCAGCGGCGCGAAGACGCGGTCCCCGAACCGCGCCGCCGTGGCATCGAGCACGGCTTCCGCCATCGCGCGCTTGCCGCCGGGGAAGGCGTGATAGAGGCTGCCCTTGCCGAGCCCGGTGGCGGCGCCGATGGCGGCGAGCGAGGCGCCGGCATAGCCATGGGCGTGGAAGACATGCGCAAGGCGGGCAATCATCTCCTCGCGGCTCAGTCGGGCAACGGCCATCGTCCCGCCCCCTCTGCTGTACCAGGATGTCCAGTCTGGACCATATGGTACAATGCCGCGCCGCGCAAGCCCGCTCCCGCAGCGCTCAGCCGCGTTCGATGGAGCCCACCGCGGCCAGGGCCGCCATATTGATGATTTCGCTCGTCTGTGCGCCCATGCGCACGAGCTGCACCGAGCGCGACAGGCCCCACAGCACCGGCCCGACGACCCGCGCCCCGCCGAGCTCGCCGAGAAGCTTGTAGGAGATGAGCGCCGAGTGCAGCGCCGGCATGACCAGCACATTGGCCGGCCCCGACAGGCGGCAGAAGGGATAGAGCTTCATCAGCTCGGTGTTGAGCGCGGTATCGGGCGCCATCTCGCCGTCGAACTCGAAATCGACCGCGCGCTCCTCGAGGATCCGCACCGCCGCGCGCACATGGCCGGCGCGCTCGCGCATCGGCTGGCCGAAATTGGAGAACGACAGAAGCGCCACCCGCGGTTCGTGCCCGAGATGGCGCACCGCGGCGGCTGCGTTCTGCGCGATATCGGCGAGCTCCGCCGGCGTCGGGTGCTCGTTGACCACGGTGTCGGCGATGAACACGGTGCGTCCCCGCGCCATGACGATGGTGAGCCCGAAGGGCTGCATGCCCTTCCGCGGGTCGATGACGAGGCGCACATTCTCGAGCGCCTGATAGTAGTTGCGCGTCAGCCCGGTGACCATGGCGTCGGCATCGCCGCAGGCGACCATGCAGGCGGAGAAGACATTGCGGTCGCGATTGACGAGGCGGAGCACGTCGCGCTTGAGATAGCCCTGCCGCTGCAGACGGGCGTAAAGCCACGCCGCATAGGCGTCGCGGTCCTTCGACGAGCGCGCCGAGCGGATCTCGAACTGATCGGGGTCGGCGCCGTGCTCGCGCAGCTTCTCCGCCACCACGTCCTCATAGCCGACGAGGATCGGCGTCCCGTAACCGCCCGACTTGAAGCCGATGGCGGCGCGCAGCATGCGGTCCTCCTCGCCCTCGGCGAAGACGACGCGCTTGTCGTGCTCCTTGAGCATGTCGAACATGGCGCCGAGCAGCCCGACGGTGGGGTTGAGCCGCGTCGAGACGGCCCGTCGGTAGGCGCTCATGTCCTCGATCGGCTTGCGCGCCACGCCGCTTGCCATCGCCGCCTCGGCGACCCGCGGCGGCACGAACTCCATCAGCCGCGGATCGAAGGGCGAGGGGATGATGTAGTCGGGTCCGAAGCGTTGCCGGCGCCCCGAATAGGCCGCCGCCACCTCGTCGGGAACGTCGGAGCGGGCGAGTTCGGCGAGGGCATGTGCAGCGGCGACCTTCATCTCTTCGTTGATCGTGCGCGCGCGCACGTCGAGGGCGCCGCGGAAGATGTAGGGAAAGCCGAGAACATTGTTGACCTGGTTCGGATAGTCCGACCGCCCGGTGGCCATGATGGCGTCCTTGCGCACCTCGGCCACGATCTCGGGCGCGATCTCCGGATCGGGATTGGCCATGGCGAAGATGATCGGCTTTTCCGCCATCCGCCTGACCATCTCCCGGTTCACCGCGCCTTTCACCGAAAGTCCGATGAAGACGTCCGCGCCCGCCATCGCCTCGGCGAGCGTGCGCGCCTCGGTGTCCACCGCGTGCGCCGATTTCCACTGGTTCATATTGTTGCCGCGTCCGCGATAGATGACGCCCTTGCTGTCGCACATGACGACATTGTCGTGCGGCACCCCGAGCGCCTTGATGAGCTCGGCGCAGGCGATCGCCGCGGCGCCGGCGCCGTTCATCACCACCCGCACATCCTCGATCCGGCGATCGGTGAGATAGAGGGCGTTCAGCAGTCCGGCGGCGGTGATGATGGCGGTGCCATGCTGATCGTCGTGAAAGACCGGGATCGACATCGATTCGCGCAGCTTCTGCTCGATGACGAAACAGGCCGGCGCCGCGATGTCCTCGAGATTGATGCCGCCGAAGCTCGGCTCGAGAAGGCGGATCGCCTCGACAAAACGGTCGACGTCCTCGGTCGCCACCTCGAGATCGATGGCGTCGACATCGGCAAAGCGCTTGAACAGCACCGATTTGCCTTCCATCACCGGCTTCGCCGCGGCGGCGCCGAGATTGCCCAGCCCCAGGATGGCGGTGCCGTTGGTGACCACGGCAACGAGATTGCCGCGCGCCGTATAGTCGAAGATCGCATCCGGATCGGCGGCGATCTCCTTCACCGGCACGGCGACGCCGGGGGAATAGGCAAGCGAGAGATCCCGCTGCGTCGCCATCGGCTTGGTGGGCACGATCTCGAGCTTTCCCGGACGCGGCCGGGCGTGATAGCGCAACGCCTCGCGATCGGAAAACCGGTTGCCGTCGTTCGCCATGGATCCCGCTCTCCCCTTTTCAGGCCGCCGTCGTGGTGACAGACCGCCGCGCGCCGGCTAGAACCACCTCTGGGTCAGATGCCGTTTTTGTTAGCACCAGGAAACCCGTTTCGAGAAATTCCTTTCATGAACAAGAGCACGAGCGCGCCGAATTCCGAAGCCAAATCCGCGTCTGCGAGCGCCGCCGCCGGCTCGGCGACGCCGATGATGGCGCAGTATCTCGAGATAAAAAAGGATTATCCCGACTGCCTCCTGTTCTATCGCATGGGCGATTTCTACGAGCTGTTCTTCGAGGACGCGGCGAAGGCGGCGGCGACGCTCGACATCGCGCTCACCAGGCGCGGCAAGCATCTCGGCGCCGACATCCC
The DNA here is from genome assembly GCA_964484045.1 of uncultured Sphingomonadales bacterium. Lineage (GTDB taxonomy): Bacteria > Pseudomonadota > Alphaproteobacteria > Sphingomonadales > Rhodothalassiaceae > J134. Next base: position 58,347 of record CAZAEP010000001.1, read on the forward strand.
GATGGCCGGGGTGCCGATCCACGCCGCGGAAGCCTATCTCGCGCGACTCATCCGGGCCGGCCACAAGGTTGCCGTCTGCGAGCAGGTCGAGGACCCGGCGGCGGCGCGCAAGCGTGGCGCGAAGGCGGTCGTGCGACGCGAGGTGGTGCGCGTCGTCACCCCGGGCACGCTCACCGAGGAGGCGCTGCTCGATGCCCGGCGCAACAATCATCTCGCGGCGCTCGCACGCGCCGGCGCCGATTGGGCGATCGCCTGGACCGACATCTCGACCGGCAGCCTTGCCGGCATGACCATCGACCGCGCGCGCCTTGCCGCCGATCTGGCCCGGCTGGCGCCGGGCGAGATGCTGATCGCCCGCTCCCTCGGCGACGATCCCGCCCTCGCCGAGGCCGTCCAGGAGGTCGGCACGCGCCTGAGCGTGCGCGACGACCGCCTCTTCGACAGCCTCGCCGGCGAGCGTCGGCTCAAGAAGCTGTTCGGAGTGCGCACGCTCGACGCCTTCGGCGCCTTCGGACGCGCCGAGCTGGCCGCCTTCGCGGCGCTTCTCGACTATCTCGACGAGACGCAGAAGGGGCGCCTGCCGCCGCTGCTGCCGCCCGCGCATGTCGAGCCGAGCGCCGTCATGCAGATCGACGCGGCGACGCGGCGCAATCTCGAACTCACCCGGACGCTGTCGGGCGAGCGCAAGGGCAGCTTTCTGGCCACCGTCGACGCCTGCGTCACGGGGGCCGGCGCGCGCCTTCTCGCCGCCCGCATCGGCGCCCCCTCGACCGAGGTCGCGGTCATCCGCGAACGCCTCGATTCGGTGGCGCATTTCGTCGCCGAACCGGCCCTGCGCGAGAGCGTGCGCCGGCTGCTCAAGCGTTGTCCCGACCTCGAACGGGCGCTCGCCCGGCTGGGGGTCGGCCGCGCCGGTCCGCGCGATCTGGCGGCGGTGCGCGACGCCCTGCGCGTCGCCGCCGATCTTCATGCGCGTCTCGGCGAGGGCCCGAGTCTCGCCGGCCTGCCGCCGGAACTGGCGCGTGCCGGCGAGGCGCTCGCGGGACAGCACGACCTGCGCGCCACGCTCGACGCGGCCCTCGTCGCCGAGCCGCCGATTCTCGCCCGCGATGGCGGCTTCATCGCCGGCGGATACGACCCGGCACTGGACGAATGCCGCCAGTTGCGCGACGAGAGCCGACGGCTCATCGCCGCGCTCGAAGGGCGCTATCGCGAGGAAACCGGCATCGCGGCGCTCAGGATCAAGCACAACAATGTGCTCGGCTATCATATCGACGTCAGCGCCAAGGCCGCCGAGGCCCTCATGCGGCCGCCGCTCAACGCGCGCTTCATCCACCGGCAGACGCTGGCCAGCGCGGTCCGTTTCTCGACCACCGAGCTGGCCGAGCTCGCCGCCCGGATCGGCACCGCCGCCGATCGCGCCCTGGCGCAGGAACAGGCGATCTTCGAGCGCCTCTGCCGCCGCGTCGGGGAGGCCTGGGCATCGCTGCGCAAAATGGCGGACGCGCTCGCCGTCTTCGATCTCTCGGCGGCGCTCGCCGAACGCGCGGTGCGCGCCCGCTGGTCGCGGCCCGACATCACCGACGGCACGGACTTCCGGATCGTCAAGGGGCGCCACCCGGTGGTCGAAGCGGCCCTGGCGGCCGCCGGCGAAGGCCCGTTCGTCGCCAATGACTGCGATCTCGGCGCGGATACGCGCCTGTGGCTTCTCACCGGCCCCAACATGGCCGGCAAGTCGACCTTCCTGCGGCAGAACGCGCTCATCGCCATTCTCGCGCAGGCGGGCTCCTTCGTTCCCGCCGAGGCGGCCGAGATCGGCATCGTCGACCGCCTCTTCTGCCGTGTCGGCGCCGCCGACGATCTCGCCCGCGGCCGCTCCACCTTCATGGTCGAAATGGTCGAGACCGCAGCCATCCTCAATCAGGCGCGCGACCGCTCGCTCGTCATTCTCGACGAGATCGGCCGCGGCACGGCGACCTATGACGGGCTCGCGATCGCCTGGGCGACGGTCGAGCATCTGCACGAGGTGAACCGCGCGCGGGTTCTCTTCGCCACCCATTATCACGAGCTCGCGGCGCTCAGGGAGACGCTTCCCGCGCTTGCCCTGCGCACCATGCGGGTCCGGGAATGGCAGGGCGAGGTGGTGTTCCTGCACGAGGTCGCCGCCGGCGCCGCGGACCGTTCCTACGGCATTCAGGTGGCCCGGCTCGCCGGCCTGCCGGCGGCGGTGATCGCGCGGGCGCAGCAGGTTCTCGACGAACTCGAAGCGGGCGGACGGAACGAGCGGGCGAGCGCCCTGCTCGGCGACCTGCCGCTCTTCCGGACCGCCGTCGCGGCGCCGGCGGCGGCCGCGCCGTCGCCCGCCGATGCCGTGATCGCGGCTCTTGACGACATCCACCCCGACCTGCTCAGCCCGCGCGAGGCGCTCGACCTTCTCTATCGCCTGAAAGCCCTGCGCGAGGACGGCGCATAGAGCCTGTCCCTCCGGCATGCTACAAGGCCCCCATGGTCGCGATTCCCCATAAGCGCCGGATCATCGACGTCCGCAGCTTCGCCGCCGCCCTCGAGGAGGCGGCCGCCGGCGCGCCCCATGCCCGGGCCCGCCGGCAAGCGATCCTCAAGGTCGCGAAGGAGACCTATGCCCGCGGCTTCGCCGAGATCCGCCGCCGCCACGAGGAGGAGGGCGCGAGCGGTCGTCGCACCGCACAGGAACTCAGCTATCTCGCCGACCGGCTGATCGAGGGGCTCTATGGCATCGCCACGCGGCGGCTTTACCGTCGCTCCAACCCGACCGATGCCGAACGGCTCCTGATCGCGGCGACGGGCGGCTACGGGCGCGGCGAACTCGCGCCCTACTCCGATCTCGACCTGCTCTTCGTCTATCCCTTCAAGCCCTCCTCCTGGCACGAGAACGTCATCGAGTTCCTGCTCTACACATTGTGGGATGTCGGCCTCAAGGTCGGGCACGCCGTGCGCTCGCCGCGCGAATGCATCCGCCTTGCGAAGAAGGATCTGACGATCCGCACGGCGCTTCTGGAGATGCGTCGCCTCGCCGGCGATGGCGGACTCTTCGCCGAGGTCGCCGAGCGCTTCCGGGCGGAGGTGGTCTCGGGCAGCGGCCGCGCCTTCGTCGAGGCAAAGCTCGCCGAGCGCGACGCGCGGCATGCCCGCATGGGCGACAGCCGCTATGTCGTCGAGCCGAATCTGAAGGAGGGCAAGGGCGGCCTGCGCGATCTGCAGACGCTGTTCTGGATCACCGCCTATCTCTATGGCGCGCATCACGCCCGCGACCTGCTCGCCGAAGGGTTGCTCGAGCCGGAGGAGGTGAAGACCTTCCGCAAGGCGGAGAAATTTCTCTGGACCGTCCGGGTGGCGCTGCATTTTCTCGCCGGTCGGGCCGAGGAGCGGCTGACCTTCGACCGTCAGCCGGAACTCGCCCGGCGCCTCGGCTATCGCGATCATCCCGGGCTTTCCGGGGTCGAGCGCTTCATGAAGCACTATTTCCTCGTCGCCAAGGAGGTCGGCGACCTTACCCGCGTCATCTGCGCGGCGCTCGAGGCGCGGCATCAGAAGCGGCCGCTCTTCTCCTTCCGTCGCCTCGCCCCGCGACGCTCGATCAAGGGGTTCCGGCGCGACGGCGACCGCCTGACGGTCGCCCGCGACACGGTCTTCGTCAAGGACCCGCGCAAGATGATCACCATCTTCACCGTGGCGCATGAGACCGGCCTCGACATCCATCCCGACGCGCTGCGCCATATCGGGCGGCATCTTGGTCTCATCGACCGCAAGCTGCGGGCCGACCCGGACGCGAACCGCGCCTTTCTCTCGGTGCTGACCTCGAAGGACCATCCCGAGATCGCGCTCCGGCGGATGAACGAGGCCGGCGTTCTGGGCCGCTTCGTGCCCGACTTCGGCCGCATCGTGGCGCAGATGCAGTACGACATGTACCATCATTTCACGGTCGACGAGCACACCATCCGGGCGATCGGGCTGCTGGCCGCCATCGAGCGCGGCGAGCTCGCCGAAGACCATCCGCTGTCCACCGAGGTGATCCACAAGCTGGTGTCGCGCCGGGCGCTCTATCTCGCCCTCTTCCTGCACGACATCGCCAAGGGCCGCGGCGGCGACCATTCCGAGATCGGCGAGCGGATCGCGCGCGCGCTCTGCCCGCGGCTCGGACTGACGCCCGCCGAGACCGACCTCGTCGCCTGGCTCGTGCGGCGGCATCTCCTGATGAGCCGCTACGCCTTCAAGCGCGACGTCTCGGACCGCAAGACGATCCTCGATTTCTGCGAGCAGGTGAAAAGCCCCGAGCGGCTGAAGCTGCTCGTCATCCTCACCGTCGCCGACATCCGCGCCGTCGGCCCGGGCGCCTGGAACGGCTGGAAAGGCCAGCTTCTGCGCGATCTCTACGAGCAGGCGGAAGAGGTGCTCATCGCCGGACACGCGGCCAGCGGTCGCGTCGAGCGGGTGGCGGCGAAAAAGGCGGCGCTCGGGGCCCGCCTTGGCGACTGGCCGGCGGCCGCCATCGACAGCCATCTCGGGCGCTTTCTCGATTCCTACTGGATCGCCGAGGATATCGAGACGCTGGAACGCGACGCGCGGCTCATGCGCCGCACCGACGAGAGCGGCGAGAAGGCCGGCATCACCATGGCGGTCAAACGCTTCCAGGCGATGACCGAGCTCGCCATCTACACCCGTGATCGCCGTGGCCTCTTCGCCCGCCTCGCGGGGGCGCTCGCCGCCGCCGGCGCCAATATCGTCGATGCCAAGATCCACACCACGAGGGACGGCATGGCCCTCGACAATTTCCGCGTCCAGTCGGCCGACGGCCGGGCCATTGCCGGCCGCGACAGGCTCCGGGCGCTCGAGACCGCGCTCGAGGCCGCGATCGGCGGCAAGTCCCTGCCGGTCGAGCGCTTGCGCGAGACCGTGCGCGGCTACCGGCCGCGCAGCGCCGTCTTCAAGGTCGAGCCGATGGTGCTGATCGACAATCGCGCCAGCAACCGTGCCACCGTCATCGAGGTCAATGCCCGCGACCGTCCCGGCCTGCTCTACGATCTGACGCAGGCGCTCGCGCATCTGCGGCTGTCGGTCTTTTCGGCGCATGTCGCGACCTATGGCGAACGCGCCGTCGATGTGTTCTATGTCCAGAACCTCGAAGGAGAAAAGATCACCGGGGAGCGCCGCCTTGCACATATCGAGACGATCCTTCTCGCCGCCGCCCGCGGCGAGGTGCCGGCCGCCCACAAGGGCAAGGAACAGACCGCGCCGCGCCGCGCCGCCGAGCGGACCGGCTGAAATGCCGCGCGGCCTGCGACGACGCCGGCGGCGGGAACGGGTCTGAACATGCTGCGCGCCTTCGCAACCGTCGGCTCGCTGACGCTGCTGAGCCGTCTTCTCGGTTTCGTGCGCGATGTCCTGATCGCGCGTTATCTCGGGGCCGGGCTGGCGGCGGACTGTTTCTTCGTCGCTTTCAAGCTGCCGAACTTCTTCCGCCGGCTTTTCGCCGAGGGGGCCTTCTCGGCCGCCTTCGTGCCCCTTTTCGCCAGAGCGCTCGGGCGCGAGGCCACGGCCGCGGGCCGGCTCCGTGCACGGGCCTTCGCCGAAGACGCCCTGGCGTCGCTGCTTTTCGTGTTGCTTCTCTTCACCGCCCTCGCCGAAACCGCCATGCCCTGGATCATGGTCGTGCTGGCGCCGGGCTTTCTCGACGAGCCGGAGAAATTCGCGCTCGCCGTCGATCTGACGCGGCTCACCTTCCCCTATCTGCTCCTGATCTCGCTGGTTGCGCTCTTTTCGGGCATCCTCAATGCGCTGGGCCGCTTCGCCGCCGCCGCCGCGGCGCCGATTCTGCTCAACCTGGTGCTGATCGCCGCCCTGCTCGGCTTCCACGACAGCGCGACGCTCACCGCCCATGCGCTGGCGATCGGCGTCTCGATCGCCGGCATCGTGCAGTTCCTGTGGCTGGTCCATGCGGCACGGCGTGCGGGCTTCGCCCTGCGCCTGCCGCGACCGCGGCTGACGCCCGGCGTCAGGCGGCTTCTCCGGGTCATGCTGCCGGTCGCCATCGGCGCCGGCGTGATGCAGGTCAATCTCGTCTTCGACGTGGTCCTCGCCTCCTTCCTTCCCCAAGGCTCGCTGTCCTATCTCTTCTATGCCGACCGGCTCAATCAGCTCCCGCTCGGGGTCATCGGCATCGCCGTCGGCACGGTTCTCCTGCCGCGTCTGTCGCGCGCGCTCGCCGGCGGCCGGGGCGACGAGGCGCAGCACAATCACAACCGCGCCATCGAATTCGCGCTTCTGCTCACCTTGCCCGCCGCGACGGCGCTCGCGATCATTCCCGCGCCGCTCATCCGGGCGCTGTTCGAGCATGGGGCCTTTTCGGCCGACGCCACGCGGCTCACTGCGCATGCCCTCACCGCCTTCGCCCTCGGCCTGCCCGCCTTCGTCCTCGTCAAGGTCCTGGTTCCGGGCTTTTTCGCCCGCGAGGACACGAGGACGCCGGTCGCCTTCGGACTCATCGCCATGGCCGCGAACGTCGTTCTCAGCCTGGCGCTGATCTGGTCGCTGGCGCATGTCGGCCTCGCCCTGGCGACGACGCTCGCGGCCTGGCTCAATGTCGCGCTTCTGGGCACGCGCCTCGTTCGCCGGCAGGCGCTCGTGCTCGATCGCCGGCTCGGATCGCGGCTCGTGCGGATGCTTGCCGCGAGCGCCGGAATGGGGGGCCTGCTGTGGGTCGTCAATGGCGCGCTGATGCCCGCGGGGACGCTCACGAGCGCGACGGCGATCGCCGTCGCGGCGGCGCTGGTCGCGCTCGGGCTCGCAAGCTATGCTGCGCTCGCCCTCCTTTTCGGCGCGGTCCGCCCGGAAGACCTCCGCGACGCCCTCGCGCGGCCTTGACCGGTCACGGCCGCCATTGCCATAAACGCCCGGCATCTGTGCACCAGCCGAGGGAAGGCCCCGCCCGATGAGCCCGTCCGTACCGATCCCGTCAAAGCGCGTCTTTTCCGGCGCCCAGCCGACCGGCGCCATGCATCTGGGAAATTATCTCGGCGCCTTCCGCAACTGGGTGCGGCTGCAGCAGTCCTACGAGTGCCTCTATTGCGTCGTCGACCTCCACGCCATCACCATATGGCAGGACCCGAAGACGCTCGCCGCCCAGACCCGCCGCGCGGCCGCCGCCTTCATCGCCAGCGGGGTCGACCCGAAACGCTCGATCCTGTTCAACCAGAGCCGGGTCAGCGCCCATGCCGAGCTGGCCTGGGTGTTCAACTGCGTCGCCCGTATCGGCTGGCTCAACCGCATGACGCAGTTCAAGGACAAGGCGGGCCGGAATCGCGAGCGCGCCAGCGTCGGGCTCTATATCTATCCCACGCTGATGGCCGCCGACATCCTCGCCTACAAGGCGACGCACGTGCCGGTGGGCGAGGACCAGAAGCAGCATCTCGAGCTTACCCGCGACATCGCCGCGCGCTTCAATGCCGATTTCGGCCGCGAGGTCTTCCCCCTCGTCGAGCCGGTGATCTTCGAGGCCGGGGCGCGGGTGATGTCGCTCAGGGACGGCACGAAGAAGATGTCGAAGTCCGATCCCTCGGACGCCTCGCGCATCAATCTCACCGACGATGCCGACACCATCGCGCGCAAGATCCGCCGTGCGAAGACCGATCCCCATCCCCTGCCGGCGACGGCGCAAGAGCTCGAGGGCCGGCCCGAGGCCGCCAATCTCGTCGGCATCTATGCGGCGCTCGCCGACAGGCCGGTGGACGCCGTGCTCTGCGAATTCGCCGGCAAGGGCTTCGCCGAATTCAAGGGCGCGCTCGCCGAGCTTGCGGTGGCGACGCTCGGCCCCATCACCGAGGAGATGCTGCGGCTCGAGCGCGACCCGGCGGTGATCGACCGCATTCTCGCCGACGGCGCCGAGCGCGCCGCCGCGATGGCGGCCCCGGTGCTGGCCGAGGTCAAGGAGACGGTCGGCTTTCTCGATCCGCATCACCGCCGGGGGTGAGGGGGGCGCCATGGCGGCCATGACGTCTTGACGCAGGGCCTTGCAAGCGGCGCATCCGATCCACATTTATGGCCCAAGTCCATGGTCCATAACGGAAAGGAGGTGCCGGATGCGCTTGAAGACCCTGCTCATTGCTGGCCTCGTCCTGCTCCTGGGGGCGTGCGCAGCCAAGGTCGAAACGTCGGTCACGCGATTTCACGACGGTTTCAACTTTGCCGGACAAGGATTCCATGTGGTTCCCAAGGACCCCGCCAAACAGGGCCCCGAGTTCCAGCAATATGCCGGCCTGATCACCGACGCCATGGCGGGCTACGGCTTCAAGCCGGTGTCGCCGGACAAGGCGGACCTCAAGGTCGTGGTCGATTACGGGGTCTCGGAAGGTCGGGTCAAGATCGAGACCACGCCGGGCTATGTGTATCCGGCCTACAGCTACCATCTCGGTTTCTACCACCCCTTCTATTACGGGTATTACGACCCCTTCTATTATGACGGCTTTCTCGGCCCCGAGATCCGCTCGAAGACCGTCTATACGCGCAAGCTGAGTCTCAGGATCGAGAACACGAAGACGGGAAAGACGGTTTTCGAGGGGCGCGCGGTCAGCGAAGGACCGACCGGAGAGATCTCCCTCATCATGCCCTATCTCGTCGAGTCGATGTTCCGCAACTTCCCCGGCGAGAGCGGCGCGACGAAGGTGGTGCAGATCAAGACCAAGGACGGCCATCTCTACTGAGCCGCAGGATCGCCGTCGAGCGCCGGCGGGCGTCGGCGGGCGCCGGCGGGCGCCGGCGGGCGTCGCCCCCCGGTGGTTCATCGCCGGTTCAGGCTTGCCCGTCACAATGACTCCGCGCAAGATGGGCGTGTTGCGACGTCTTTGAAGAGGAGTCCGCCATGCATGTGCGCTTGATCGCGGTCCTGGCCGTGGCGCTGTTCGGCTTGGCCGGCTGTGCCAGAACCTTCGAGGCGGATGTCTCGCGCTTCCACCGGCTCGCGGCGCCGGACTCGGAGACGATCCGGATCGTTCCCGCCGATCCCGCGAAAGTGGGCAGCCTCGAGTTCGAACAATATGCCGGGCTCGTGCGCGCGCAATTGATCGACGCCGGCTATCGGCCGGTGGCGGACGACCCCGATATTCTGGCCAAGCTCGACTGGAGCGTATCGGAAGGGCGCGAGAAGATCCGCTCCTATCCCGGCTATTACGACTATTACCCCTATTTCGGCTTCGACCATTATGGGGGCTTCGGCCACTATGGCTTCGGCGGCTTCTATCCCCATTACGGCTACGGCGGTTATGCCGGCTACGGCGGCGGCGGTGTCTACTCGACCACCGTGCACAGCGTCACGCTCACCCTGCGACTGGAACGCCCGACGGGCGAGATCCTGTTCGAGGGCCGCGCCGTCAGCGAGATCGGCAAGCCCGACCTGCCGGCGGTGATGCCCTATCTGGTGCAGGCGCTTTTCACCGACTTTCCGGGTGAAAGCGGGCGTACGCAGACGGTCGAGCTGAAACTGCCCGATGAGGACGATGTCGGCTATTGAGCCGCGCGCGCGGCGGCGGCTCCGCGAAATTTGAGACTTGCGCCGCGGCCGTCCCGCTGCAACATTTTCGCTCATGAGCGGGGAGACCGATACCGGGGTCGCGCCGAGGCTCGGACCGAGCCTCGAGCGACCGCGCAATTTTCTCGTCGTTGTCGACGATTCGGAGGAGGCGAAGCTCGCGATCCGTTTCGCCGCGGGGCGGGCCGCCCATATCGAGGGCGGCGGCATCATCCTTTTTCGCGCCATCACGCCGGTCGACTTCCAGCACTGGATGGCGGTGGCCGACCGCATGCGCGAGGAGGCCCATGCCAAGGCCCGGGCGCTGCTCGAGGATCTGGCGGCCAGGGTCTTCGCCTATGCCGGGGTGAAGCCCGAGATCGTCATTCGCGACGGCAATCCGAAGGAGGCGCTCGTCGCGTTCATCAAGGAGCGCGAAGACCTGTTCGCCCTCGTTCTCGCCTCGAGTCCGGCCGGCGATCCCGGGCCCCTCGTCGACTATTTTTCCGGACCGCTGGTGGCGAGCCTGCCCTGCCCGCTGGTCATCATCCCGGGGACGCTCACCCCGGAGGACATCGACCGCCTGGTGTAGTCCCCCCGCCTCCGAATTCGTACCGTTTCTCTCTGATTTGGCTTGACGATGCCGCATGCGGACGCCACATAAGCGCTCGAGCGAGAAGGAGTGCCTGCGGATGTTCATCGCCACCGAACGGACCCCCAACCCGGCGACCCTGAAATTTCTTCCCGGTCGCGAGGTCATGCCGGAAGGCAGTGCCGACTTTCCGAGCGCCGACACGGCCGAGCGGTCGCCGCTCGCCAGCGCCTTGTTCGCGCTCGAGGGGGTGAGCGGCGTCTTCTTCGGGGCCGACTTCATCTCCGTGAGCAAGACCGAAGAGGCCGACTGGACGACATTGAAGCCGCAGATCCTGGCCCTTCTGGTGGAGCATTTCAGCGCCGGAGCACCGCTCTTCCACGCCGGTGCGGCAGCGAGCGAGGCCACCTCCACCGATGATCCCGCGGACGCCGAGATCGTGCGGCAGATCAAGACCCTGATCGACGAGAAGGTCCGCCCGGCGGTGGCCCGCGACGGGGGCGATATTCTCTATCACGGCTTCAAGGACGGGGTCGTCTATCTCCACATGCAGGGCGCCTGCGCCGGCTGCCCGAGCTCGACGATGACGCTCAAGCAGGGGATCGAGAATCTCCTGCGCTATTACGTCCCCGAGGTGGTCGAGGTGCGGCCCGTCTCATGAGAGGGCGATCGCGTCGACGATCGTCTGTGCGGCGGCGGCGGGGTCGGCGGCGCTCGTGATCGGACGTCCGACGACGATCACGCTGGCGCCGGCCGCCATCGCCTCTTCCGGCGTCATCACCCGTTTCTGGTCATAGGCCGGCGCCCCGCGCGGGCGGATGCCGGGGACGACGATCCGGAATCCCTCGCCGGTGGTCGAGCGCGCGGTGGAGACCTCGTGCGGGGCGCAGACCACCCCGTCGAGCCCCGCCTTTTCGACGAGTCGCGTCAGGCGTGCCACCACCTTGTGGGTCGAGCCCTCGATGCCGAGCGCGTCGAGATCGCCGGCATCGAGACTGGTCAGGAGGGTGACCGCGACGATCCACGGCATCTCCGAATCGAGCCGCGCGGCAGCCTCCGCCGCCGCCTCGCGCGCCGCCTGCATCATCTCGATGCCGCCGGCCGCATGCACGGTGAGAATGGCGGGCCGGAGCGGCATGATGCTGCGCACGGCACCGGCGACGGTATTGGGAATGTCGTGGAACTTGAGATCGATGAACAGCGGCAGGCCGAAAGCGGCGATCTTTTCCACCCCGGCGGGACCGAGCGCGGAGAAGAATTCGAGCCCCAGCTTGAAACCGCCGACGATGTCCCGGAGCTCGGTCGCGAGCGCCACGGCACGCTCGAGATCGCCCGTATCGAGGGCGCAGAAGAGCGGATTTGACAGTTTGACCACGATCTCTTCCTTCTAGCCCCTGGCCGCGTTCTTCGATTGCGCCGCGTCGATATGGGCGCGCGCGGTCGCGATGCGGGCTGCCTCCTGCCCGGCCTCGAGCGCCGCAAGACGCTTTTCCGCCCGCTCCGCCCGTCGTCTTTCCCGGCGCAGGACCAGCGCGCGCCGCGCCAGTGTCCAGAGCGCGACCGGAAGCACGAGAAAAACGCCGATGAGAATGCCGAGGAAGAGGACGAGATAGACCGGCATTCCGATCTGCCCGTCAAATCCGGGCAGGCTCAGGAACACGACCGCGCGATTGGCGACGGCAAAAACGCTCAGCGCGATCACCAGGAAAAGGAGAAAGAGGAGGCTGGCGATGCGGCCCATGGGCAAATCCGCTCAGCGCGGCTTGGCATTCAGGCGCTCGCGCAGGTCCTTGCCGGTCTTGAAATAGGGGACGCGCTTTTCTTCCACCGCGACCGCTTCGCCGGTGCGCGGATTGCGCCCCATGCGAGCGGGCCGGGTCTTCACCGAAAAAGCCCCGAAGCCCCGGAGCTCGACCCGGTCGCCCCGGGCGAGCGCCTGGGTGATTTCCTCGAACACGGTGCTCACGATCCGCTCCACATCGCGATGATAGAGATGCGGATTGGCCTCGGCGAGCCTGGCGATAAGTTCCGACTTGATCATGGTTCGGTCCGTCCTGCCGCTACCGGCCCCTCTTGCGGAAGAGCCGGGCTGAACATGCCTCAGCCTAGGCGAGCATCCCCGTCCGCGTCAAGATAAGTCTCTGCACATCAAGCGCTTTCCACCTGCCGCAGGAAGGAGACGGCGCCCCCCCGAGTCCTCGGGGGACCGCCGTTCCACGTCTGTGCCGCCTGCCGGCGCGGGGCAGGGCGCCGCGTCGTCAGTCGTCGTCCGAAGCCGTCGCCTCGTCCTTCTTCGCGTCCTTCTTCGCGCTCTTCTTCGCCGTCTTCCCGGTGGCCTTCCCGGCAGCCGACGGCGTCTCGTCGGCGGCCGCTTGCGGGCTGTCCTTCTTCTTTGCCGGAGCCTTGGCCTTGCCGGGCTTCTTCTCGCCGGCCTCCGCCGTTTTCTCGTCTTTCTTCGCGTCGGCGTCGGCCACCTTTTCCGCGGTGTCCGCCGCCTTCTCCGCCTTGGCCTTGGGCTCCGTGGCCTGGGTCGCCTTCGACCCGGCCTTGCCCTCCCGGGCCTTCTGCAGCGCCGCGCCGAGGATATCGCCGAGGCTCGCCCCCGAGTCGCTGGTGCCGTACTGCGCCACGGCCTTCTTCTCCTCGGCCACCTCGAGCGCCTTGATCGACAGCGACACCTTGCGCTGATTGCGGTCGATGCCGGTGATCATGGCATCGACCTTGTCGCCCTTGGCGAAGCGGTCGGGACGCTGGTCGGCGCGATCGCGGGCGAGATCGGAGCGCCGGATGAACGCCGTCATGCCGTCGCCGAGCGTGACCTCGATGCCGCCGTCGGTGACCGCGCTCACGGTGCAGGTGACGACGTCGCCCTTCTTCTTGCCCGACACGGCCCCGAAGGGATCGCCCTCGAGCTGCTTGATGCCGAGGCTGATGCGCTCCTTGTCGATATCGACGTCGAGCACCTTGGCCCTGACATGATCGCCCTTGGAGAACTGCTTGATCGCGTCCTCGCCCGACATGTTCCAGGCGATGTCCGACATGTGGACCATGCCGTCGACGTCGAAATCGAGACCGATGAAGAGACCGAACTCGGTGATGTTCTTGATCTCGCCCTCGACCACGCTGCCCGGCGGATATTTTTCGGCGAACGCCTCCCAGGGGTTTTCCAGACACTGCTTGAGACCGAGCGAGATACGGCGCTTGACCGGGTCGACCTCGAGCACCATGACCTCGACCTCCTGGCTCGTGGAGACGATCTTGCCGGGATGCACGTTCTTCTTCACCCACGACATCTCCGAGACATGGACGAGGCCCTCGACGCCGGGCTCGAGCTCGACGAAGGCGCCATAGTCGGTGATGTTGGTGACCACGCCCTTGATCTTCATGCCGACCGGGTATTTCGCCTCGACGCCCTCCCAGGGATCGGCCTGAAGCTGCTTCATGCCGAGGCTGATGCGCTGGCTTTCCCGGTTGATGCGGATGATCTGCACCTTGACGGTCTCGCCGATGCCGACGACATCGGTCGGATGACTGACGCGCTTCCACGCCATATCGGTGACATGCAGCAGACCGTCGATGCCGCCGAGATCGACGAAAGCCCCGTAATCGGTGACGTTCTTGACCACGCCTTCGACGACATCCCCCTCCTTGAGCCTCTCGAGGAGCTCGGCCCGCTGTCCGGCCCGGGTCTCTTCGAGAACGGCGCGCCGCGAGACCACGATATTGCCGCGCCGACGGTCCATCTTGAGGATCTGGAAGGGCTGCGGGACATTGAGCAACGGCGTGATGTCGCGCACCGGACGGATGTCCACCTGGCTTCCCGGCAGAAAGGCGACGGCGCCGTTGAGATCGACGGTGAAGCCGCCCTTGACGCGGCCGAAGATCACGCCCTCGACCGGCTCCTCCTTGGCGAAGGCCTCTTCGAGATGGTTCCACGCCTCTTCGCGACGCGCCTTCTCGCGCGACAGCATGGCCTCGCCGAGCGCATTCTCGATGCGCTCGATATAGACCTCGACCTCGTCACCGACCTTGAGCTCGGACTCCCGTCCGGGGGCGGCGAATTCGCGCACGGGCACCCGGCCCTCGGCCTTGAGGCCGACATCGATGACCGCCTGATCGCCTTCGATGGCGGTCACGATGCCCTTGACGACACGGCCTTCGAAACCGTCCTTGTCGGAGAGTGATTCGTTGAGAAGCGCCTCGAATTCCTCGCGCGAGGGCGCGTCGACTTGAAGTTCCGTCATCTCTTTGTGGTCTTCCTGAAAGGGGAGCTTTTCCTGCCGGCCGGTTGGCTCCGGCGGTCTTCTCCCGGGGCTCCTTGGGCTGCGACCATCGCCGCCCTTCCAATCTTCCCGGGAGCCAGTGGGCCCATCGTCAAAAACAAGAACCGAGCCTTGGGGCGGTCCCCAATGCCCGATCGCGGCCGATGTCGCCTTGGCTATCTCTTCGCCGCGAGACGCTCTTCGACGAGAGCCGCCGCGCGCGCGAACACGGCGTCTATAGACAATTCGCTGGTATCAAGCAAGATCGCGTCTTCGGCGCGGGCGAGAGGCGCCGCGGCGCGGTCGCTGTCACGGGCATCGCGGGCCTTGAGGTCGGCGAGCACGGTGGCGAAGTCCGTCCTCGCGCCCTTCGCCTCGAGCTCCCGATGGCGACGCCGGGCGCGTTCCTCGTCGCTCGCAGTGACGAAGAGCTTGAGGTCGGCATCGGGGCAGACGACGGTGCCGATGTCGCGGCCGTCGAGCACCGCGCCTTTCCTGCCCGCCGGTGGATGGGCCGCGAAATCGCGCTGGACGTCGAGAAGGCGTGCGCGCACCCGGGGGCTTGCGGCGACGATGGAGGCGGCCTCGCCGACGGCCTCGCTGCGCAGCTCGGGATCGTCGAGAAGCGCCCGGTCGAGTCTTGCCGCGGCGGCCTCCGCGGCCGCTTCGTCATGCGGGTCCTCGCCGGCGCGCAAGAGCGCAAGCCCGACAGCGCGATAGAGCGTGCCGGTATCGAGATAGGCGAGGCCGAATCGCTCCGCGAGCCGGCGCGCGAGCGTGCCCTTGCCGGATGCGGCCGGCCCGTCGATGGCGATGATCATGGCGCGCCCCCGCACCGGAGCGGCCGTGTCCCGAACGGTCGGATCCGGCCCATCACAGGATGTCGAGAACCGCCTCGGGCGGTCGGCCGAGCGCCGCGCGTTCGCCGCGAATGACCACCGGCCGTTCGATGAGGCGCGGGTGCGCCGCCATGGCGGCAATCAGCGCGTCGCGCGCGAGCGCCGGATCATCGAGCCCGAGCTCCCGGTATTCGGGCTCCTTGCGGCGCATGAGCTCACGCGGCGTGCGGCCGAGCAGCCCGAGCACCCGATCGATCTCGTCGGCGTCCGGCGGGGTCTCGAGATAGAGCACGATCTTGGGCCGGATGCCGTGCTCTTCGAGCAGGGCCAGCGTCGCGCGCGATTTCGAGCAGCGCGGATTGTGCCAGATCACGGTTTCCATGACGGTCCTCCTCGGCAATCTTCGCGTCCCGTTTCCTAGCCTGCGCGGTCGGGGGCGGCAAGTACTGGGGCTTTCGCGCCGACGGTATGACGGTTAGGCTCCGAGCGGTCGAAAAAAGAGATGGGACCCGAAAATCATGCTCGTCCGCACCGCGCTTCTCCTGTCGCTTCTGCTGCTCGTGACCGCCGCCCTCGCCGAACCGATGGACTATTATCTTCCCGACGGCGTCGATTACGACCCCGCCGTGCCGACACCCGAGCAGGTGCTCGGCCATCCGCTCGGGGCACGGCCGGCGCGCCATGACCGCTTCGTCGACTATATCCGCCTGGTCGCCGATGCCTCGCCGCGCATGCGGCGCACGACCATCGGCCATTCCCACGAGGGACGCCCGATCGAGTTCATCGTCGTCTCGTCGCCGGAGAATCTGGCGCGGATCGACGACATCCGGGCCCGTCATCTGGCGTTGGGCGACCCCGACGGCGATGTCGTGCCCGGACCCGACATGCCGGTCGTCACCTGGCTCAATTTCGGCGTTCACGGCGCCGAGGCCTCGGGCATGGAGGCGGCGCTGCCGCTCGTCTATCACCTCGCCGCGGCGCGCGGTCCCGAGATCGAGCGGATGCTCGAAGAAAGCGTGATCCTGATCACCGCGGTCTTCAATCCCGACGGCCATGCGCGGCGCATCGACCATGTTCTCACATATCTTTCGAAGGTGCCGGTGACCGATCCGGCGCATGCGGCGCACGATCTGTGGATCGAGGCGCGGACCAACCACTACTGGTTCGATCTCAACCGCCAATGGCTGTTCCAGACCCAGCCCGAGGCGCAGGCGTGGATGCGGGCCTGGCACGCTTGGAAGCCGAATGTGACGGTCGACTATCACGAGATGGGCTCGAACGCGACCTACTATTTCCACCCCGGCGTGCCGGCGCGCCGGAATCCGCTCATCCCGCCGCGCGCGCGGGACCTGGCGCAGAAGATGGCGGCCTTCCACCGCGGCGTTCTCGATGCCGAAGCGCGGCTCTATTCCAGCGAGGAGGGCTTCGACAACTTCTATATCGGCAAGGGCTCGACCTATCCGCAGGTGAACGGCTCGATCGGCATCCTGTTCGAGGCCGCGGCCGCGCGCGGCGGTGCGATCGAGACCCCGAACGGCGTGCGCACGCTCGCCGACAATATCCGCACCCATTTCCGCACCGCGCTGAGCTCGATCGCGGGCGCGCGCAATCTGCGCGCCGATCTCCTCGCCTATGAGCGGTGGTTCTTCCGCGACGCCGTCGCCGCCGCCGCGAAGGACAAGCGGGCGGCCTTCGTCTTCACCTCGCCCGACCGCGCGCGGCGCCTGCATTTCCTCGAGCTGCTCGAACGCAACGACATCGCCGCCTGGCATCTCGCACGGGATGTCCGCGTGGCGGGTCGGCTCTACCGGGCGGGCGAGAGCTATGTCGTGCCTCTGCGGCAGAAGCAGTATGTGCTCCTGCGCGGCATCTTCGACCGGCCGCGGGCGTTCGCCGAGGCGATCTTCTACGACGTCTCGGGCTGGACCGTGCCGCTCGCCTTCGACCTCGACCATGCGGCGATGGGACGCGCCTTTCACCGCGATCTTCTCGGCGCCCGCGCGCATGCCGAATGGGCGCCGGCGCCCGTGCCCGATCGCGCGCGCTACGGCTATGTCTTTTCCTGGGACGACTATTATGCGCCCCGGGCGCTCTATCGCCTGCTCGCCGCCGGGGTGAAGGCCCGCGTGGCGCGCCGGCCCTTCCGCGCGGAGACGACGAAGGGCGCGATCGATTTCGCGCGCGGCGCCATCTTCGTGCCGCTCGCCGCGCGCGCCGGCGATCCCGAGCGCGCACATGCGGTGGTGCGCGAGATCGCGCGGAAGGACGGCATCGTCGTCTATGCTCTCGACTCGGGCCACACGCCGACGGCGGGGGCCGATTTCGGCGGCGGCGAGTCCTTCGCGACACTCGCGCGGCCCACGGTCCTGCTCGTCTTCGACGGCGGCATCGCGCGCTATGACGCCGGCGAGGTCTGGCATCTTCTCGATGTCCGCATGCGCATGCCGGTGACGCTGGTGGAAAAGGCGCGGCTGGGGTCGATCGACTGGTCGCGCTACACGCACATCGTCCTGCCCGGCGGGCGCGCGGCGCTGCCCAAGGCGGTGCGCGCACGCCTCGAGCAGTGGATCGAGGCGGAGGGCGGAACCCTCATCGCCATGCGTCAGGGCGCCGAATGGGCGCAGAAGACGTTGTTCGGAGGAACAGGGAAGCCGGAAAAGCCGGGGAAGAAAAAGGATGCCGCGCCACCCGAGCGCCACGACTATGTCGAATATCCGCGCCGCGAGGCGGAGGACGTGATCGGCGGGGCGCTGTTCGAGAGCGACCTCGACATCACCCATCCACTCGGCTACGGCTTTCACGATCGCCGCATCGCCAGCCAGCGCAATACGACGATCGTGCTCGAGACGCCGCGCAATCCCTATGCGACAGTGGCGCGCTACGATCTCGAATCACCGCTCGTTGCAGGCTATGCCTCGGCGCGGCGGAAGCGCGAGATCGCCGGCTCGCCGATGCTGATCGCCGAGCGACGGGGCAAAGGCAGCGTCGTGCTGTTCGCCGACGATCCCAATTTTCGCGGTGTCTTCTATGGGACAAACAGATTGTTCATGAACGCGATCTTTTTCTCGCGCGCTTTCGCCGCGCCACGGTCCGAAGGGGAGTGAGCCTGCGCCCTCAACCGGTCTCGCTGCTGGACGCGCAATCGCGCGTCCCGTGCGCGGCGAAGGCGGCGAGTGCGGCATCGAAGATCAGCATCACCGAGCCGTGGCGCGAGGGGTGATCGCGAACCGGGAGAAAGATCTCGAGATCGTCCCAGGGCGGTGCGGGAACCGGCCCGCCCTCCCGGATCATCGCCGCAAAGGCACGCGCCGCGGGGGCGATGTCTTCGCATGTGCTGCCGACGAGCCGCGGGGCGACGAGCGCGGTCGTCGCCTGACCGAGCGCGCAGGCCCTGACCTCGAGCCCGAGCCGGGCGATGCGCGGGCCGTCGAACTGGGCGTCGAGCGTCAGCCGCGAGCCGCAGATGCGGCTCGTCCGCGACACCGTGACGTCGGGGTTTTCCAGGCGCTCGGTGAAGGGGATCTGCGTCGCCAGACGCAGGATGCGGCTGTTGTAGAGGGCGTCGAGACTCCGGTCCATGATCGACTAGGTAAGCCGCGCGAACGCGAAATCCAAGAGTGCTTGCGCCTGCGCCGCGATCGCGGCAAGCTCGCGCGCCATGAGCGACGACTTCCCCTTTGCGCCCCGCGGCGACCATCGCGAGATCGAGGAAGGCGACAGGCTGGCGCCCGCCTTCGACGCGCACGGTCTTCTGAGCGCCATCGTCACCGACGCCGAGAGCGGCGAGGTGCTGATGCTCGCGCACATGAACGCCGAGGCGTTGCGCCGCACGCTCGAGACCGGCATCGCGCATTACTGGAGCCGCTCGCGGCGGCGCCTGTGGAAGAAGGGCGAACGCTCGGGCCATGTGCAGGAGGTTCTCGAGGCGCGCATCGACTGCGATCAGGACGCGCTCTGGCTCAGGGTGCGCCAGCACGGCCCCGGCGCCTGCCATGTCGGCTACAGGAGCTGCTTCTACCGCCGCATCGAACGCGAGGGCCCCCGGCGCGGCGGGCTTGAATTCGTCGCCGGGAAGGTCTTCGATCCCGGTCGGGTCTATGACGAGGAGAACGGGTGAGGATGGCCGCCGCGCTTGAAACCGATCTCCTGCCCGTGCTCAGGGACAATTATGTCCACATCGTGCGCGAGCCCCGCAGCGGCGCCGTCGCCGTCGTCGATCCCGCGGTCGCGGACCCGGTGATCGCGGCGCTCGAGGCGCGCGGACTTGTGCCCGGGCTCATCCTGTGCACGCATCATCACCCCGACCATGTCGGCGGCGTGCCGGGCCTCAAGGCGCGTTTCGGCGCCGAAGTGATCGCACCGGCCGCGGAGCGCCGGCGCATCGCCATGGCGGACCGCTGGGTCGCGGAGGGGGACGGGATCGCGCTCGGCGCCGCGACCGCACGCGTGATCGCGGTGCCCGGACACACGGCGGGCCATGTCGCCTATCATTTCCCGCACGAAAAGGTGCTCTTTTGCGGCGATACCCTGTTCTCGCTCGGCTGCGGCCGCCTTTTCGAGGGCACGCCGGAGGAGATGTGGGCGTCGCTTCTGAAGATCCGCGCCCTCGATCCCGAAACCCGGCTCTGTTGCGCCCATGAATATACCGAGGCCAATGGCCGTTTCGCGCTCAGCCTCGAGCCGGAAAACACGGCGCTTCAGGCCCGCATGCGGGAGGTGATCGCCCTGCGCCGGGACGGCCGGCCCACTCTGCCCACACGGCTCGATCGCGAATGCGCGACCAATCCCTTCCTCAGGCCCGAGAGCCCGGAGATCCGCCGCAGGCTCGGAATGGAGGCGGCAAGCGATGTCGCGGTCTTCGCGGAAATCCGCCGGCGCAAGGATCGGTTCTGAGGGACGGGATTGCGATCGCCGGCAAGAGAGGCGATGATCGGCCGCCATCGAACGGCATCAGGGGAGAG
>CAZAEP010000002.1:0-38959 GCA_964484045.1 uncultured Sphingomonadales bacterium
CCGCAATACCTATATCTATCCGCCCGGACCGTCGATGCGGATCGTCTCGGACATCTTCGCCTATACGGCCGCCGAGATGCCGCGCTTCAATCCGATCTCGATCTCCGGCTACCACATGCAGGAGGCGGGCGCGACGGCCGATCTCGAGCTTGCCTACACGCTCGCCGACGGTATCGAATACGCCCGTGCCGGGGTCGCCGCCGGGCTCGATATTGACCGCTTTGCGCCGCGCTTCTCCTTCTTTTTCGGCATCGGCATGAACTTTTTCATGGAAGTGGCGAAGCTGCGCGCCGCGCGCCTCTTGTGGGCCAGGCTGATGCGCGAGACCTTCCGGCCGAAAAACCCGAAGTCGCTGTGCCTCAGGACGCACTGCCAGACCTCGGGCTGGTCGCTGACGGCGCAGGATGTCTACAACAATATCGTGCGAACGGCGATCGAGGCGCTGGCCGCGACGCATGGCCACACGCAGTCGCTGCACACCAACAGCTTCGACGAGGCGCTGGCGCTGCCGAGCGATACTTCCGCCCGCATTGCGCGCAACACGCAGCTCTTCATCCAGCAGGAGACCGGCACCTGCCGCGTGATCGACCCTTGGGGCGGGGCCTATTATGTCGAGCACCTGACATATGATCTCGCCCGCCGCGCGCTCGATCACATCGCCGAGGTGGAGGCCGAAGGCGGCATGGCGAAAGCGATCGAGGCCGGAATTCCCAAGCTGCGCATCGAGGAAGCGGCGGCGCGCACCCAGGCCTGGATCGACTCCGGACGACAAACCGTGGTCGGCGTCAACAAATATGGCCCCGACACCGCCGATCAGGTCGAGGTGTTGAAGATCGACAATGCGGCGGTGCGCGCCGAGCAGATCGCCAAGCTCGAACGCCTGCGCGTCGAGCGGGATTCCGCGGCGGTCGATGCGGCCCTTGCGGCGCTCAGCAAGGCCGCCGATAGTGGCGAGGGCAATCTCCTGGCGCTGTCGATCGATGCCGCCCGCGCCAAGGCGACGGTGGGCGAGATCTCGAAAGCGCTGGAGAGGGTGTTCGGGCGGCACAGGGCCGGCGTGCGCGCCATCGAGGGAGTGTATCTGAGAGAAATGGGACCGGACAGCGAACGGATCGCGCAGGTGCGCCGGCTGGTCGAGGCCTTCGCCGAGCGGGAAGGACGACGACCGCGCCTCCTCGTCGCCAAGATGGGGCAGGACGGTCACGATCGCGGACAGAAGGTGATCGCCAGCGCCTTCGCGGACCTCGGCTTCGACGTCGATATCGGGCCCCTGTTCCAGACCCCCGAGGAGGTCGCGCGGCAGGCGGTCGAGAACGACGTCCACATGATCGGCGCGAGCTCGCTCGCGGCGGGGCACCTGACGCTCATCCCGGCGCTTCGCGATGCGCTCGAAGCGCTCGGTCGCGAAGACATCATGATCATCGCCGGCGGGGTCATCCCGCCGCAGGACCACGAGGCCCTGCGCAAGGCGGGCGCGAGTGCGATCTTCGGCCCCGGAACGGTGATCCCGGATGCAGCGGTAACCTTGCTCGAATGTCTCAATGAGCGGCTCGGCCACCCGCCGCTCGACGTGCAGACCGCTTTATCCGGCAGCAAGCGAGGAGCCGCGACATGATCTTGTTCGAAATCAACTATTTCGCGGTTTTCGTGGCGGCGATCATCTATCTCGGTGTCGCCGCGCTGTGGTATTCGCCGCTTCTCTTCAGCCATGCCTGGCTCGAGGAGAACCGTATGCCGGCGAGCGAGATGGAACGCCGCGCCCGGCTGGCGGCGATGGGCTATGCCGGCCTCGCGGCGATCGTGCTCGCGCTGGGACTCGCGCTTCTCATCCGCATCGCCGGAGTGACGAACGGGGTCATGGGGGCGCTCACGGGGCTTTTCGCGGGAGCGCTCCTCTCCGCCCCGGCGGCCCTGCCGGTCTATGTTTTCGAGAATCGCAGCCTGAGGCTGTTCCTGATCAATGAGGGCATGCCGGTGGTCGCGCTCGTCATCATGGGGGCCGTGATCGGCGGCTGGCGATGAGGCGGCGGGTCGGGGAGAGTCGGTGACATGAGCCTCGCTCCCTTCGTTCATCTGCGCGTCCACACCGCCTATTCCCTGCTCGAGGGCGCGATCCACATCGCCGATCTCGCCGAGCGCTGCCGGGCCGCGCGCATGCCGGCGGTGGCGATCACCGACAGCGCCAATCTCTTCGGGGCGCTGGAATTCTCCGAGACCATGGCCGCCGCCGGCGTGCAGCCGATCATCGGCGTCACCCTGCCGGTCGAGACGCCCCATGGCGAGCCGGAACGGCCCGGCCATCAGAAGCCGCGGCCCGATGCGCTCGTGCTTCTGGTGCAGAACGAGACCGGCTACCGCAATCTGATGGCGCTGGTCTCGAAGGCGCATCTCGAGAGCGAGGCGCACGAGGAGCCGCACATCGCGCTCGGCGATCTCGCCGAGAACGGACGCAGCGCGGGCCTGATCGCGCTCACGGGCGGCCCCGACGGCCCGCTCGGGCGCCTGTTGCGTGCCGGGCAGAAGGACAAGGCGGAGGCGCTTCTCGGCGACCTGAAGGCGCTTTTTCCGGGGCGTCTCTATATCGAGATCCTGCGCCACGGTCTTCCCGAGGAGGAAGAGACCGAGGCGGCCTTTCTCGATCTCGCCGATGTCCACGCGCTGCCGCTTGTTGCCACCAATCAGTGCTTCTTCCCCGATGCCGACATGTACGACGCGCATGATGCGCTTCTGTGCATCGCCGAAGGCGCCTATGTCTCGGAGACCGATCGCCGGCGTCTGACGCCCGAGCATCGTTTCAAGTCCGCGGACGAGATGGCGGAACTCTTCGCCGATCTGCCCGAAGCGGTCGAGAACACGCTGGTGATCGCGCAACGCTGCGCCTTCCGGCCGCAGCCGGTGGCACCGATCCTGCCGAAATTCCCCACAGCCGAGGGCATGAGCGAAGCCGACCTTCTCAAGGGCATGGCGGAAGCAGGCCTCAAGCGGCGGCTCGAGGCGCAGGTCTTTGCGCCCGAGGACGATGCCGAAACACGGGCCGCCAGGGCGAAACCCTATGAGGAACGCCTCGCCTACGAGCTCGACATCATCATCCGAATGGGCTTTGCCGGCTACTTCCTTATCGTCGCGGACTTCATCCAGTGGGCCAAGGACCACGATATTCCGGTCGGTCCCGGGCGCGGATCGGGGGCCGGCTCGCTGGTCGCCTGGAGTCTCCGCATCACCGAACTCGATCCCTTGCGCTTCTCGCTTCTCTTCGAGCGCTTTCTCAACCCCGAGCGCGTTTCGATGCCGGACTTCGACATCGATTTCTGCCAGGAAAAGCGCGAACGGGTGATCCGCTATGTCCAGGAGCGCTACGGGCGACGCCATGTGGCGCAGATCATCACCTTCGGGAGCCTGCAGGCGCGGGCCGCCCTGCGCGATGTCGGTCGCGTCATGCAACAGCCCTATCCGGTAACCGATCGCCTGTGCAAGATGATCCCCAACAACCCCGCCGATCCCAAGACGCTGGCGCAGGCGCTCGCGGAGGAGCCGCGGCTTCGGCAGGCGCAGCGCGACGATCCCCTGACCGCGGCGGTGATCGATCGCGCGCTCAGGCTCGAGGGACTTTATCGCCACGCCTCGACCCACGCCGCCGGCGTGGTCATCGGCGATCGGCCGCTCGAGGAACTGGTGCCGCTCTATCGCGACCCGCGCTCGCCCATGCCGGTGACCCAGTTCCACATGAAATGGGTGGAGCAGGCGGGGCTGGTGAAGTTCGACTTCCTCGGGCTCAAGACCCTGAGCGTGCTCGACCGGGCGCTGAGCTACATTCGCCGCCGCGGCATCGAGATCGATCTCGGCGCCATCCCGCTCGACGATCCGCGCACCTATGCGATGCTTGCCGAGGGCGACACGGTCGGCGTCTTTCAGCTTGAATCTTCCGGCATGCGTGCGGTTCTCAAGGGCCTGCGGCCCGACAGTTTCGAGGACATCATCGCCATCGTCGCGCTTTATCGTCCGGGACCGATGGACAACATCCCGACCTATGTGGCGCGCAAGCACGGCGAGGAAGAGGTCGACTACCCGCATCCGATGATCGCCAAGGTTCTCGAAGAGACCTACGGTATCGCCATCTATCAGGAACAGGTGATGCAGATCGCACAGGAGATGGCCGGTTACTCCCTCGGAGAGGCCGACCTCCTGCGCCGCGCCATGGGAAAGAAGAAGCCCAAGGAGATGGAGCAGCAGCGCGCCCGCTTCATCGAGGGGGCGAAGGAACGCGGCGTCGATGCCGGCCGGGCCGACGAGATCTTCGAGCTGCTGGCGAAATTCGCCGGCTACGGCTTCAACAAGTCGCACGCCGCTGCCTATGCGCTGGTGGCTTATCAGACCGCCTATCTGAAGGCCAATTTTCCCGTCGAATTCATGGCCGCGACTATGACATTCGACATGAACAACACCGACAAACTCGCGCAATTCAAAAAAGAACTGGCACGTATGGAAATTCCTCTCCTGGCGCCGGATGTGAACGCTTCCGAGGTTGCCTTCACCGTCGAGCCAGTGTCGGATCCGGTGGCCGGCGACGTTCGCGCCGGGCTCGGCGTGCGCTATGCGCTGGCGGCGATCAAGGGTGTCGGCGAGAAGGCGATGGAGGAGGTCGTTCACGAGCGCGAGGCGAACGGGCCGTTCCGCGACCTGTTCGATTTCTCCGAGCGCGTCGATCCGGCGCACATGAACCGGCGACAGTTCGAGCAGCTCGCCGCCGCCGGCGCGTTCGATCGCATCGAAGCCAACCGGGCGCGGGTGTTCGCCGCCGCCGAAACGTTGATGCGTCACGCCCATCAGGCCGCGGAGGCGCGGCGTTCGCAGCAGACGAGCCTGTTCGGCGAGGGCAACAGGCTGCCGCAGCCGCCCCTGGCGGAAGAGCCGGCCTGGACCGAGGCGGAGCGACTGGCGCGCGAGCAGGCGGCGATCGGCTTTTATCTCTCGGCGCATCCGCTTGATGCCTATGCCAGACTGCTCACGCGCCTGCGGGTGAAGCCGGCGGCGGCGGTTCTGGCGGCGGGCGAAAACGGACAGACGGTTCGCCTCGCCGGCGTGATCGACGGCTTTGCGGAGCGCAAGGCGCGCCGCAGCGGCAAGCGATTCGGCGTCTTTCAGCTTTCCGACCCTTCCGGCGGGTTCGAAGTGATGGTCTTTTCCGACGATCTCGAGGGGGCCCGGGTTCTCGCCGAGGCCGGCGATCCGATCCTGGTCGAGGTCGACGTCCGGGCGACGGCCGAGGGGGACGGCGTCCGCCTTCTGGCGAGGTCGTTGCAATCACTCGAGCGCGCCGCGGCGCAGTCCGATACCGGGCTCGAGATCCGGCTCGCCGACAGCAAGGCCCTGAGAATTATTCACGAGCTTCTTACGCCGCATCGCGGCGGACGCGGGCGGATCAGTTTTCTTCTGCCGCTCGGAGACGGGCGCGAGGCGCTCGTCGACCTTCCCGATGGCTATCGGGTGACCCCGCCGCTCCGAAGCGCGATCGCGACACAGGAGGGCGTGCTCGAGGTTGCGGAGACCTGAGAGGTGAACGCCGTCGCCCCCGTCGCGGCAAGGCCCGCGGCCTCGATACTCGTCCTGCGCGATGGCCCCGGGGGACTGCAGGTTCTCGTCCTGCGGCGCAGCGTCAGCCTCGCCTTCGGCGGTGGCATGCTGGCCTTTCCCGGCGGACGCGTCGATGCGGCGGACCGCTTTCTGCCCCGATCACAGGCGGGGACGGGCTGCGGCCGGCGGGCTGAGCACGCCTTTCGCGTGGCGGCGCTGCGCGAGCTCTTCGAGGAAGCCGGACTGCTGCTTGCCCGTGCGCCGGGAGAGCGTCAGACGGTTTCGGAGGAGATGCGGCGGCGCCTCGCCCGGCGCTATCGTCGGGCCCTGCATTGCAGAACCGTGGGCCTGGCAAACGTCCTGCGGCGCACCGGCCTCGTTCTCGAGACGCGAGCTCTCGTCCCGTTCGCGCACTGGGTGACGCCGGCGATCGCGCCCAGGCGATTCGACACCCGTTTCTATCTTGCCCGCACCCCGCGGGGGCAGAGAGCCAGTGCGGACGGCGTGGAATCCCTCGCCATGGCATGGCGGCGCCCGCAGGAGATTCTCGAGGCCTGGGAAGCGGGCGCGGAATCGCTGATGTTTCCGACCCGCCTCAATCTGATCAAGCTCGCCCGTGCCGGGAGCGTCCGTGAAGCGATCGGCAATGCCCGCGCGGAGCCGATCCTGCGCGTCGAGCCGCGCCCGGCCGCAGACGGGACGGCGACGCTGGTGATCCCCGCCGCCGCCGGCTACGGGGTGCGCGAAGCCGGACCGCGCGATCTCCATCCCGTCGAGGCGCAGGCGCTGGCTGCCCACCTCAGGGCCCGGGCCTCCGCGACACGGGGCGCCTGAGGATGTGAATTCCTCTTGCAATTCGCGCCGGGGAAGGATAGGGGAGCGGCCATCCCACACGCGGGTCTGTGGCATGAGCGGCCGGCCGGCCGTTCCCGCCATCCGGTGTCTCCCGACTTCGATGGAGATCAAGTGCCCGCGGCGGTTCGAACCGGTAAAGGAGAGAAAGACGATGTCGCTGCCTGCGTTCAGCATGCGCCAGCTCTTGGAAGCGGGCGTTCATTTCGGACACCAGACCCACCGTTGGAACCCGAAGATGGCGCCGTACATCTACGGCGAACGGAACGGGATCCATATCATCGATCTGACGAAGACGGTCCCCCTGCTGCAGCGGGCGCTGAACGAGGTGCGCCGCGTGGTCGCGGGCGGTGGTCGCGTGCTGTTCGTCGGCACCAAGCGGCAGGCCTCGCCGATCATCGCCGATGCGGCCAAACGCTGCGGGCAATATTACGTCAATCACCGCTGGCTCGGTGGCATGCTCACCAACTGGCGCACGATCTCGAAGTCGATCAAGCGCCTCAAGGCCCTTGACGAGCAGCTTGCCGACACCACGACCGGCTTCACCAAGAAGGAGCTGCTGCAGCTCACCCGCCAGCGCGACAAGCTCGAGCGGTCGCTCGGCGGCATCCGCGAGATGGGGGGGCTGCCCGATATCCTGTTCGTCATCGACACCAACAAGGAGAAGATCGCGATCGATGAGGCCCGGCGGCTCAACATCCCGATCGTGGCGCTCGTCGACACCAATTGCGATCCCGATCCCATCACCTATCCGGTGCCCGGCAATGATGATGCGACGCGCGCGATCAAGCTCTATTGCGACCTGATGGCGCTTGCGGTTCTCGACGGCATCTCCGAACAGCTGGCGGCCTCGGGCGCGGATATCGGCGAGGCGGCGGAGGTCGTTACCGAGACGGTGGTGGTCGAGGCCGGGACCGAGGCCGGGGACTCCGATGCCGCGGAAGCGGCCGAGGCCGATGCCGCCCCCGGGGAGAAGCCGGCGGCCGCGGCGGTGTCCGCGGAGCCGCTCCCCGCCGCGACCGTGAGTGAAGAGGCCGGCCCCGCCGAGGCGCCTGCGGAGGAGGCGCAGACAGGGTCTGAGGAAGCCGCGTCCGCCGACTCCGGGAAAGAGGGTGTCGAAAAGGCCGACGAAGATGCGGCGGCCGGGAAGTCTGCCGCGAAAAAGCCTGCCGACAAGAAGGCGACGGCCAGGAAGACGGCGCCGAAGAAGGCAACCACCGCCAAGACCTCGAGCAAGGCGAGCGATGCCAAGGCGGAAAAGGCGGGAGCCGGGGCGGCAGCGGATGCGGCCGCGAGCGACAGCGGCGCGCCGGCAGAATGAGCGCCCGTCGCCGGGCGCATCTGTCGTCCGTGCCGGGTGAATTCGCATTGTGACTTGAGACAAGAAGGTGAGAGCGATGGCTGAGATCACCGCATCGATGGTAAAGGATCTCCGCGTCAAGACCGGCGCGGGCATGATGGATTGCAAGAAGGCGCTGACCGAGACCGGCGGCGACCTCGAGGCGGCCGTCGACTGGTTGCGCAAGAAGGGCCTTGCCGCGGCGGCCAAGAAGTCGGGACGGGTGGCCGCGGAAGGGCTGATCGGGATTGCCGTCGAGGGCGGCAGGGGTGCGATGGTGGAGGTCAATTCGGAGACCGACTTCGTTGCCCGCAATGCGCAGTTCCAGGAATTTGTCGGCACCGTGGCCAAGGTCGCACTTTCCGTGGATGGCGATCTCGATGCGCTTCTGGCGGCGGCGTTTCCCGGTTCCGGCCGCAGCGTGGCCGAGGAAGTCACGCATCTGATTGCCACCATCGGCGAGAACATCACTATTCGCCGCGCGGCCGCGGTCGCCGTCGAGGCCGGCGTCGTCGGCTCCTATGTTCATGCGGCGGTGGGCGAGGGGCTGGGCAAGATCGGCGTGCTCGTGGGTCTGGAATCCACGGCCGCCTCGGCTGTGCTCGCGCCTCTTGCCAAGCATCTGGCGATGCATATCGCCGCCACGGCCCCGCAGGCGGTGACGATCGAGGATCTCGATCCGGCCGCCGTGGAGCGTGAAAAGGCGGTGCTCGGCGAGCAGGCACGCGCATCCGGCAAGCCCGAGGCGATCATCGAGAAAATGGTCGAGGGGCGGATGCGCAAGTTCTACGAGGAGGTGGTGCTGATGAAGCAGACCTCGGTCGTCGACCCGGATCACCGCATCGAGGAAATCCTCGCCGCCGCGGCCGGGGACGCGGGCGCATCCATCGCCGTGGCGGGCTTCGCGCGGTTCGCCCTGGGCGAGGGGGTGGAAAAGAAGGAGAGCGACTTTGCGGCCGAGGTGCAGGCCGTCGTCGGTTCCTGAGGCGGAACCCGCGGATTTCGTCAAGGCCCGGGGCCGTTCCGGCGTCGGGCCTTTCTCGCGACTGGCGCCGGACGGAACCCGCTGCAGCCTGTTGCCGACGGCGTCCGGCAGAGGTCCTCGGCGGAGCAGCGACAGAATTGATTCCATATGACCGCAACAGGCTCTAAGCTACGCTCGAATTTCGGGCGCAAGAGCTCGACCGCACAAGGGCTGGACATGACGCTGCCAAGATACCACCGCATCCTGCTCAAGCTGTCCGGCGAGGCGCTGATGGGGGCGGGCTCCTACGGGATCGACCCCGAGGTGATCGACCGCATCGCAAGCGAGATCGAGGCCGCCCGGGCCCTGGATGTCGAGATTTGCGTCGTCGTCGGCGGCGGCAATATCTTTCGCGGCCTGTCGGCGGCGGCGGCGGGCTTCGATCGGGCCTCGGCCGATTATATGGGCATGCTGGCGACGGTAATGAATGCGCTGGCGGTGCAGAACGCGCTCGAGAAACGCGGCGTCCATACACGCGTGCAATCGGCGATTCCGATGTCGAGCATTTGCGAGCCCTATATCCGGCGCCGCGCTATTCGCCATATGGAAAAGGGGCGGGTGGTGATTTTCGCGGCCGGCACCGGGAACCCCTTTTTCACCACCGACACGGCCGCGGCCCTGCGGGCGGCGGAGATGTCGTGCGACGCGCTGCTCAAGGGAACGCAGGTGGACGGCGTCTATTCCGCCGATCCGAAGAAGGACCCCACGGCCGAGCGCTATGACCGCCTGTCCTATATGGATGTCCTGCGACAGGACCTCAAGGTCATGGACGCCTCGGCGGTCAGCCTGTGCCGCGAGAACGGCATCCCCATTCTGGTGTTCTCGATCCAGCAGCAGGGTGAGCTCTGCCGCGTTCTCGAGGGGAACGGCCGCGCCACCATCGTCGGGGAGGAGGAGCAGTCATGACCGAGCCGAATCTGAAGGACATCGAACGGCGCATGCGGGGCGCCATCGAGGCGCTGAAGCATGAATTCGCGGGGCTGCGCACCGGGCGCGCGAGCGCGGCCATCCTCGAGCCGATCACCGTCGAGGTCTATGGCGCGCATATGCCCCTCAATCAGGTGGCGACGATTTCCGTTCCCGAGCCGCGCATGCTCTCGGTCCAGGTCTGGGATCGCAACAATGTGGCGGCGGTGGACAAGGCGATCCGCAGCTCGGGTCTCGGCCTCAATCCGCAGACCGAGGGAACGGTGCTGCGGATTCCGATCCCCGAGCTCAGCGAGGAACGTCGCCATGAACTGACCAAAGTTGCCGGCAAATATGCCGAACAGGCGCGGATCGCCGTGCGCAATGTGCGACGGGATGGTATGGACGAGATCAAGCGCCTCGAGAAGGCGGGTGAGTTGAGCGAGGACGACGCCCATCGCTGGGCGGAGAAGGTGCAGAAGCTGACGGATGACATGATTCACCAGATCGACGACATGCTGAGGCACAAGGACGAGGAGATTTTGCAGGTCTGATGCTGTCCGCACAGTCGATAGATACCGCCGAGGGCGGGGCGCCCCCGCGTCACATCGCCATCATCATGGATGGCAATGGCCGCTGGGCCGCGGCGCGACATCTGCCGCGCGCGGTCGGGCACCGGCGCGGAGCCGACGCCGTGCGCAAGGCCGTCGAAGGCTGCATTGCGCACGGCGTTTCGGTGCTCACCCTTTACGCCTTCTCGTCGGAGAACTGGAAACGGCCGGCCGATGAGGTCGACGATCTGATGGCGCTCTTGCGCATCTATCTCAAGCGCGAGATCGACGCCCTCGATCGCAATGGCGTGCGGGTGCGCTTCATCGGCGACCCGGCTCCCTTTCCCGCGGACCTGCGGGCGCAGATTGCCGAGGCGGAAGCGCGCACGCGCGATAACGGTCGCCTGACGCTCGTCATTGCCCTCAATTACGGCGGCCGGGCGGAAATCGTCGAGGCCTGCCGACAGATCGCGCGCGCGGCGGCACGCGGGGACATCGAGCCCGAAGCGATCGACGAGGCCATGCTGGCCTCGCACCTTCACGCGCCCGATCTCCCCGATCCGGATCTGATCATCCGCACCAGCGGTGAACAGCGCCTGAGCAACTTCCTGCTCTGGCAATCGGCCTATTCGGAACTTCTGTTCCTCGATCTTCTGTGGCCGGATTTCGACGAGGCGGCTCTGGGCGCGGCGATCACCGATTTCAAGACACGGGAGCGGCGTTTTGGCGGAAGATGACGCGAGCGTGACGGGCGACGGCGCGACCCTGGCGGAGCAGCATCAGCCGCCGCCGCATCTCGCGACGCGCGTGGTCTCCGCCCTCATCCTCATCCCGGTCGCTCTGGCGGCGGTGTGGATGGGAGGGATCTGGTTCGCCGCGCTGCTTGGTCTGGGGGGCTTTCTCATGTCCATGGAATGGGCCTCCCTGATCGACCTCAAAGGCCTGCGTCTCACCCTGTTTGCGGTGCTTTCGGCGCTGATCGCCGCCGGTTTCGTCGCTTCCGCGGGCGCTGCGCCCGATCCGCGCTGGACGAGCGCGGTTCTCGGCCTGGGCGCAGTTGCGGCGCTGGTCGGGTTTCTTACCGGCAATCGACGGCTGGGCTGGGTCGGACTCGGCCTCGTCTATTGCTGGACGCCGGTCTACGCGCTCTCCTGGCTGCGCGCGAGCGAACACGGACTGTGGTGGGTGGCCTGGGTGCTGCTCGTCGTCTGGGGGACGGATATCGGCGCCTATTTCGTCGGTCGCGCCGTCGGCGGGGCCAGGCTCGTGCCGCATATCAGCCCCAACAAGACATGGTCGGGCCTTGTCGGCGGCATGGTTCTCGCGGCGGTCATCGCGGCGGTGGCGGCGGAATGGTTCACCATGGAGCCGGTCCTGCTGCTCGCACTCGCGGCCGCCGGGCTCGCCGTCGTGGCGCAGGCCGGCGATATCGTCGAGAGCGCCGTCAAGCGCCATTTCGGCAAGAAGGATTCCGGCTGGATCATTCCCGGACACGGGGGAATACTCGATCGCGTCGACGGCCTCGTCTTCGTGACCCCCCTGGTGGCCGCCGTCGTGGCGTTCGGAAGCTGAGGACATCGCAAGAGCGAAGGGTCATGCGGGGCATGCGAAGCGTTACCATATTGGGATCAACCGGCTCGGTCGGCTGCAGCACGATCGATCTCATCGAACGTCATCCCGGGCGCTATCGCGTCTGCGCGCTGACCGCCAACGAGAATGTCGCCCTGCTCGCCGAACAGGCCCGGCGCCTGCATCCCGAGCTCGTAGTGATCGCCCGTGAAGACCGTTTCGACGACCTGAAATCGGCGCTCGCGGGGAGCGGAATCGCCGTCGCCGCTGGTGCCTCGGGGCTTCTCGAGGCGGCCGCCGTCGAAAGCGACTGGGTGATGGCCGCCATCGTCGGTGCGGCCGGCCTGGCGCCGACGCTGACCGCGGTCCGGCGCGGTGCGGTGGTGGGACTGGCCAACAAGGAATGCCTGGTCTGCGCCGGGGAAATCTTCATGGAGGCCGTGCGCGGACACGGAGCGACCCTGCTGCCGGTCGACTCCGAGCACAATGCGATCTTTCAGGTCTTCGACTTCGATCGCCCGGACTCGGTGTCGCGCATCATTCTCACCGCCTCGGGCGGACCGTTCCGCACCCGCGAGCGCCACAGCCTCGTCTCGATCACCCCCGAAGAGGCGGTCAGGCACCCCAACTGGTCGATGGGGGCGAAGATTTCGGTCGATTCCGCGACCATGATGAACAAGGGCCTCGAACTGATCGAGGCCTTCCACCTCTTCCCGCTCGGCAAGGACCAGATCACCATCCTGGTACATCCGGAATCGGTCGTGCATTCGCTCGTCGAATATCGCGACGGCTCGGTTCTGGCGCAGCTCGGCAGCCCCGACATGCGCACGCCGATCGCCTATGCATTGGCATGGCCGGAACGGATCGACGCGTCCGTAAAACGGCTCGATCTCGCGGCCATCGGGACCCTGCATTTCGAAGCGCCGGACAGCGGGCGCTTTCCCGCCATCGCGATGGCGCGCGCGGCGCTCGAGGCAGGCGGGGCCGCACCGACGGTGCTCAACGCCGCGAACGAGGTCGCCGTCGCCGCCTTCCTCGATCGGCGCATCGGTTTTCTCGACATCACGCGCATCGTCGAGGAGACCCTGGCACGGCTGCCCGCCGAGCGTCCGGCCTGCCTTGAGGACGTCTTCGCCGTCGACCGTCGCGCACGCACCGTCGCAAACGAATCCATCGCGGCTCTGGTGTAGGCGGAACAAGCGAGATGCCGATGGAAAGCCCCGGGCTCCTTTTCACGATCGTCAGCTTCCTCGTTGCGCTCACCATCCTCGTTTTCGTCCATGAATGGGGGCATTACATGGTGGCACGCCTCTTCGGCGTGCGCGTCGAGGTGTTCTCGATCGGGTTCGGCCCCGAAATCTGGGGGCGTACCGATCGCCGCGGGACGCGCTGGAAGATCAGCGCCCTGCCGATCGGCGGCTATGTGCGCTTCTTCGGCGATGCCGGCGAGGCAAGCCGGCCACGCGACGATCTCGAGGCGTTGGGCCCGGAGGAGAGGGCCGTCTCCTTCCATCATCAGAAGGTGGCGGTGCGAATGGCCATCGTCGCCGCCGGCCCGGTGATCAATTTTCTTTTCGCGATCGTCATCTATGCCGCGCTCTTCACGGCGTTCGGACAGAGCTACCAGCCGCCCGAAGTGGCCGAGATTCTTCCCGATTCCCCGGCCGCGGCGGCCGGGCTCGTGCCCGGCGACCGGGTCGTGCGGGTCGCCGGAACGAAAATCGAGAGCGCGCGGGATCTCGTTCGCATCGTCGGACTTTATCCGGGCATGACGGTGGAGATCGCGGTCGTGCGCGACGGCAAGCGCTTTCGGCGCGAGGTGACGCTGGCACGGGTGGTGCAGACCGATCGTTTCGGCAATGAATATGTGCATGGCCGGCTCGGCGTCCGGCTTGCCGAGGCGCGGGAGGTGCGCTCTCTGAACCCGGCCGAGGCGCTGGTTGCGGCGGGCGAGGAAACCGTCGACATGGTGCATATGATGCTCGTCGCCACCGGACAGGTGATCATGGGTGTGCGCTCGGTCGACGATCTCGGGGGGCCGCTGCGGATCGCCAAGATCACCGGCGAGCAGGCCTCTCTCGGGCTCGTCGCCTTCATCGACTTCATCGCTCTCATTTCGATCAATCTCGGGCTCGTCAACCTGTTCCCGATTCCGATGCTCGATGGCGGGCACCTGATGTTCTTCCTGATCGAGGCGATCAAGGGGTCGCCGCTCAATCCGCGCCTGCAGGAGCTCGGCTATCTGATCGGTCTGGCCCTGATTCTGGCATTGATGATGCTTCTGACCTGGAATGACTTGCAATCCTTGTGACGCTGGGACAGTCTGCCGACGCTCCCGGAGACCAAGGACAAGAACAAAGGTAGCTTTCTGTGCGTTCCAAAAAGCTTGCGCGAGCGCTCGCCTTTCTGATTGCATTGACCGCGGGGCTGTCCGGCATCGGCGGGCCTCTTCATGCGCAGCCGCTGCAGCAGATTCCCACCGCCGGCGGCGTGATCGAGAACATCGCGGTGCGCGGCAATCAGCGCATCGAGCCGTCGACCATCGCCTCCTATCTGACGGTCCGTCTCGGCGATCCCTTCGATCCCGCCGCCCTCGACGAGAGCCTGAAGCGGCTGTTCGCGACCGGTCTTTTTGCCGATGTCTCCTTTGATCGCAGCGGCAACACGCTGATCATCAATGTCACCGAGAACCCGATCATCAATCGCATCATCTTCGAGGGCAACAAGCGGATCAAGAACGAGGATCTGAGCGAGGAGGTGCAGCTCCGCCCCCGCATCGTCTTCACCCGCGCCAAGGTGCGCGCCGATGTCCAGCGCATGCTCGGCCTCTACCGCGCCAAGGGGCACTTCGCCGCGGTGATCGAGCCCAAGGTGGTGCAGCTTCCGCAGAACCGGGTCGACCTCATTTTCGAGATATCGGAGGGGCCGAAATCGAAAATCCGGCGTATCAACTTCATCGGCAACAAGGTCTTCTCGGACAGCGAATTGCGCGACCAGCTCGCCACCCAGGAAGCGCGCTGGTGGAAGATATTCGGCAGCAACGACACCTTCGATCCCGATCGCCAGGCGTTCGACCGCGAGCAGCTCCGGAAATTCTACCTCAACAACGGGTATGCCGATTTTCGCGTTATCTCCGCGGTCGCCGAACTGACGCCCGATCGCCGCGACTTCATCGTCACCTTCGTGATCGAGGAAGGCGTCGTCTACCATTTCGGCAAGGTCGAGGTGGAGAGCGAGATCCGGGACATCAACCCGGATTTCTTCCGCGCCTTTCTGCTCATGCGCGAAGGCGACCTCTACAGCCTCGACAAGGTGACCGATTCCGTTGATCAGCTCACCAATGCGGCGGGGATCCTGGGCTATGCCTTTGTCAATATCCGGCCCATCCCGCAGCGCCATCGCGACACGCGAACGCTGGATATCACCTTTCATGTTCTCGAGGCACCGCGGGTCTATGTGGAGCGCATCGATATCCACGGCAATATTCGCACGCGCGATTATGTGATCCGGCGCGAGATGCGTCTTGCCGAGGGCGATGCCTTCAATCTCGCCAAGGTCGAACGCTCGAAGGCACGCGTCCGACGGCTCGGTTTCTTCCGTGAAGTGGAGATCGAGCAGCTACCGGGCAGCAAACCCGATCGCATCGTCCTCGATGCCAATGTCGAGGAGGACAACACCGGCGAACTGTCCCTGAGCGCCGCCTTCTCGAGCACGGAGAATTTCATTTTCCAGTTCTCGATCCGGCAGCGCAATCTGCTCGGGCGCGGCCAGGATCTGCGCCTCAATTTCTCGATTTCGAGCATTTCGCGTCAGATCGATATCGGATTCACCGAACCCGCTTTCCTCGGGCGCAATATCTCGGCCGGATTCGATCTCTTCACGCTGAACACGCAGTTCAGCACGCGCAGCAGCTTCGACACGAGCTCGACGGGCGCCTCGCTGCGTATCGGCCTGCCGATCGGGGAGCGCTCGGCGCTGGCGCTGCGCTACACCTTCCGGGTCGACAAGCTGGATGTGCGCTTCAATTCGACATCCCGTTTCATCCTCGATGCCCTTGGCTCGTTCACGACGTCTCTGTTCGGCTACAGCCTGATCTATGACTCGCTCGATCATCCGATCAAGCCGACCCGCGGGACGCGCGCCGTTCTGAGCCAGGATTTTGCCGGGCTCGGCGGGGACGTCTTCTATCTTCGAAACAGCATCGATTTCGACCGCTTCTTCCCGCTGCCCTGGGGATTCCGCGGTCGTCTGGGGGCCGAGGGAGGCTACATCAAGGGCCTGGGCGAGCAGGTGCGCATCAATGATCGCTTTTTCCTCGGCGGCCCCAAGTTCCGTGGCTTCGACATAGCCGGCGTCGGTCCCGCGTCCATCTTCATCGACGACAATGGCAATCCGGTCTCACGCCCCGACTTCATCGGCGGGCAGACCTTCTATCTCGGCTCCGCCGATCTCTTCCTTCCGCTCGGCACGGCGGCCAAGGAGCTTGGCGTCCAAGTGAGCCTGTTCGCCGATGCAGGGGCCCTTTTCGGGCTCGGGAATCTGCGCGATATTCCCGGCGAGCGGATCGTCGGCGACAGTGCGTCGCCGCGCATCGCGGTGGGAATCGGTGTCGGCTGGGATTCGCCCTTCGGTCCCTTCCGCATCGATCTTGCAAAAATCTTGAAGAGCAAGCCGTTCGACGATACGCAGTCGTTCGGATTCAATGTCGGTACCAGCTTCTGACCCCCAACTGAGAGGACATCTCGTGATACGCAAATTCCTTCTCGTCATCGGCCTGTTCCTGCCGGCCGCATTGGCGCATGCCCAGACCCCCGTCGCCAAGATTCTCGTTGTCGATTTCGATCGCGTCTCGCGGGAATCTCTGGTTGGCAAGGACATCTCCGCACAGTTCGAATCCAACCGCGTCAGTCTCGAACAGCGCGCCCGCGCCGTGCAGCAGCAGCTCACCGCCGAACAGAGCGATCTCGAACAGCAGCGCAGCATCATCAGCCAGGATGCCTTCCAGGAGCGGGTCCGCGCTTTCCAGCAGAAGGCTCAGCAGCAGCAGAACCAGTTGAAACAGCTTACCAATCAGGCGCGCCAGGCGATGCAGCAGGCCAATCTCGAAGTCCAGCGGGTGCTACGCCCGATCGTCAAGAAACTGATGGAGGAGAAGGGCGCCAACTTCGTGATCGACAAGGCGCTGGTGGCCCAGCATGCCGCCGGTCTCGACATCACCACCGAGGTGATCGAGCGCCTCGATCAGGCGATGCCGAGCTACAACGTCAACCTGCCCGATCCCAACGCCCTGAAGACGGGCAAGTAGGTACGCGGCCCATGAATGCGCCGAGGGAACATCCGGCAAGGGAGCTCGACAGCTTGGATATTCAGGCCATCATCGCCAAGCTGCCCCACCGCTATCCCTTTCTGCTCGTTGATCGCGTTCATCACATCGTTCCCGGCGAGCGTGCGGTGGGGCAGAAGAACGTGACCATCAACGAGCCGTTCTTTCCCGGGCATTTCCCCTCCCGGCCGGTGATGCCGGGGGTGTTGATCATCGAAGCCATGGCGCAGATATGCGCCGACCTCGTGATCCACACCCTGGGCGAGGAAGGGGAGGTGCGTCTCATCTACTTCATGGGCATCGACCGGGCCCGTTTCCGTCGTCCGGTCGGCCCCGGCGACGTCCTCATGCTCGAGGTCGAGAAATTGCGCGGGCGCGGCAATGTCTGGCGTCTAGCCTGCGTCGCCAGGGTCGAGGGGCAGGTCGTCGCCGAGGCGGTGATCACCGCCATGCTGCTCGAGCGCGAGACGGAATAGCGCGCGGCAGGCGGCCGCGCGCGCCCGTTATCCGCGCTGGTCGATCGGGACGTAATCGCGCCGCGTCGCGCCGGTATAGAGCTGGCGCGGGCGTCCGATGCGCTGCACCGGATCGGAGATCATCTCGTTCCACTGCGAGACCCACCCCACCGTGCGGGCGATGGCGAAGAGGACCGTGAACATCTCGGTCGGAAAGCCCATCGCCGAGAGGATGATCCCGGAGTAGAAGTCGACATTGGGATAGAGCTTCTTCTCGATGAAATAGTCGTCCTCGAGGGCGATGCGTTCGAGCTCGCGGGCGACGTCGAACAACGGGTTCGTGACATTGAGCTCGTCGAGCACCTTGTGCGCCTGCTCCCGCAGGACCTTGGCGCGAGGATCGTAGTTCTTGTAGACGCGATGGCCGAATCCCATGAGACGGAAGGGGTCGTTCTTGTCGCGCGCCCGGGCGATATAGTGCGGGATACGGTCCGGCGTGCCGATCTCTTCGAGCATCTTGAGCGCGGCTTCGTTGGCCCCTCCATGTGCAGGGCCCCACAGGCAGGCGCAGCCGGCGGCGATGCAGGCGAAGGGATTGGCACCCGACGAGCCGGCAAGGCGCACCGTCGAGGTCGAGGCGTTCTGCTCGTGATCGGCATGCAGGGTGAAGATCAGGTCCATCGCCCGCTCGAGTGTCGGCGAGACATGATATTCCTCGCACGGCACGGCGAACATCATGTGGAGAAAATTGGCGGCGTAGGAGAGATCGTTGCGCGGATAGACGAAGGGCTGCCCGATCGAATATTTGTAGGCCATGGCGGCGATCGTCGGCATCTTGGCGATCATGCGATAGCTCGCCACCTGCCGTTGCCGCGGGTCCGAGATATCGGTGCTGTCGTGATAGAAAGCGGCAAGCGCTCCGACGACGCCGACCATCACCGCCATGGGATGGGCGTCGCGGCGGAAACCGCGATAAAACAGCGATATCTGCTCATGCACCATCGTGTGATAGGTGATGTCGCTGATGAATTTCTCGCGCTCCGCGCTGGTCGGCAGCTCGCCGTGGAGGAGCAGATAGGCGACCTCCATGAAGTCGCTCTCTTCCGCCAACTGCTCGATCGGATAACCGCGATAGAGGAGCTCGCCCTTCTCGCCGTCGATGAAAGTAATCTTCGATTCGCAGCTCGCCGTGGAGGTATAGCCGGGATCGTAGGTGAACTTTCCGGTCTGGCGATAGAGCGCACGGACATCGATCACCTCGGGGCCCATCGTGCCAGAGAGCACCGGAAGATCCGCCTCGAAACCGTCCCCGGTCAGATGCGCGGTCTCCGCGGGAGAGGTTGGGGGCGTCTTCTTGATCATGGAATTCTCCTTTTTTCTCGTCCCTCTGGGGTGGCATCCCTTTTCGGGGAGATGCCGCTTGCCGGTGCGCCGAACCGCGCCTGATCGCGCAGTCTTGCCAGGCTCTCCTCTCGTCCGAGGACCGCAAGAACATCGAAAATTCCCGGCGAAACCGTGCTTCCCGTCAAGGCGGCCCGCATCGGTTGTGCGATCGCGCCAAGCTTGAGTTCACGCGCGCCGGCGAAGTCCTTGACCGTCTCTTCCAGATGCGCCGGGTCCCAGGATTCGACGCTTTCGAGACGCGCTGCGACTGCCGCAAGCAAGCTGCGGGCGGACGGATCAAGGAGCCGTTCCGCCGCCTCGCTCAGGATAAGCGGTCGGGACTTGAAGAGAAAGAGCGAGGCTTCGGCAAGTTCGACAAGCGTCTTCACCCGCGCCTTCAGGCTCGGCATCGCTTCGGCGAGACGTGCAAGCTCCGCCTCCGCAAGAGGGCGAGCGAGCGCCTTTTCGACGAAAGGCCGGGCGTCCCGGACAAGCCGGGAATCGTCCGCGGCGCGAATATAGTGGCCGTTGAAATTGGCCAGCTTCTTGAAGTCGAAACGGGCCGGGCCGCGGCCGATGCCGTCAAGGCTGAAGAGCCGGATCGCCTCCTCGGTGGAAATGATCTCGGCATCGCCGTGGCCCCAGCCGAGGCGCAGGAGATAATTGCGCAACGCCTCGGGCAGGTAGCCCATCTCGCGATAGGCGGCGACACCGAGCGCGCCATGCCGCTTCGACAGCTTCTTGCCATCGGGACCGTGAATGAGCGGGATATGGGCATAGACCGGGGGCCCCCAGCCCATGGCGCGGATGATCTGAAGCTGTCGGAAGGCGTTGGTGAGGTGATCGTCGCCGCGGATGATGTGGCTGACCCCCATGTCATGATCATCGACCACGACCGACAGCATGTAGGTGGGCGTGCCGTCCGAACGCAGCAGGATCATGTCGTCGATCTCGGCATTGGCCACGCGGACCGTCCCTTGCACGCGATCCTCGATCACGGTCTCGCCTTCGCGCGGGGCCTTGAAGCGCAGGACCGGCGCCGTGTCCTTCCGCGATGCCGCCGCAGAGTCGCGGTCGCGCCAGGGGCTTTCGAAACGCAGCGGCCGGCCCTCCGCGCGGGCCTTTTCGCGCGCCTGCCGGATTTCCTCCTGGCTCGCATGACACCAGTAGGCATGCCCGGCTTCAAGCAGCGCGTGCGCCACCTCACGGTGGCGATCGGCCCGCGCGAACTGGGACACCGCATCGCCGTCCCAGTCGAGGCCAAGCCATGCGAGGCCCTCGAGGATGGCGTGGATGGCCTCCTCGGTCGAACGCTTGCGGTCGGTATCCTCGATCCGGAGGAGGAAGCGCCCGCCGTGATGGCGCGCGAAAAGCCAGTTGAAAAGCGCGGTCCGGGCTCCCCCGATATGCAGATAACCCGTCGGCGACGGGGCGAAGCGGGTCACAACGGGACGGGAGGGAGAACCCATGGTTCCTCGTTTCTTCACGATGCTTTAAACTATCGGCCTGGCCACTCTCGCGATTCAAGCTGCGGCCATGTGCGGGACAGCGGCGGGGCGTGCCCGCGGGCGCCTTCTAGCATATCAGGTGCAGACTGACAAAGGGGCGAGAACATATCGGAAATGGCGGCATCGCGACCCTCGCTCGAGGCCGCGGACTTTCCGCCGCGCTCTCCGCTCTCCTTGTGCAGGAACGCGATCGCTGGGTCCTGTGGGTGCCGCTGCCGCCGGCGCTCGGCATCCTTTTCTATTTCGCGCTATCCGTCGAACCGCCCATCAGCCTCGGCCTGCTCGGCGGCGCCGTGTCCATGGCGCTGCTCGTCGTCATGAGGCGTCGCGGACGCGTCGTCGCTCTGGCGCTCGCTCTCCTGGCGGGCGGCTTTCTCCTTGCCCAATGGCGAACCGCGCAGGTGGCGGCGCCGGTTCTGTCGCGCGACCTCGGCGCCGTTCGCATCGATGCCGTGATCGAGCGTATCGAACCGCAGGCCGACGGTGCCTTGCGCATTCTGTTGAGCCGACCGCATGTCGCGGGCCTTGCCGCGGCAGGGACGCCGAAGCGGCTGCGGCTCCGCGTCCGCGGTGGCGCCGACATGCTGGCACCCGGCGATCGGGTGCGCCTGCGCGCGCATCTCGCCCCGCCACCCCGGCCGGTGGCGCCGGGGGCTTTCGATTTCGCGCGCCAGGCCTATTTCCAGGGAATCGGCGGGGTCGGCTTCGCCCTGTCGAGGGTGGAAAAACGCGCATCCGCGGCGCGGCCCGGCTTCTGGCGTCAGGTGCATCGTCTCAGACTGAGCGTCGATCACCGCATTCGTGCCGCGGTCGCTGGACGTGCCGGCGCCATGGCCTCGGCGCTTCTGACCGGCCTCAGAGGGGGCATTCCGGACGCCGACGAAGAGGCGATGCAGACCGCGGGCCTGGCTCATCTGCTGGCGATCTCCGGACTTCACATGGGGCTCGTGACCGCCGCCGCGTTCTTTCTCGTGCGCGCCTTGCTCGCCGCCATTCCGGCCCTCGCGCTGCGCATGGATACGCGGAAGGTGGCGGCGGTCCTGGCTTGGGGGGTGGCGCTCGGCTATCTCCTTCTCGCCGGCGCCACCTACCCGACGCAACGCGCTTTCCTGATGACGAGCGTGGTTCTTTTCGCACTCCTTCTCGACCGGCAGGCGATCTCCCTGCGTCTCGTCGCCTTTGCGGCGCTGGTGGTGCTTGTGCTGGCGCCCGAGGCGGTCCTGTCGGCGAGCTTCCAGATGTC
Organism: uncultured Sphingomonadales bacterium; assembly: GCA_964484045.1. GTDB lineage: Bacteria > Pseudomonadota > Alphaproteobacteria > Sphingomonadales > Rhodothalassiaceae > J134. The sequence goes on from CAZAEP010000002.1 coordinate 21,725, forward strand.
GTTTGCCGCTGTCGTCGCCCTTGTCGCCGCCTATGAGCGGCTGGGGCCCCATTGGGCCGAACTGAGCCGCGAAGCGGGCCCCGGCCGCAGGCTGGCGCTCTATTTTCTCGGCGTGCTGGTGACGACGGCGGTCGCCGAGATCGCCATCGCGCCCTTTGCCGCCTTCCATTTCAATCGTCTGACGACATACGGCCTTCTCGCCAATCTTGTGGCCGTGCCGGTGATGGCATTCTGGGTCATGCCGCTGGGCCTTCTTGCCCTGGTGCTGATGCCCTTCGGGCTGGAATCGGTCGCACTGGTGCCGATGGGCTGGGGGACGGAGATCGTGCTCCGGACAGCGGAACAGGTGGCGGCGCTGCCCGGCTCGTCGCTTCATCTTGCCGCCTTTCCACCGCCGGCCCTTCTCCTTGCGGCCCTTGGCGGGCTGTGGGCGCTGATCTGGCGCGCACCGGCCCTGCGCGTCCTGTCTCTCCTTCCGCTGGCATTGGCGACCGCGCTGGTGGCGCGCGACCGCGCTCCCGACATGCTCATCGGCCGCAACGGTGACCTGGTGGCCGTGCTGGAGCCCGACGGGCTCTATGTCTCGACGCTCCGGCGGGCGCGATTCGAGCGCTCGGCCTGGGCCCGGCATTATGGTCGCGTTCATATCGCGCGCTGGGATCGCGCCCGCGGAACCGCCGCACCGGCGGCCGCATGCGACGGCGCCGGCTGCCTGCTGTTTCCGGCACGTCAAACCGCGCCCGCCCTGCGGATCGCCGTCGCGAAGCGTCCCGATGCGCTGCTCGACGATTGCTTCCGCGCCGACCTGCTGATCGCGCGCCTGTCCGTCGATGCCTGGTGCCCGCATCCGAAGTGGCTCATCGATCGGCGTGCCATCATGGAGGGCGGCGCCCACGCGATATGGCTTGAGGGAGAGAATGTGCGCATCCGCACGGTCGCGCAAGCGACCGGCCGACGCCCGTGGGCGCCATGGCCCCATGGACGCCCCGCGCCGACAGGGCCACGCGACGCGGCCGGGGACACGGAGCGCGTTCAGTAACGCCGCAGAAGGGCGCGCAGACGACCCTGAATGCGCACCCGGTTCGCGGCAACGCGCTGCGGTGCGTAGTCCGGGTTTTCCGGCAGGAGTTCCACTTCGGGGCCCATGCGCCTGAGACGCTTCAGGGTCGCTTCGCTGTTGTCGACAAGAGCGACCACGATATCGCCGTCGTGCGCCGTCTCGCAGCTCTCGATCAGAATAATGTCGCCATCGAGGATGCCGGCGCCGACCATGCTGTCGCCTTCGACGGTCAGCGCGAAATGTCGCCCCGGGCCGAGCAATTCCGGTGGCACCGCGATGTGGCTGTCGACCCGCTCGAGCGCCTCGATCGGCGTGCCCGCGGCGATCTTGCCATGGAGCGGTACCTCGATCCGCTCAAGCACCGGGGGTGCCGCCCCGGGCCGCGTGAACGGCACCACCTTCGCCCCGGCATGGCTGCCGGCAACCGCGTCGGGCAGGCGCACGACTTCGAGCGCGCGCGCCCGGTTGGGCAGGCGACGTATGAAGCCGCGATCCTCGAGCGCCGTGACGAGGCGATGAATGCCGGACTTGGAGCGCAGGCCCAAGGCCTCGCGCATCTCGTCAAAGGAGGGCGAGACCCCCGTCTTTTCCAGACATTCGTGGATATAGAGCAGCAATTGCCGCTGTTTTGCGGTGAGCATGGGACACTCCACGCCATGTTTCCGATCTGTTCCAGTTTAGTTCACGGGATCGTTCTGTCAAGCGCCGGGTTGCGGATCGAGAAGAAAGGCGCTTACGGACGCGCCGGCCTTGAGCGCCGGAGCGTCGGCCGGGCGGTGGAGCAGCGCGTCGGCGCGCACGAGAGCGGACTGCAGGCTGCTGTCCTGCAGGCTCTGCACGGAAAGCAGCGGCAGTCCGTCGACCTCGCCCGCGATTTCGGCGCGCAGGAAGGCCTCGCGTGGCCCGTTGGCGGGCAGATCCTCGGCACACCGTCCCATCGTCCTGTGCGGCAAACGTGGCGTACCGCCGCCAAGGCGATCGATCGCGGGCCCGAGATAAAGCAGCGCGCAGACCATGGCGGAAACGGGATTGCCGGGCAGTCCGATCATCGGCGTCTTCCCCAGTCGGCCGAAGAGAAGCGGCTTGCCGGGCTTTTGCGCGATCTTCCAGAAATCGAGCTCGAGCCCGATTTCCGCGAGTCCGGAGCGCACGAGGTCGTAATCGCCCACCGAGGCACCGCCGACGGTGACCAGGAGGTCGGCGCCTGCGGCCCCGGCGATGAGACGGTGCAGCGACTCGCGATTGTCGCGCGCGATGCCGAGGTCGTTTGCCATCGCGCCGCGGGCGGCGACGAAGGCGGCAAGCGCCAGCGTGATCGATTGCACGATTGCCTGCGGATCGACGCCCTCGCCGGGCCGCACGAGTTCGTCGCCAGTGGCGAGCAGGGCCACGCGGGGACGCCGATGAACCGTGAGCCAGGGTGCGTCGGCCGCCGCGGCGAGCATGATGTGGCGTGCGGCGAGCCGCGTTCCTGCCGCGAGCAAGGGGTCGCCGGCGCGAAAATCGATCCCGGCGCGCCGGATATGGCGGCCGACGGCGCTTGCCGCGAGGACGCGCACGCGGTCGGGCGCCGGGCGCTCGGTGTCTTCCTGAATAACGATCGCGTCCGCACCCGCGGGAACCGGCGCGCCGGTGAAGATGCGCACCGCCTCGCCGGCGCCGAGCCGTTCCGCATAGGCGCTGCCGGCGGGGACCTCGCCGACAAGGCGCAGCTCGACCGGCACGTCGGCGACATCGGCGGCGCGTACCGCATAGCCGTCCATGGCCGAGAGATCCGCCGGCGGTTGCGTTCGGCGCGCCATCACGGGGGCCGCCAGAACACGGCCGGCGGCCTCGGTGAGCATGACGCACTCGGGCGCAGTCGGCGTCATGGCATCAAGAATGCGCCGCCGCGCTTCATCGACGCTCAGCATGCGGACTCCTCCCGATAGTCGCCCGATGCACCCCCCGATTTCGCGACCAGCCGGATATCGGTGATGCGCATCGTGCGCTCGACCGCCTTGCCCATGTCGTAAAGCGTCAGCGCGGCGACACTGACTGCGGTCAACGCCTCCATCTCGACACCCGTGCGTTCGCGGCACGCGACCGTGGCGCGGATCGCGATACCGTCCGTGACGGGTGCGAGATCGACCACGACCCGGGTCAGCGTCAGGGGATGGCACAGCGGAACGAGATCGGCGGTCCGCTTTGCCGCCATGATACCGGCGATGCGCGCCGCAGCGAGCGCGTCCCCCTTCTTGCCGCCGCCCGACGCCAGCAGATCGCGCGTCGCCGCCGTCATGCGCACCAGCCCCTCGGCGACCGCGCGGCGTTCGCTCACCGGTTTCGCACCCACATCCACCATCCGCGCGGCCCCCTTTTCATCGAGGTGGGTCAGAGCCTTCTTCATGCGGCGGGCTCCAGGAGCCGTCGCGTGGCCGCGGCCACGTCCGCCTGCCGCATCAGCGATTCGCCGATGAGAAAGCTGCGCACGCCGGCGGCGGCACAACGGGCAAGATCCGCCGCGCTCGCAAGGCCCGATTCGGCAACCCCGATACGTCCTGTCGGAAGCCGGGGCGCAAGCTCAAGCGTTGTCTCCAGTCGGACCTGCAAGGTTTTGAGATTACGATTGTTTATCCCGACAAGTGAGGACGGAACTCGGGCCGCCCGCTGCAGTTCCTCGGCCGTGTGGACTTCGATCAGGACATCCATGCCGTAGTCCGCGGCCGCCGCAGCCAGTGTCCCTGCCTCGGCGTCATCGAGTGCTGCGAGGATGAGCAGGATGCAGTCGGCTCCGAGCGCGCGCGCCTCGGCGACCTGATACGGGTCGAGAATGAAATCCTTGCGCAATACGGGCAGTGACGTCGCCTGTCGCGCGGCCACGAGATCGGCGTCCGCACCCATGAAATAGGGGCCGTCGGTAAGCACCGACAGACAGCTCGCGCCCCCGGCCTCATAGGCGCGAGCCAATGCCGCGGGATCGAAATCGGCGCGGATCAACCCTTTCGACGGGCTCGCCTTCTTGATCTCGCAGATGAGGCCGAATCGACCAGCATCCCCGGCCGCCCGCAATGCGGCGGCAAAGCCCCGCGGCGGCGGTGCGGCACGAGCCGCGGCGGCAATCTCGGCGAAGGGACGTTTGGCCTTCATGGCCGTGACATGGGCCCGCTTGCGGGCGCAGATTTCCGACAGGATATCAGTCATCGTCGCTTCCCGCCTCGGCAAGTGCCGCCTTGCGGCTCAACATCACCCAGTCCTTCAGCAATTGCGCCGCGCGTCCGCTGTCGATCGCTCTTGCTGCCATGGCCGCCCCTTCTTCAAGGTCGGATACACGGTCTCCGACGACGAGTGCGGCGGCGGCGTTGAGAAGGACGATGTCGCGATAGGCGCCGCGGGCACCGGCCAGCAGCTCCCGCAAGGCGGCGGCGTTCTCTTCCGCACTGCCGCCGCGAATGGCGGCGAGCGGATGACGTGAAAGCCCGGCGGTCTCGGGGCTGACGACGAAACGTCTGAGGACTCCGCCTTCACAGGCCACGACGTCGGTCTCCTGCGCGATGCTGATCTCGTCGACGCCGTCGCGGCCATGCACCACCCACACCCGCTCCGAGCCGAGCGCCTTCAGGGTCTCGGCAAAGGGCGCGAGCCACGCCGGATCATAGACGCCCACCACCTGTCGTCGGGCCCCTGCCGGATTGGCGAGCGGCCCCAGCATGTTGAAGATCGTGCGGATGGCGAGCATGCGCCGCACCGGCATCACATGACGCACCGCATTATGATGTCGCGACGCCAGCAGAAAGCAGATGCCGAGCCCGTCAAGGCAGGCCTGGGACTGTTCCTTCGGCAGATCGATGACGACGCCGAGGGCCTCGAGCACGTCGGCCGAACCGGACCGCGAGGACACGGCGCGATTGCCGTGTTTCGCCACCGGCACGCCGCAGGCGGCGACGACGATCGCGGCCGCGGTCGAGACATTGAGCGTCGCATGGCCGTCGCCGCCGGTGCCGCAGGTGTCGACGGCGCCCGGCGGCGCAGTGATGCGGGCCGCCTTGGCGCGCAGGACGTCCGCTCCCCCGGTGAGTTCGGCGACGCTCTCGCCCTTGACACGAAGTCCCATCAGAAGTGCCGCGATTTCGGCATCGCTGGCCTCGCCCTCCATGATGAGGGCAAAGGCCTCGCGCGCCTCCGCCCGGCTCAGATCGGTGCGCTCGGCGATCTTGTGCAGATAGGGACGCAAGGGAGAGGGGGCGTGGGACATGGGACTCAGGCCGCCGCCCGCGGGCTGCAAAGGGCGATGAAATTGCCGAGCAGGCGATGACCGTGCTCCGAGGCGATGCTCTCGGGGTGGAACTGCACCCCGTAGACGGGATGGTGGCGGTGGGCGAGGCCCATGATGAGACCGTCCGCGGTCTCGGCGGTGATGCGCAATGCGGCGGGCAGGCTTTCACGTTCGACGGTGAGGGAATGATAGCGCGTGGCGGAAAAGGGCGAGGGTAGACCCTCGAAGATGCCGCTGCCGTCATGGCGGATCGCGCTCACCTTGCCATGCATGACTTCGCGAGCGCGTACGATGCGGCCGCCGCAGACGGACGCGATCGCTTGGTGGCCTAGGCAGACGCCGAGGACGGGCAGACGTCCCATCGCGGCCCGCACCAGCGGCTCGGTGATGCCCGAGTCTTCCGGCCGACCGGGGCCCGGCGAGATGATGAGGCCCCGTGCTCCCGCGCTCAGGATGCCTTCGACATCGACCGCGTCGTTCCGGTGGACCGTCACTTCGGCTCCGAGCTCTTCAAGATAATGGTACAAATTATAGGTGAAGCTGTCGTAGTTATCGATCAGAATGAACATGGTGCATGTCTTTTGCAGCCGCAGGGCAGGGAGGGGACAAGGATGACGCAACCGCAGCGGCAACGAGGGCAGCGCAGTCGCTCGACAAGAAAGTTTTTACCAATCTTGAGCCTAATGGGCCAGTGTTTCGACACATTGCCGTTTCGCAAAAGATAGCCGCCGCATGCCGCCAGCGCCACGCCGCACCAGCCGCCCCAATGACTTCGGTCGCCGAGCGCCGCGGGTCCATGTGCCGCGACGGCGCTATCGCCGGCGGCGTTCCGTGCTTCTGGCCCGTCTGGGCCGTCTCGGACAGGCCTTTCTCGCTCTTCTCGTTCTTGTCGTCGTCCTCGGATTTCTGATGCGGCTGCTGGGGATCCTGCCCGGCGATGGGACGTCCCCGCGCGCCGCGGTACCCGCGGCACCTGCCGTCGTGGCGGTGAAGCCGCCGCCGGTCCACGAAAAACGACGGTCGGTCGCGGTCGCCCGAGTGGAGAAAAAGGCACGCCCGGCCAAGCCGGCCTGGCAGCGTTACGCGGCGGTGATGCCGTCGGCGCGCGGTCGGGCACGGGTGGTTATCGTCATCGACGATCTCGGGCTCGATCGGTCCGCAGTGCGCCGCCTTGCGGCGATACCGGGACCCCTGACACTCGCCTTCCTGCCCTATGCGCCGGAGGTCGCGGCGCAGGCCGCCATGATGCGCGCCGCCGGCCACGAGCTTCTCGTGCATCTGCCGATGGAGCCCAAGGGTGGCGGCAGCGATCCCGGCCCGATGGTTCTCGCGGAACGACTGTCGCGCGCCGAGTTCGACCGTCGTCTCGAATGGAATCTGAGCCGATTCGAGGGCTATGTCGGGGTCAACAATCACATGGGAAGCCGCCTGACCGAGGATCCCCGCGCCATGCGGCGGGTCATGCGCGCCTTGCGTGCCCGCGGCCTGCTCTTTCTCGATTCGCGCACCACAGCAGGCACCGTCGCCGAGCGCGAGGCGGTGGCGCTCGGCCTGCCCCATGCCGCGCGCGATGTCTTTCTCGACAACGAGCAGGATGCCGGGGCCGTGCGCACACAACTGGCAAGGCTCGAACGTCTGGCGAAGCGGCACGGGCAGGCCGTCGCCATCGGCCATCCCCACCGTGAAACCCTCGATGCAATCGGAAAGTGGATCCCGGCCGCGAAGCGGCACGGGCTGGTGCTCGTGCCCTTGAGCGCGGTCGTCGAGATGCCGCAACCGTCGCGCCTGTCGGCGACGGCGGCCGCGGGCCGCAACTGACGACCCTATTCCTCAGCCCCCGGTGCGCGGTTGGCGGCAGCGAAGCGGACCGCTTCCTCGGCAGCGCGAAAGAGCGCCCGCGCCTTGTTCTCGCATTCGGTACATTCCCGCTCAGGGTCGCTGTCGGCGACGATCCCGGCGCCGGCATGGACGTGCATGCGCCCGGCCTTGAGAAGGGCGGTGCGCAGGACGATGCAGGTGTCCATCGAGCCGTCGGCGGCGAAATATCCGACCGCCCCGGCATAGGGTCCGCGCCCTTCGCTCTCGAGCTCGTCGATGATTTCCATGGCGCGCACCTTGGGGGCACCGGAGACGGTGCCGGCGGGAAAGCCCGCGATCAGCGCATCGAGAGCGTCGTATCTCGCGGTATCAAGGCGACCGCTGACGTTCGAGACGATATGCATGACGTGCGAATAGCGCTCGATGACGTTGCGCTCGGTAACGCGAACCGTACCGGGGACGCACACCCGGCCGACGTCGTTGCGCCCGAGATCGAGCAGCATCAGGTGCTCGGCGAGCTCCTTGGGGTCGGCGAGCAGATCGCGGGCGAGCGCCTCGTCCTCCTGCCTGTCGGCCCCGCGCGGGCGGGTGCCGGCGATGGGACGGACCGTGACCTCGCCGTCGCGCACCCGGACCAGAATCTCGGGCGAGGAGCCGACAAGGGCGAAGTCCTCGTAATTGAGAAAATAGAGAAAGGGCGAGGGGTTCAGGCGTCGCAGCGTCCGATAGAGCGCGAAGGGCGGCAGATCGAAGGGGCGCGAGAAGCGCTGCGCCAGAACGACCTGGAAGATATCGCCCGCCAGAATATGCTCCTTCGCCGCCTCGACCATCGTCGCATAGCGGTCGCGTTCCATGTGCGCGGTGATGCCGCCGCCCGCCGCGGGGCCCGCGGGGCCAAGGGACTCGTCGAGGGGCAGGGGGCGCGCGAGCGCTGCGACTGCGGCTTCAAGGCGCGCGACGGTCGTCTCGTAGGCCTCTTCGGCGGCACGGGCGGGATCGGGGCGCAGAGGCGCGACAAGGGTGATCCGGTCGCGGACGGCATCGAACACGGCGGTCACGGTCGGGCGCACGAAACAGGCGGTCGGCACGCCGTATGGATCGGGCCCGGGCGGGCCCAGTCGCTCCATCTGCCGCACCATGTCATAGCCCATATAGCCGACGAGACCGGCGGCCATCGGCGGCAGACTTTCGGGCAGGTCGATGCGGGAGTCCGCAAGCAGACCGCGCAGGGCCGCAAGCGCCGGTGCTCCGCACGGCCGCCAGAGGGGCGACGCGCCGTCGCCGGGGCGGGCGAATTCCGCACGCTCGCCAAAGCAGCGCCACAGCAGGTCGGGCTGCATGCCGATGATCGTATAGCGCCCGCGGACGGCGCCGCCTTCGACCGATTCGAGAAGAAAGCTGCCCGGCGCCGCGGCGGCGAGCTTGAGATAGGCCGAGATCGGCGTCTCGAGATCGGCGACAAGGTGCGTATAGAGCACCTGCGACCGGCCCGCGCGATAGCTGTCCAGGGCCTCCCGCCGCGTCGGCAGGATGTTCATCTTCTAGAAATTTCCCTGCGGATTGACGATCTGCTGGAAGCGGACATTGTTGATTTCCACTCCCATGGAGGCGAGAAGCGCGCGCTGATACTGCAGCAGGGCGTCGTTCACCATCGCCTGGCCGACTTCTTCCTTGAGCCTGGCATAGGCGCTCGGATCCTTCTCGGGCTCTCCGGGACGGACGGATTCGAGGCGAACCACGACATAGCCCCCGCCCGTTGCCGCACGCTCGACGCCGACCGCGCCCGGCTTCTCGAGTTCAAACAGAAGGCGGGCGACGACGGGGGCGACCTTGCTCGTGCGGCCGATCTCTTCGCGCACCACGCCCCGCGCCTGCAGCACGGTGAGGCCGTACTCCCCGGCGACGGCATGCGGATCGTCGCCCTTGCGAATGCGCGCCGCGATCTCGTCGGCGCGCTCGCCGGCGGCCTTGAGGCGGCGTTCCGACATGATATTCGCCCTGACCGCATCGACGACCTCTTCGAAAGGCCGCTGCTGGGGCGGGATCTCGTCCGTCACGTCGAGAATGACGAAGCCGTTGTCCGGCGTCTCCTCGAGCGTCGGCGGCTCGTCGACGGCCATCGACCAGATCTGCCGGAGATGGTCGCGGACCGCTTGCGGTGCCTGCCCACCGTCCTTGAGGCGCCCGTCGCGGGTCACCGTCGCATGGACGAGGTCGAGCCCCATGGTCTCGGCGATTTCCTCGACACCGGCGCCGCGGGTCAGGGCGTCCTCCGCCTTGACCGAGAGATCGTAGATCGCGTCATAGGCCTTCTCGCGGGCGACCTCCTGGCGCAGGGTCGCGGCCACCTGCTCGAGCGTACGTTCGCGTGGCGGGGTGACCGCCTTGACGCGGAACACATGCCAACCGAAGACGCTCTGCACCGGCTCGCTCACCGTGCCTTCGGGCGTCGAGAACGCCACCTCGGCGACCCGTTTGTTGTAATCCTGTTCGAGATCGCTGCGGCTCTGGTCGCCGAGCGCCACCTCTTCCGGTTTGAAGTCGGTCATCTCCTTGACGACGGAAGAGAAATCCTCGCCCGCGCGCACCCGGGCAACGAAGCGCGCGGCCTTCTCCTTGTCATTGATGTCGAAGATGACCATGTCGAGGTCCCGAAGCTCGGGGACCTGATACTCGGCAAGACGCGCCTGATAGGCCGCCTCCAGTTCCTCCTTGCTCACCGCGTCGGGCCTGGCCACCCGATCGGGAGCGATCTCGGCGAGCACGACCTTGCGATAGGGCGGCGTCATATAGCGGCTCTTGTCGACCTCGTAGGTGGCGCGCAATTCCGCCTCGGTGGGCTCGGGCACCGGTCCCACGTCGTCGGTGGAGATCGAGACGATGGTCGCCGCGCGGGCCTCGTGTCGATAGCGAAAGAGGGGCGCGGCCAGGGGATCGGGGACCGGCGGCGCCGCGAGGAGCGCGTCGACGAGCTGCTGGCGTACGAGGTCTCCCATGAGCTGCTTTTCGAATTCGGCCGGCGTCAGGCCGAGACGGCGCAATTGCGATTCGTATTCCCGGCGATCGAATTGCCCGTCAAGGCCTTGGAATGCCTCGAATTTCCGGAGTTCGTCCAGGACCTGCTTCACGCCCGCCCGGAGCCCGAGTCGACGCGCGTGGAGATCGAAGGCGAGCTGTCCGATCATCTGCTGCAGCACCTGTTGCGGCAGTCCGAGGGCAAGGGCCTGACTGCGGTCGATGGGCTGACCGATTTGAGCCTCGAGGCGTCGGATCTGACTGTCATAGGCACGCGAGAACTCGACATCCGAGATCTCGACATTGTCGACCTCGGCGACGGCGCGGGCGCCGGTGGCGCGGAAGAGATCGGGGATTCCCCAGAGCGCGAAACTGGCGATCAGGACGCCGAGTAGAAGAAGAACGGCCCAGGAGCTCAAGGCACTGCGAATCTGGCTTAGCATCGGCACCACACCGGTTGCGGTCAAGAAAGGCGGACGGGCCGTCCGACGCCGGAGCGAGAGACAGCACTTGGCGACTCCTTATGGCCTTGCTACACCCGGCGCAAGGAGAAAGAGGCCGACTGCGCGGCCTCGGACCGGGAGATCCGCCCTATGACCGGCTCAAGGCCACGCCCGTTCGTCGCCGGAAACTGGAAGATGAACGGCACCCGCGCCAGCCTCGCCGAGCTCGAGGCGCTCTGGGCGAGGCTCCGGCGCGAGCCGGCCTGCGATATTGCCATATGCCCGCCTTTCACGCTTCTTGCGCCGGCGATGGACTACACCGATCACCGCCGTTTCGTGATCGGGGCACAGGACTGCCATCCCGAGCCCGCCGGCGCGCACACGGGCGACATCGCAGCCGAAATGCTCGCCGATCTCGGTTGTCGCTGCGTCATCGTCGGCCATTCCGAACGCCGACAGGACCATGGCGAGAGCGACGCGCTCGTGCGCGCCAAGGCGGCGGCGGCGCATCGGGCCGGCATGATCGCCATCATCTGCGTCGGCGAGAGCGCCGCGGAGCGCGCCGCCGGAGAGGCGGTGGCGGTCGTAGAGCGTCAGCTCGAGGGCTCGCTGCCCGCAGACGCATCGCCGGAGGCGGTGACCATCGCCTATGAGCCGGTGTGGGCGATCGGCAGCGGCCGTACCCCGCGCCCGCAGGAAATCGCCGTCGTGCACCGCACAATTCGCGAGGCGCTCATGCGGCGCTTCGGCGAGGATGGTGAAATGATCCGCATCCTCTACGGCGGTTCGGTCAAGCCCGACAACGCGCGCACGCTGATGGCGGTGGAGAATGTCGATGGCGCCCTCGTCGGCGGTGCCAGCCTCAGGGCCGACGATTTCGACGCCATCATCGAGGCGTACCGCTAGCCGCGAGCAGGAGGTCGAGAGCGGTTTCCACCGCCTTCAGGCGCACGCGACTGCGTCCGAGGTCGCCGAAGCGTTTCTCCACGGTCTCTGCCCCCGCGCCGCGCCGGGCGATCGCGAACCAGACCAGTCCGACGGGCTTTTCCGCGCTGCCGCCGCCGGGGCCGGCGATGCCGGTGACGGCGACGGAGAGGTCGGCGGCGCTGCGGTCGAGTGCGCCCTCGGCCATGGCCCGCGCGACGGCCGCCGAGACCGCTCCTTCCCGTGTGATGAGGTCGCGCGCAACCCCCAGAAGCCCGGTCTTTGCGGCATTGGAATAGGTGATGAAGCCGCGCTCGAAGACGTCGGATGCGCCGGCGATCTCGGTCAGCAGGGCGGCGACGAGACCGCCGGTGCAGGATTCCGCGGTCGCGATTTTCACTCCGTGCGCGCGGCAATGGGCAAGCAAGGCGGTGGTTCGCACTGCCAGGGGCCCGGAAAAGAGGCTCATCTCACGCTCTCGACTGCGTCATGCACGCCCGATCCTATCGCAGGAAGACAAAGAAATGGAGGAGGACCAGCAATGCCCCCGCGGGAATGGCGGCGACGAGATCATCGAGCATGGTGCCCAAGCCGCCCGGCACGGCGGCATCGAGACGACCGATCGGCCAGGGTTTCCAGATGTCGAAGAGGCGGAAGAGGAGGAAGGCGAGGAGATAGTCGAGAAGGGCGGGAAGTACGGCGTCGAAGAAGAGGAGCGGCAGGACCGTCGCCCACTGCCCGGCAAGCTCGTCGATGACGATCTCGCTGCCGTCATGCCGGCCGCTCGTGCGCTCATGCTTCCCCGCGGCCCAGATCCCGATCACGGCGACCGCGAGCGTCGCGAGCGCGAACCCGACAGATCCCAGCCAGTCGAGGAGCGCCGGCACCAGAAATATGGCGAGCAGCGAGCCCCAGCTTCCCGGTGCGAAGGGGATGCGCCCGAGACCGCCCAGCGTGGCAAGGGCCGTGGCCAGCCGGCTCATGGTGCATCACTCGGCAACAACACCGTCGCCACCGCCTGTGCCGCAATGCCTTCGCCGCGGCCGGTAAAGCCGAGCCCTTCGGTCGTCGTCGCCTTGAGCGAGACGCGCGTGTTCGGGATGCCGAGAATCCCGGCCACGCGCGCACGCATCGCCGCGCGGTGCGGGCCGATCCGCGGCGCCTCGCAGAGAATCGTGATATCGCAGTGCGCGATCTCACCGCCCTTCTCGCGAACGCGGCGCGCGGCGTGGGTGAGAAAGCGGTGCGAGGGGGCGCCGCGCCATTCGGGATCGCTCGGCGGGAAATGGGCCCCGATGTCTTCATCCGCGATGGCGCCGAGCAGGGCGTCGGTGAGCGCGTGCAGCGCGACATCGGCGTCGGAATGCCCCTTGAGCGTGGCCGGATGCGCGATGCGCACACCGCACAGCCAGAGATGGTCGCCGGGAGCGAAGCGATGGACATCGAAGCCGAATCCGGTGCGGGGCTCCAGACGGGGCGCATCCATGCGCCGCGTCAGGCGTGCGAAATCGGCCTCGGTGGTGAGCTTGAGATTCTCCTCCGCACCGGCGACGAGGCGCACCGCGAGCCCCGCCGCTTCCGCCACCGCCGCATCGTCGGTGAGACCGGCACGCGCCGCGGCGGCGCGGTGCGCGGCGAGGATGGGGGCGAAGGGAAAGCCCTGCGGCGTCTGCGCCCGATAGAGTCCCGCGCGGGCCACGGTGCCGCGCACGCGCTCGCCATCGGCGCGCTTCAAGGTGTCGCTCACCGGCAGCGCCGGGATCGCCCCATGCGTCGCGTCGACGGCGTCGATGACGCGGTCGATGACCGCGGCGGGAACGAAGCAGCGCGCCGCATCGTGAATGAGCACCGCCTCCGGGGCGGTCCCGGCGGCGAGGGCCTCGAGCCCGGCACGCACCGACTCCTGTCGTGTCGCGCCCCCGGGGACGGGTTCGGGCAGATCGAATCCCGCGACCGCCGCCTCGTAAAGTACCCGGTCGTCGGGGTGAATGACGACACGGACGTCGTCGATGCGGGGATGTCGCGCGAAGGCCACGACCGTACGGCTCAGCACCATGCGATCGCCGATGGTGCGATACTGTTTCGGCAATCCGCCGCCGGCGCGAATCCCGCGTCCCGCGGCGACGATCACCGCCGCCACCCGGGGCGCATCTGTTGCATTGAGGGCAGGCTCTGCCATATAGATTGCTCAAACTTTGGGCAGTCGGCGCCAGAGAACAGGATCGAACGAGGAGTCGCGCAGCATGTCGCGTCTTGCGTCCTCTATAGCGATTGGTCCGGTGGAGATCAAAGACCCGGTGATCCTTGCCCCCATGTCGGGGGTGACGGACCAGCCGTTCCGACGCCTTGTCAAGCGCTTCGGCACGCCGCTTCTCATCACCGAGATGATCGCCTCGGAAGCGATGATCCGCAAGACGCGGGAGTCCTTTCTCAAGGCCCGTGCCGATTTCGCCGAGCGTCCGGTCGCGGTGCAGCTCGCCGGCTGTCGTCCGGAGGCAATGGCGGAAGCGGCGCGGCTCAATGAAGAGCTTGGAGCCGACATCATCGACATCAACATGGGATGTCCGGTGAAGAAGGTGGTGAACGGTGAGGCCGGCTCGGCCCTGATGCGCGATCTCGATCACGCGGCGCGGCTCATCGAGGCGACCGTGAATGCGGTCTCGGTTCCCGTGACGCTCAAGATGCGCACCGGCTGGAACGAGGCGAACCGCAACGCCCCGGAGCTCGCGCGCATCGCCGAGGCGCTCGGCGTGAGGATGATCACGGTTCATGGCCGCACCCGCGCCCAGCTCTATAACGGGCGCGCCGACTGGGCCTTCGTCCGCCGCGTCAAGGAGGCGGTGTCGGTGCCCGTTCTCGTGAACGGCGATATCCTGACGGAGGAGGATGCCGCAAGCGCGCTCGCGCTCTCGCACGCCGACGGCGTGATGATCGGCCGCGGCACCTATGGACGCCCGTGGTTCATCGCGCAGGTGCGCCATTATCTGAGGACCGGGGAGAAACGCCCCGCGCCGCCGCTCGAGGCGCAGGCCGCGATCGTGCTTGCGCATTTCGATGCCATGATCGCGCATTATGGCGAGATCACCGGTGTGCGCATGGCGCGCAAGCATGTCGGCTGGTACACCAAGGGGCTGCCGGGCTCGGCCGAGTTCCGCAACCGCTACAATCGCATCGCGGGAGCTGTAGCGGCACGGGCGGCGATCGCTGCCTTCTACGAGCCGCTTCTGGCGCGCCGCGCCGCGTGACGATGGATGACGGTCATCTGCCCCCGGCAGCCCGCCTGCCGCGGATCGAGCGGGAAATCCTCGATGCCCTGCCGCAGATCCTGCTCCTCGTCGCCGAAGACGACCGGATTGTTTTCGCCAACGCCGCCGCGGAGGGGTTTTTCGGACGCAGCGCCGGAAGTCTCGCGGGGATGCGGGCCGAGACCCTGTTCGGCTCCGCACCTGCGGTCTGCGATATCCTCATGCGCGCGCGCCGCGATGGATCGCTGACGGTGGCCCGCGATGTCGCCCTGTCGGGACGACATCAGGGCCGGGCCGCCGATATTCAGGCGGTTCCCGTCGCGGACCGAGCGGGAGACGCGCTTCTGGTCATTGCCATGCGGGCACCGGCGGGTCTGCATCAGCCGCGAAGCGAGCTTGAAGGCGCAGCGCGCTCGGCCTTCGGCCTTGCGGCAATGCTTGCCCACGAGATCAAGAATCCGCTCTCGGGCATCCGTGGAGCGGCGCAGCTTCTCGAACGTACCGAGGACGAGAAGCGGCGCTCGCTGGCCCGTCTTATCCGCGACGAGGTGGACCGGATCCGCCGCCTCGTCGATCAACTCGAGGAATTCAGCGATGATCGCCCGCTGCCCCGCCAGGCGGTCAATATCCACAGCGTGCTCGATCATGTTCGGGCCCTGCTCGCAGGCGAGGCCGAGAGGGTCGCGGCGGATATCAGGGTCGAATACGACCCCTCCTTGCCGATGGTGTCGGGTGATCGCGATGCGCTCGTTCAGATCTTCCTCAATCTCATGAAGAACGCCATACACGCCTCTGCAGGGAAAAGAGAAAGTGAAGACAGGGCGCTGATCCTGGTCAGCACCGCCTATCGCCATGGAGTGCGCGCCAGAGGGCCCGATGGCACGATGCAGGGCGTGCCGATCGAGGTTGCCGTCAGCGATCGCGGCCCCGGGATCGACCCTGCCCTCCGCGCGCACATCTTCGAGCCCTTCGTCACCGGCCGCGAGGGCGGGCGTGGCCTCGGTCTTGCCATGGTGGCGAAGCTCGTGGCCGCGCATGGCGGACTCATCGAGCTGGACACGAGCGCTGCGGGGACGTGCGTCCGGGTTCTTCTTCCGGCGGCCGGGGAGGGGACGGGCGAATGAGCGAATTCGTGCCGACGCGCCCGCATGTGATCGTCGCCGACGATGATCGGGCGATCCGCCACGTGCTCGAGGAAAGCCTTTCGGCCGCCGGGTTCGAGGTCACGACGGCGGCAACGGCGGCGGCGCTATGGGACCTTGTCAGCAAGGGAGACGGCGACGTCGTGATCACCGATGTGCTGATGCCCGACGCCAACGGCCTCGATCTCCTGCCGCGGATCGCCGCCGCGCGCCCGGACCTCCCGGTAATCGTCATCAGCGCGCAGAATACGCTCGTCACTGCGGTCAAGGCGACCGAGCGCGGGGCGTTCGACTATCTCGCCAAACCCTTCGATCTCGAGGCGCTCGAGCAGAGCGTGCGCCAGGCCTTGGGCCGGATCAGCGAGGCCGCGGAAGATCTGGCGGGCGGCAGCGTTTCGGACGATGTCGCGCTGATCGGCCGCTCGCCGGCGATGCAGGCGCTCTACCGGGCGATGGCGCGACTGATGACCAGCGACGTGACGGTGCTCATCGATGGCGAATCGGGGACCGGGAAGGAGCTCGTCGCGCGCGCCCTGCATTCCATGGGGCGCCGCCGGAAACGCGCCTTCGTCGCCGTCAACATGGCGGCCATCCCGCGCGAGCTGATCGAAAGCACCCTTTTCGGCCACGAGCGCGGCGCCTTCACCGGTGCCACCGCACGCGCCATCGGACGCTTCGAGCAGGCCCATGGCGGCACGCTCTTTCTCGACGAGATCGGCGACATGCCGCTCGAGGTGCAGACGCGTCTCCTGCGCGTGTTGCAGGAAGGCGAATTCACCACGGTCGGGGGCAGCCGTCCGATCCGGGCCGATGTCCGGATCATTGCCGCGAGCAACAAGCGGCTCGCCGAGGAGGTCGCCGCCGGACGCTTCCGCGAGGACCTCTATTATCGCCTCAATGTCGTTCCCCTGCATGTTCCCGCCCTGCGCGAACGTCTCGACGACATCCCCGACCTCGTCGCCCATTTTCTTGCCAGGGGAGAGGCGAGGGGACTCCCCGCCAAGCGTCTGACGCCGGCGGCGCTGGCGGCGCTCAGGGACTATTACTGGCCGGGAAATGTTCGCGAGCTGGAGAATTTCATCCAGCGCCTGATGGCGCTCACGGTGGAGGACCGGATCGGCAAGGAGAGTGTCCGGCGCGCGCTCATGGCCGATCGGCCTGCGTCGACCGCAACGCGTGAAAAGGGGCTGCAGGGAGCGGTGGAGCATCATCTCGAACGCTACTTTTCGGCGCATGGGGAGGCCCTGCCGCCGCCGGGCCTCTATGACCGCGTGCTGCAGGAGGTCGAGCGACCGCTGATCACGCTCACTCTGCGCGCCACCCGCGGCAATCA
>CAZAEP010000003.1:0-35282 GCA_964484045.1 uncultured Sphingomonadales bacterium
TATGGCATCATCCCCCGGGACACCCGTCACCCCTATGACGTGCGCGAGGTGATCGCGCGCCTCGTCGACGGCTCGGAATTCGACGAGTTCAAGAAACTCTACGGCACGACACTCGTCACCGGCTTCGCCCATATCCACGGCTATCCGGTCGGCATTCTCGCCAACAACGGGGTGCTGTTCTCGGAATCCGCGCTCAAGGGCGCACATTTCATCGAGCTCTGCTGCCAGCGCGGCATCCCGCTCGTCTCCCTGCAGAACATCACCGGCTTCATGGTGGGCCGGAAATACGAGACCGGCGGCATCGCCAAGGACGGAGCCAAGATGGTGACCGCGGTCGCCTGTGCGACCGTTCCCAAGTTCACCGTCATCATCGGCGGCTCCTACGGCGCCGGCAATTACGGCATGTGCGGCCGTGCCTATGGCCCGCGTTTCCTGTGGATGTGGCCCAATGCGCGGATTTCGGTGATGGGCGGCGAACAGGCGGCGAACGTGCTCGCCACGGTGCGCCGCGATGCGCTCGAGGCGCAGGGCAAGAGATGGAGCGCGGAGGAGGAAGAGGCGTTCAAGGCGCCGATCCGCGAACAGTACGAACGGCAGGGGCATCCCTATTACGCCTCGGCGCGGCTCTGGGACGACGGCGTCATCGATCCCGCCGACACCCGCCGCGTGCTGGCGCTCGGGCTCTCGGCGGCGCTCAATGCGCCGATCGGGCCCACCCGCTTCGGCGTCTTCCGGATGTAGAGGAGGAAGAGCCATGCCGGCTCGCCTTGAATGTTCGAACGAGGTCCTATACGTAAGGTCGATCCGCCCCTTGGCAGTACGTCGGGCTCCTCGCGATCAAGAGCCCGGCCGACCCCTTGGGGCTTTCTTATTGACGAGGGCCGCATGACCAAAGCGGCAATTCTCATCGACGGCGGCTATTTTCTGAAGCGCTTGCCCACGGTTCGCCCGGACGTTGACCGGGCCAATCCGGCCCAGGTCGCCAAATCCATTGGTCAACTCGTCTATAATCACTTGGATCAATTGAACAAAGTTGCATACGCACAGAACTGCCATGCGCTCTTGTATCGCTGCTTCTTCTACGATGCGACGCCCTATGTGAACAAAGGGCACTTGCCGGTCAGCCGACGCAGCATTGACTATGCCAAGTCCGCCGAAGCACGCTTCCGGCTGGGCTTATTCGAAGCGCTGCGAAAGCGCCCGAATTTTGCCGTTCGCCTCGGCGAGGTCGTCCGCGAGCGCGCCTGGGTGTTAAACGAAGGTGCACAGATCGCTTTGCTGAAAGGTGAGCGCACCGTGGCCGAGTTGACGGATGACGATTTCGCGCCCGGATTCCGGCACAAGGCGGTCGATATGCGGATCGGCATCGATATCGCATCGCTGACCTTGAAAAAACAGGTTGACACGATCGTCCTTGTGGCCGGAGACGCCGACTTCGTTCCCGCCGCCATACTGGCGCGGCGCGAGGGCGTCCGTATCATTCTCGACCCGCTTTGGCGCAATGTCAGCGCTGGCCTGTTCGAGCATATCGACGGACTTCGAAGCGGCTTCGCCGGCCCGAAGAGGTCTGCCGCGCCCCCGATGAACGAGGCATAACCCCGATGACCGACATCCTCCTGACCGAGATCGATGACCGCGGGGTGGCGCGGGTGACGATGAACCGCCCCGCGCAGCGCAATGCCTTCAACGACGCCCTCATCGCGGCGCTGGCCGCGACTTTCGCGAGTCTCGGCCGGGACCCGGCGGTGCGCGTCGTACTGCTCACCGGTGCGGGCCCGGCCTTCTCCGCCGGCGCCGATCTCGACTGGATGAGAGCCGCCGCCGGCTACAGCGCGGAGCAGAATCATGCCGATGCGCTCAAGCTCTCGGAGATGCTGCACAGCCTCGACCGCTGCCCCAAGCCGACGCTGGCGCTGGTGCAGGGCGCGGCGCTCGGCGGCGGCGCCGGACTCGTCGCCTGCGCCGACATCGCAATCGCCGTTCGCAATGCGCGCTTCGGGTTCACCGAAGTGCGCCTCGGGCTCATTCCGGCGACGATCTCGCCTTATGTCCTCCCCAGGATCGGCGTCTCCGCGGCGCGACGTTATTTCCTCACCGGCGAACGCTTCGATGCCGAGACCGCGCGTGCGATGGGGCTTGTTCATCAGACGGTGGGCAGCGAGGAGGACCTCGAATCCGCGGGCTCCCAGCTCGTCGATGCACTGCTTGCCGGCGCCCCCGGCGCGCAGGCCGCGGCCAAGGAGCTGATCGCCGAGATCGCCCACCGGCCCCCCGATGCCGAGCTTCGCGACGATACGGCCGCACGCATCGCCGCCCGGCGCGCCTCGGCGGAAGCACGCGAAGGCATGGCCGCCTTCTTCGCCCGGCGCAAGCCCGACTGGGTGATCGAATGAGTGCGCTGTTCGGGAAAATCCTGATCGCCAATCGCGGCGAGATTGCCTGTCGCGTCATCCGCACCGCGCGCTCGATGGGGATCGACACGGTGGCCGTCTTCTCCGACGCCGACCGCGATGCGCTGCATGTGGCGCTCGCCGACGAGGCGGTGCATATCGGCCCGCCGCCACCCGCCGAGAGCTATCTTGCGGGCGAGCGGATCATCGCGGCGGCCAGGAAAACGGGGGCGCAAGCCATCCATCCCGGTTACGGCTTTCTCGCCGAGAACGCCGCCTTCGCCGCCGCCTGTCGCGCGGCCGGACTCGTCTTCATCGGCCCGCCGACGGCCGCGATCGAGAAGATGGGGAAAAAGGACGAGGCCAAGCGTCTGATGACCAGGGCCGGCGTGCCCGTCGTTCCCGGCTATCACGGCAGCGCGCAGAGCGCGGAACGGCTCGCACGGGAGGCCGGGAGGATCGGCTTTCCGGTGCTCATCAAGGCGGCCGCCGGAGGCGGCGGCAAGGGTATGCGCCGGGTCGATGCCGCGGACGATTTCGCCGCCGCGCTCAAGGCCTGCCGCCGCGAGGCGAAGGCGGCCTTCGGCGACGATAGGGTGCTGATCGAGAAGCTGATCGAGGTCCCGCGCCATATCGAGGTGCAGATCTTTGCCGATGCCCACGGCCATGTCGTCCATCTCTTCGAACGCGACTGCTCTCTGCAGCGCCGCCATCAGAAGGTGGTGGAAGAGGCCCCCGCCCCCGGGATCGCCGCCGACATGCGCGAAAAGATGGGTGCGGCCGCCGTCGCCGCCGCCCGCGCCGTCGGCTATGAGGGAGCGGGTACGGTCGAGTTCATCGTCGACGTCGCGGAGGGTCTCGAAGACGCCCCCTTCTATTTCATGGAGATGAACACGCGCCTTCAGGTCGAACATCCGGTGACCGAAATGATTACCGGCGAGGACCTCGTCGAGTGGCAGATCCGTGTCGCTGCCGGCGCGCCCCTGCCGCTCGCACAGACGGATCTCGCAATCGACGGCCACGCCATCGAGGTGCGGCTCTATGCCGAGGACCCGGAGCGCGACTTCCTCCCCGCCACCGGTGCGCTCACCCGCTTCCGTCCGCCGCTCGATGACCCGCATGCGCGAACCGACACCGGCGTGCGCGAGGGCGACGCGATCGGCGTTCATTACGACCCCATGATCGCCAAGATCATCGTCTGGGGCGCGGATCGGGACAGCGCGCTCGCCCATCTGCGACGCGCACTCGCCCGCACCGAGATCACCGGGCTTGCCACCAATCTCGCATTTCTGCAACGCCTCGCCCGCCATCCCGCCTTCGCCGACGGCGCGATCGACACCGGCTTTCTCGCGCGCCATCGCGCGGCCCTCGTGCCGGAGGCCGAGCCGGCGGCAGCGCACGTCCTGGCCCTCGCCACGCTCGGCATCCTTGCCGCTCGCCGCGAGCGGGAAAGCCGGGCCGGCGCGGATGACGGCGCCCCCCCGAGCCCCTGGCGCACGGGGGGCGGCTGGCGGCTCAACCTTCCCTATTCCGAGAGCCAGTCCTTCATCGACGCCACGGACGCCCACCGCACGGTCGCGATCACCGGATGCGGCGACGGTTATCACCTCGCAATCGACGGGAACGGCATGATCGCACGCATCGACCGCTATGAGGACGGCCGGCTGCGGGTCGAAATCGACGGCCATGTCGAGAACGCCACCGTCCTTGTCGGACGCGAGGAGCTGTGCGTCATCCACGGCGGCGAAAGCGTGCGCCTGCGCCGCCTCTCGGCCCGCTTCGATCCCGAGGAGGATGCCGCAGGCCCGGGCGCCGTGACGGCGCCGATGCCGGGCAAGGTCCTCGATCTTCTGGTCACCGAAGGCGCAGAGGTCGAGCGTGGAACGCCGCTTCTCGTGCTCGAGGCGATGAAGATGGAACATACCTTGACGGCGCCGCGCGCCGGAACGGTGGCGAACCTCGCCGCCACCGTCGGCGCGCAAGTCGAGGAAGGCGCGGTCCTCGTCGAGATCGCCGAGAGCTGACCGGCCCCTCAGTGCAGCGAGGAATTGCTCGGCCGGCTGCCGTGATTCTCGGGAACGCCGAGAAGGGCGAAGGAGAGGATCTTGTAGGCGAGCTTGGCGGCGAGGAAATCGCAGCCATGAAGTCCCGGCCGCGGCGAGAGCTCGTTGATGTCAGCACCGATGATATCGGCCACCGCCGCCGTCTTGCGGATGATCGCCATGGCGTCGTCCCAGAAGAGTCCGCCCGGCTCCGGCGTCCCCGTGGCCGGCATCAGCGAGGCATCGAAGGCGTCGAGATCGAAGGTGAGATAGACCGGCCGCCCGCGCAGAGGCTCCACGATCTTGTCCAGGGTCCAGAGGGCCTTGTCCTTTGCCCAGTGGATGTGGATGCGATGCCGGTTTTCCTCGAAAAACGGAACCTCGCTCGCCGAGATGTTGCGGATCCCGACCGAGACCACCTCGACGCCGGGATCGTCGAGCACCCGGCGAATCGCCGAGGCATGGCTGAAGCGCTCGCCTTCATAGCTGTCGCGCAGATCCGCATGGGCGTCGAAATGCAGCAGCGCGAGATCGGGGACGCGTTCGAGAAAAGGCCGCACGGCCCCCGGCGTGATCGAATGCTCGCCACCGAAAACCATCGGAAAGCGCCCGCTCTCGAGCACCCTGTCCGTGATCCCGGCAAGCTGATCCACCGCCCGGGCGACCCCGGGCTCGATCTCCGGCGGCGCGAGCGTCACGACCCCGAAATGGCGTACCGGCTCGGTCCAGAATTCCTCGTCGAAGAGCTCGACCTCGCGCGAGGCCGCGATCATCGCCGCCGGCCCCTGCGCGGTCCCGCCTTCGTAAGAGACGGTGGCCTCGAGCCCGAACGGAACGATCACCGCCTGCGCCTGCTCGGGAGACGCGGCATCCGCTTCGCCAAGACCGAGAAAACCGTCTTCCGGCGCCAGATACTCCAGTTCGTTCATCGCCCGCACACCCCTCGCATGTCGCCACTGCTGACCGTCTTCTAGAGCAGTTGTCCATGAGATTGAAGCGGCGCCGTCCACGACGCGCCGCGCAAGGCGTTCGCCGCACCGGCGACCGTCATGACGACCCGGAGAAGAAAGGGCCGGATACGCCGTCCGACGATGGAATATCCGGCCCGAAGTCGGATCCTTGGGGAGGATCGCCTCAAGAAGAGACGGTGTGATATTGCACTGCATCAAATTATATTGCAATGCACAATTCTACATCGATCGCACATTTTTCGCCGACTCCGTCCCGTAGGCCCGCGGCGGGTCGTGCCGGCGGCGACGAAAGCTCTCCGCCGGACCGCGGCCGGGTTGCCGCTCGTCGCGAGCGTAGCGGCTGGTGTCGAGCAGGCTCGACAGGGCGACGAGGCGTCGCTCGGAGCGAAGGCGGACGTGGCTGATCACGGCATGGGGGATCCCGACACCACGCGGCTCGAGAATGCGTTCGACGACCCACACCGAGTCCCAATTGCCGAACTCGTAGAAGCGATCGCCGATCTTGACCGTCGGCGCGTCCTCGCGCGACCATTTCAGTCGCCTGAAGACGCGGCGCCATGGCCCGACTGACGGCATCCGACCTCTCCCCATGCCTTGCCGCAGAAGATTACCATATCCGTCGGACCGGTTCGGCAGGATTTCCCGCCCCCGATGCCGCAGGGCAGACGACATCTTGCCGACGCAACCACTTGGCCGTTGATTAAGAGAAGTGAAAGAAAGGCCCCTTAGGCTCGGTTCTCAAGATGTGCCCCCAATCGCGTAACGACTCGATCCAGATCGTCCCCCCCACCGACCCGCCTCTCAGCGCAGAGCAGCGGGCCATGCAGTGTCGCCTGGCCGGTACGAACATCCACGAGAAGACCTTCCTTGCTACGGATTATCTCAATCATTTCAATGAAGTGATCATGCTTCTTGAGATGTTGCCCGACATGCCGGAGATGCTCGACGAGATCGCGCTCTGGGCGCCGAAGTCATATACGGACCATTTTCGCGAGAGCGGATTCAAAGATGGCGCCCTTGCCATCGAGGCCTATGAATGCGCGCCGACGGTTTATCGGAATGCCTTCGATCACCATGTCGCGGCGCTCAACGCCGTCATTCTCGACACCATCGCCGCCCTCGGCCGGGACGGCGGAACGAGCGAAGCGATGCATCGGATCCTCGAACCCCGGATGGCGCAGGCACATGCTCTTCTCGAGATGCTCTCGGGGATCATCCACGGTTCGACGACGACACTCGATCAGAGCGATGTCGACCGCACCTTCGAGGCGGGCGAAGAAGCGGACGACGGCGATGGGAGGGCAAGCGATCAGGCCGCGATCGACGCCCTCTTCGATTGAGCCCCGCCACGGCCGCCCCTTGCCGCCGTGCACAGCTTCACGCCCCCAGATATTGTTATCCTTGACGACCGGGACCCCCTATATTACCGCGGAAGGCGCGAAGTCCCTGTCAGCGTAGCCGAGTTTTCATGGCCGATCTGTTTGCAGACGTCAGCAAGACGAGCGAGGACTATTCCGCCGCCCATATCGAGGTTCTCGAGGGTCTCGAGCCGGTGCGCAAACGCCCCGGCATGTTCATCGGCGGCACCGATGAGCGGGCCCTGCACCATCTCGTCGCCGAGGTCCTCGACAATGCGATGGACGAGGCGGTGGCCGGCCATGCGAGCCGCATCGAGGTCGAATATGGCGCCGACGGCTCGGTCACCGTCAGCGACAACGGCCGCGGCATCCCGGTCGATCCGCACCCCAAATTCGCCCCCAAATCGGCGCTCGAGGTGATCCTCACCACGCTCCATTCGGGCGGCAAGTTCAAGGCCGGCGCCTATGCCACGGCGGGCGGCCTGCACGGGGTCGGGATTTCGGTGGTCAACGCCCTCTCCGCGGAACTCGAGATCGAGGTCGCGCGCGATCGGCAGCTCTATCGCCAGAGCTATGTGCGCGGCCGACCGCAGGGGCCGCTGAAGAATCTCGGTGCGGTGCAGAATCGCCGTGGCACGCGTGTCCGCTTCCGTCCCGACCCCGAGATATTCGGCGACAAGGTGCATTTCCGCGCCCCACGTCTGTATCGCATGGCGCGCTCGAAGGCCTATCTTTTCCGTGGTGTCGAAATCCGCTGGCGCTGCGATGCGACCCATCTCGAGGGCGCCGAAAAGGTGCCGGAGGAAGAGACCTTTCACTTTCCCGGCGGCCTTGCGGATTTTCTCGAGGAGAGTCTCAGGGGACGATCGCTCGCCGGCGACGAGCTCTTCTCGGGCCGTGCCGCCTTCGCCGATGGGAGCGGGCGCGTCGAATGGGCCATCGCATGGCCGGAATTCGGCGACGGCTCCACCTCGTCCTACTGCAACACCGTCCCCACGCCACAGGGCGGCACCCATGAGAGCGGCTTTCGCATGGCGCTTCTCAAGGGCCTGCGCGCCTATGGCGAGATGGTCGGCAATCGCCGCGCGGCGCAGCTCATCGGCGACGATGTCACCGGCGCCGCCGTGCTCATGCTCTCGGTCTTTCTCAAGGAGCCGCAGTTCCAGGGCCAGACCAAGGAACGGTTGTCATCCCCCGAAGCGAGCCGGCTCGTCGATCAGGCGGTGCGCGATGCCTTCGATCACTGGCTGGCGGAAAACCCGGCGCGCGGACAGGCGCTTCTCGGCTGGGCCATCGAACGCCTTGACGAGCGCCTGCGGCGACGCGCCGAACGCGAGGTCAAGCGCGCCACGGCGACGGCGCGACGACGCCTGCGCCTGCCGGGCAAGCTCACCGATTGCGCGCTCGACAGTGCCGAGGGCACCGAGATCTTCATCGTCGAAGGTGACAGCGCCGGCGGCTCCGCCAAGCAGGCACGCGACCGCAAGACCCAGGCGGTGCTGCCGATCCGCGGCAAGATCCTCAACGTCGCCAGCGCCAGCGCCGAGAAGATCGCGCAGAATCAGGAAATCCGGGATCTCATTCAGGCGCTCGGCTGCGGCACGCGCGAGCAGTACGATCCCGCTGCCCTGCGCTATGAGAGGGTCATCGTCATGTGCGACGCCGATGTCGACGGAGCGCATATCGCCACCTTGCTGATGACCTTCTTCTTTCGCGAGATGCCTGCGCTCGTGCGCGAGGGCCGCCTCTATCTCGCCCAGCCGCCGCTCTATCGCCTGGCGCGGGGGGGGACGGTGCGCTACGCCCGTGACGATGCCGAAAAGGAGACGCTGCTCGCCGAGGACTTCGCCGGCAAGGGCAAGGTCGAGGTTGCGCGTTTCAAGGGCCTCGGCGAAATGCCGCCGGCGCAGCTTCGTGAAACGACGATGGCGCCGGGCCGGCGCGTGCTCCTGCGCGTCACCCTGCCCGAAGACAGGTCGGAGCGGCAGGCGATCGCGAATCTCGTGGAACGCCTCATGGGGCGGCGGGCGGAGCCGCGTTTCGCCTTCATCCAGGAGCACGCCGAGCGCATCGACGACAACGCGCTCGACCTGTGACTATTCCTCCTTGCCCGCCTGCTCCGCCTTCATGGCGTCGGCGGCCACCTGCATTCTGATGATCGGCGTCGGATTGCGCGGCGGCTCGCCGCGCGCGATCTGGTCGACATATTGCATCCCCGAGACGACGCGACCCCAGACCGTGTACTTGCCGTCAAGATGGTGCGCCGGCATGAAGAGAATGAAGAACTGGCTGTTGGCGCTGTCGGGATCGTCGGTGCGGGCCATCGAAACGGTGCCCCGCAGATGCGGCAGATCGTTGAACTCGGCCTTGAGGTCGGGGAGGCTCGAGCCCCCCTCGCCGGTGCCCAGAGGGTCGCCGGTCTGCGCCATGAATCCTTCGATCACACGATGAAAGACGAGCCCGTCGTAGAAGCCGCGGCGCACCAGCTCCTTGATCCGGGCGACGTGATTGGGCGCCTTGTCGGGACGCATCTGGATCACCACCCGGCCCATCGGCAGGTCCATATAGAGCGTGTTCTCGGGATCGAACAACGGGTAGCCCTGGGCCGCCGCCGGTGCCGTGCCCGCGCCGACCGCCAGCAGACCGAGTGTCAAGATCCTGAAAAGTCTCGTCATCATCGTCGACATCCGTCCTCTATCCGGTTCTATTTGAGCTTCATGTCCCGAATTCT
This sequence comes from uncultured Sphingomonadales bacterium, assembly GCA_964484045.1. GTDB lineage: Bacteria > Pseudomonadota > Alphaproteobacteria > Sphingomonadales > Rhodothalassiaceae > J134. The sequence goes on from CAZAEP010000003.1 coordinate 9,493, forward strand.
GCCGCCGCGGGCAAGTGCGATTTTCGCATTCACCGCGTGCGCCACCCGCGGCGGGATGAAACTGTCCACCCGCCCCCCATAGGCGGCGATTTCCTTCACCAGCTTCGAGGCGATAGGCTGGTACTTGGCATCCGCCATCAGAAAGACGGTCTCGACCTCGGGATTGAGATAGGCGTTCATGCCCGCCATCTGGAACTCGTATTCGAAGTCCGACACCGCGCGCAGACCGCGGATGATCACCCCGGCCCCGATACTCTCGGCGAAGGTCATGAGAAGTTGATCGAAGGGGCGGACGACGATCTCGGTGCCCACCCGCTCGGCCAGCTCCCGGGTTTCCGCGCGCACCATGTTCACACGCTCGTCGAGATCGAAGAGCGGGGTCTTCGCGGGATTCGTCGCAACCCCGATCACCAGGCGATCGACGAGTTTCAGGCCGCGACGGATGATGTCCAGATGGCCGTAGGTGATGGGATCGAAGGTCCCGGGATAAAGGCCGATCTTCTCGCTAGACAAAGGATCCTCCTTCGCCGCAGGGCGAAAGCCGCCGGGGCGCCGTTCGAGGATTAGAGACCTTGCACTCCGATGGCAAGGGCATGCCGCACGTCATCCGCCCTTTGCCGCATGCCACAGGCGCATCACCTCCGCGACCGGCAGGGCGCGCACACTGCCGCGATAGCCTTCCAGGTCATGCGCCATGAAGAGCGAATTGAGGATTGCTTCCTCGGTGGCCTCGGCGGCAGCCTGGAAGAGCGGCGACATCTCCCCGTTCGGCAGATCGACGATGGCACGCGGTCCGTTGCCGGCGGTGCGGCGCACCTCGTCCGAAGTCGAGAAGGCGATGACATAATCGCCCGAGCCGTTGGTCATGCTGGCGCCGGTGCGGGCGAGCCCGGCGATCGCGCGCCGGGCGAGCCGCCCGAGATTGCGGTCCGAGAGCGGCGCGTCGGTGGCGAGCACGATCATGATCGAGCCGTCGCCGCTGCGGTCATCGGCGGCAAACCGGTCCTTGAGATAGTACTGCCCGAGCGCCTCGCCGACGCGCACCCCGTCGACGACGAGGATGCCGCCCATATTGGTCTGCACGAGCGCACCGACGCGATAGCCGCCGAGGGCCCGCGGCAGGAGACGGCTCGATGTCCCGATACCGCCCTTCCAACCGAAGGCGACGGTGCCCGAGCCCGCCCCGACGACCCCCTCGGCCACCGCGCCCGCATGCGCCATGCTGATGGCGCGCCTGACATCACCGGCCTTGAGATACCGGCGCCGGATATCGTTCAGAAAGCCGTCATTGGTCTCGCCGACGACGGCATTGACCGAGCGCACCGCCCCGTTTCCGGGCTGCGCCAGCGTCCATTCGACGACGCCGGCGACGGCCTCGGCGACATTGAGCGTGTTGGTGAGCACGATCGGCGTCTCGATCTCGCCGAGCTCCTCGATCTGGCTCAGACCCGCGAGCTTGCCATAGCCATTGGCGACATGGACCGCCGCCGGCACCGGGCTCGACCGCAGATTCCCCGCTGCCGGCACGATCGCCGTGACACCGGTATGGATGCGCCTGCCGACATGAACGCTCACCTGCCCGACGCGCACGCCCGCAACATCGGTGATCGCGTTCAGGGGCCCCGGTGCGAGCACGCCGATCTCGATCCCGAGGTCGCGGACGCGATGCTCGCCCGCCGCCACCGAAAACGAGGCGATGCTCGCCATGAGAAGAAGAAGCCACCGGACCATGTGGTCCAGCTTCTCCATCCCGGGACGGAGATGCAAGGAACAAACGCCGCCGCCGCTCAGCTCGCGTTGGTGGCGGCTCCGCCGTCGGCGGCGGGGGAAGTGAATTCGGCACGATAGGCGGCAAGGAAGGAGCGGAAGCGCGCCGACTGCGAGAGCTCGCCGGCGATGCGGGCGAGTTCTCCGGCCGGCGGCGGATCGTCGCTTGTCAGGACATCGAAGACACCCGCGAGCGCGCCGCTGTTCAGCAGCGGGCGGTAGCGCTCGCGCAGGCGCAGCAAGGCTTGCCGGCGATCGAGGAAGGAGAGCGCGATGGCCTCGCGAATGACATGCTGGCGCTCCTCCTCGCTCAGCGGTTGCTGCTTTTGCCAGCGCGTGCCCAGAAGCCGTTCCGCGGTCGCCACCAGCCGCGGCCAGTCCTGACTCTCCCAGTAGGCGTCGGCACGCAGCGTATCGGCCTCGCGCGACCGCTCGTCCTCGATCAGCACGAGAGCTTCTTCATAGCGTTTGAGCTCGATCAGCGCCCGCGCCTCGACGAGACGGCGCTCGTTCGACACGTCCCGCGGCAGGACCGTCTGCCGGGTCGCGCGCAGGATGCCGAGCGCCTTGTCCGGCTTGTCGTCGAGGAGATAGATTTTCGCCAGACGCACGGCGACGATCGCCTGCGCCGCCCCTTCGAGGCGATAATTGACCTGATGCTCCAGCAATTCGGCCGCACGATCGAGAAGATCGACGGCGACGAGACGATCGACGAGGTGCCGGATCATGCGGTCGCCCTCGGCCCCGAGCGGGGTCAGTTCGCGAAAATCATAGAACAGCGCCAGCGCCACGACGGGCGACATGTCGTCGGCGGCCCCCTCAAGATAGAGTTTCGTGAAAATGTCCGACATCTTGCGTGCGATCTTCCGTCCGCGCGGCGTGTCGGCAGCGATGATCGCAGCCTGTCGGTAGGTTTCCAGACCTTCGCGATATTTCTTCCTATCGATATAGAGGCGGGCGAGAAGATCCAGGACGTCCTGCTCGAACTCGTCGCCGCGCCAGGCGAAACGGAGGCGCTCGAGCATCGCGATCGCCTCGGCCGGCGAGATGTTGTTCTCGCGGAGCTCGAGCTTGACAAGATCGAAGCGCGCATGCGCCGAAAGGGAACGGTCCAGCGCTCCGGCCGCATCCTCGAAGCGGGCCCGCGCGGTTCCGAGGTCGCCCCGGGCCTCGGCAAGGCGCCCGTAGAGATAGTCGACGGCCAGACCCTTTTCCGCCGCCAGCGGATAGCTCTGCAGGGCAGCGATCGCGCGTGCCGCTTCCTCGAGATCGCTTTCCGCGAGCGCCGCGCGGGCCAACGCGAACTGTGAAGGGATCGCAAGATCCCGAGACGCTCCCGCCAGGGCCTCCCGGCCCTGCTCGAAATAGGCAAGCGCGTCCGCGTTCTTGCCCGCGGCTTCGGCGGCGAGCCCTCTCCACAGCCACATCTCGGGCTCGGCATCGAGGCTCGGATCAAGGAGTTCGGACAAGGCCTGTCCGGCCCGCCCGAGCCGGAGGAGGGTCACCGCATGGACCGCCAGCCAGGGCGCATTCCTTTCGAGATCGGCATCCACTTCGCGCATCAGCTCGAGCGGTCCGATGGCATCGGCCGCGGCGCCGTGCGCCAGATAGAAGCGGGCCAGGTCCCAGCGCGCCTGCCGTCGCTCCGCCGGTGTCGCTCGCGAGAGACGCACGAGCAGGGCATGCTCGTTGCGCACGAAGTCGCGCCGCCCCCCGCGACGCCAGGCGGCGAAATCGACAAGCTTCGAGGCCGCATCGGCCGAGGATGCATCGCCGCCTCCGTCCAGGCTCGAGCGCGATAGAAGAAGGCCGCTTTCGCCGGCGATCGCGACCCCGCCCTTCTGCCGCGTCACCAGCACATCGCTGTCATGGTTCTCGACGACCAGGCCCTGCGCGCTTGGCAGCAGGGCAAACTGCACATATCGCTGGACCGCGGTATTTCCATGCCCCGATTCGCCGAAGGGAACGACATCGATGTCATCGCCCACCTCGGGATCATGAAGGCGGATTCCGGCGCCGACCTCGCCGCCCGAGATGAACAGGCGCGGCCCTGCAGGGCTCGGCTGCACCACGGCCTCGATGGTCAACCGCGGTCGCGTCTCGGCGGGGGTCAGACGGATGCGCCAGATCGTCCCGTCACGGCGGGCGGCGACATGGAGATCGTCCCGCAGGCGGTAGCGCAGCACGCTGTGGTGCGGGCTCTCCCGCACATCGAGCGAGCGCAACCGTTCGCCGACGAAGGAGCCCGGGCTGAGGTCGAGCGCGCTGTGGTCCACCACTCGTCGCTTTTCGAACACCACCCACAGATATCCGGCGCGGGCGAATACCGCCGCGGCGGTCTCGGTATCCCAGTGATAGGCGAGCAGGAGGTCATCGCCGTCGATCTCGGCGCTGACCCGCACCGCCTCCGCGGTTGCCGGGGGGGGCGTTGCCGCCCCTTCCCGCGGCGCCGTCGCCGGGGCCGGGGCCGCCCCCGCATCACCGTCGCCGCCGGACGCGACCGAGGCCCGGGCCGGTGCGGACGTTTCCGGCGATCCTGCCCCGTTCGCGGAGGGCGCATCGACGAGATCGACGACGAGCTTGCCGTCGGTCGTGAAATGGCGCAGCAGACCGGGCCTGACGGTGAAGGAAACCACCGTTTCCGTCCCGTCCCCGTCAATGGCGGGATGGCTGATCCGCTGCGGTGGATCGGCCTTCAGGGAGGCGAGATCGAACGCGAAGCTGCCGTCGAAGCGGATCTCCAGGCGGTCGCCTTCAATCGCCGCCGCGTAATGCGGCGGACGATCGAAATCGAACACGATGCGACTGAAGCCGGGATGGTCGCCGCCGCGTACGGAAACCGCCGCCTGCGCCGGCAGGGGAATGACGGTCAGCAGCATGAGGACGAGAAGGTGCCGGACATCAAGGCGCATCGCTCACCTCCTGTCCGTCCGCCAGGATGGCGATATCGACGCGTCGGGCAAGACGATTCCGCTCGTCGACGGGAAGGTCCGGAGAGAGATCGTCGAAACGCCCGTCGGCATAGCCGAGGACACGAACGGGGCGCGGATAGCCGGAAGCGCGGAAGCGATCCGCAACCGCCGCCGCTCGGCGCAGCGAAAGCTCCCAGTTCGATGCATAGGGGCTCGCCGCGCCGACCGGCGCCGGATCGCTATGGCCGGCGATCTCGATGCGATTGGCAATCTGCGCCAGATGCTCGCTCAGGGCGGCAATCAGGGCCACCGCCTGTGCGCCGGGCTCGGTACGTCCGCTCTCGAAAACGAGATCGGCCGGCAGCGAGAGCACGATGCGGTCCGCAAGTCGCGTGAGATGTGCACCGCGCCATTCCGGCGTCGCCAGCTTGTCGCGAAAAATCGCCGCCAGATAATCGAGACTCGCGCCCGCGGCCAGAAAACGGCGGACCGCCACATCCCGATCGGGCTCGGGACGAACTTCCGCGGCCCGTGGGTTGAACTGCTTGCGGAAGGAGCTCACCACCGGCTGCCAGTCGGCGTACTGCACCGCATTCATCGAAAAGAGAAGCACGAAGAAGGTGAGCATCAGGGCGAGCAGGTCGGCGAGGCTGATCATCCACGCCTGACCGGCCCCGGCCCTCGGAGCGGAGCGCGACGCATATGCATGCGGCGGAGCGTTCATGGTCTCTTCTCCGCCCCGGCCGGAGCAAGCGAAACGCGCGAGCGCGCCCGTGGGGCCGAATCGAGACGAAGCTCGACCTCCCGGCCGCGCCGATCCGGAGCCAGCCCGACACCGAGCGAGCCGGTTGGAACTCCTGCCTTCACGAGCGCCCGCGCCAGCGTATCGGCGCGCGCATAGGCGAGCTCTCCTTCGGCACCGTCGGTGCCGAGATAAAAGAGCGCCTCGCGCCGCTCGCCGGGAGCGGCGCCCGCGAGCAGTGCGGCGAGCCCGTGCAGGAAGGGTGTCGCCTGCTCGCTCAGCCGCGCGCTGTCCTCGAAGAACAGGCGATGCACATCGAAGTCGACGAGCAGCGTATTGCCGCCTTTCGCGGGATGGCTGCGTCTCACCCCCTCGAGCGCCGAGACCAGCGCGCCGGCGTCGGCGAGAAAGGTCGTATCGATGGCCGGATGTGGTGCCGAGGGAAGAAAGCCGGGGTGTTCCGCACGGAGCGGAAAGGGACGCTCGAAGGCACGCTCGACGCTGTCGAGAACCGCCAGGGCACGCGCCGTCGTCTGATTGGAAATCACGTTCATGACGATGAAGAAGGCGAGAAGGATGACATAGAGCGAGACGAACAGGGGTATCGTGGGATCGATCGGACGATGATCGGCTCGATGAGGAGTCCCAGCCATCGGATATCCTCAATCGAAACTGGCCAGAATCGCGTCGATGTCATCCTGGCTGTTGGCCTCGGTCTCGAGCTGCGGTCCGTGCGTCAGAGCGTCCGGATTGACCACTTCTCCGGACTCATCGAAGACCGTCGCGACCTCCTCTTCCACCTCATGGTCGCCGATCAGTTCGGCAAGGGCGGTCAGGCGCTCCTCGAGATGCCCGAGAACGCCCATCACCTTGGTCACCCGCTGGCCGGTGATATCCTGGAAGGTCGACGCCTCGTAGATCTCGGTCGACAGGGCGGCAAGCTCTTAGCCGCTGGGACCCTCCGATCCGGCGGCCATGGCCCCCAAGCGCTCGCCGACGTCCATGATCCGGTCGGCAGCGGCCTCGGTATGGGCGATCACGGCATCGAGCTCGTCGCGGGCATTGGCGATATGACGGTCAGCCAGGGTCCGCGGCCGCATCGACACCAATTCGTTCTTGGCGCGCGCGATGAAATCGAGAAGCTCGCGCACTTCCTGCCTGACACTCTCGCTCTGCGCCGCGGAATCCTCCTGCATGCTCGCCAGCAGACCGCTCACCACGTCGGCAATGTCATCCGCGGCGATCCACTCGCCGCGCTGTTGCTTCAGTGCCTTGATCCGCTCCTTAAGGGTGGCGGTGACCTTCTCGCCCATCGACTGCCCGCTCCTGCCTGAAACCGCGCCAATCCGGCTTTTTTCAAGGCGCAAGATTAGAAGGGATTTCCTTAAAAGCGGATTAAGGAGTTTTCGTCTGATTGAGTATTTGCGCCGCTTGTGGCAGCTCTTCCCGTCTTGCGAGTTGTGTCGTCAACATCTTCGCCGCTTCGGGATCCATTTGCGCCAGAAGGGCGGCCATCTTCGATTCCTTCATGCGCGTTGCCACGGCCGTCTGGATATCCATATCGAGGCGTTGGAAGATCTGCGCCGCATCCTTCGGTTTCATCTTCTCGTACATCGAGACGACGCTCTGAAGCTGGGCGTCCTGCCGCTTCTCATGCTCCGCCACGAGCTCGGTGATATGCTTCTCGATGGCGCGCATCTCGCCGATGCGGCGGTCGATCCGCCGCTCGGTGGTGGCGAGGAGACGCTCCCGGAGCTCGACCTTGCGTTCGCGTTCCTCGAGCTCGCGCCGACGTGCGCGCAAATCCTCGAGCAGGGCCATCTCGGCACGACTGATGCCGGCCGCCGGCAAGCTCCTCTCCGCTCCCGGCGCGGCATCTTTCGCCGGCTCCGGCGTCGCCCCGTCCTTCCCTTCCCCTTCCGCGACCGGCTCCGCGGCGACCTCCGATTTGCCCGTCTCCTGCGCCTGCGCGGTGGCGATGATGCGTGTGAGGTCCCCGGCGAGATGCCCCGTCCTGAACGCGAAGGCGGCGAAAAGCACCGTCAGAAACAATGGCAGCAGGCGCCAGTTCGCAACCGGCGCAGCGGCGTTCCTCGCCTTCTTCATCGCGCTTCCCTCAGGGCGTGGATAACCTTGCGACCGCCCGCTTCGGCCTCCGCGGCCGCCGCTCCTGCTCCGTCTCCCGTGAGCCCCTGTTCGAGGCGGGTGGCGAGATTGTCCCCGGCCTCCGTAATCAGGATCAGTTCGTCGGCGAGGGCCCTGGCCTTGCGGATTTCGCCGCGCAGACCGTTCTCCGCCTTCGCGCTTTCACCCTTCAGTTCGGTGATCGCCGTCCGCGCCTGCGCGGTGGCCCGATCGAGACGCCCGGCGAGATCGGCGAGCTCGGCCTGACCGTTGCGAATGATGCTCAGTCCCCGATTGACCTTGATACAGGCGATCAGGACGGCGCCGAGAAGAAGCACGAGAACGATATCGACGATCAGGCTACCGAGTTCGAATCCTGGCATTGTCTCACTCCTCGTCGCGGCTGCGACGCTTCAATTTGCTGACATCATCGACGCGGATCGCGAGATGATGGCCGCTGCGGCCCATCGTCCCGCGCACGAGAGGCACTTCGCCGCATCGCAACTGAATGCTGTCCTTGGGGCCGAGATTGAACATCAGGGTCTGGCCGACCTGAAAGCCCATGACCTCGCGGAGACTGAGAACCTGCTCGTCGAGGATCGCCTTGAGCTCGAGGTCCGCGGACCAGAGCTCGGTCGCGAGATGCGTCTCCCAGATGCTGTCGCGGCCGAACTTCTCGCCCATGAAGCGCTGCAGAAGGAGCTCGCGCACGGGCTCGAGGGTGGCATAGGGATAGAGGATCTCGAGCCGCCCGCCGCGGTCTTCCATGTCGATCCGCAGCTTGACGAGAACGGCCGCGTTCGGCGGCCGGGCGATGGTCGCGAACCGGGGATTGGTCTCCAGGCGGTCGAAGGTGAAATTGACCGGCGACAAGGGTTCGAAGGCAGCCGACATGTCCTTGAGAACGACCGCGATCATGCGCTCGACGAGGGTCTGCTCGATGGTCGTATAGGGACGCCCTTCGATACGCATCGCCGCCGTCCCGCGGCGGCCGCCGAGGAGCACGTCGACGATCGAGTAGATGAGCGAGCTGTCCACCGTGAGCAGCCCGTAATTGTCCCATTCCTCGGCGCGAAAGACGCCGAGCATGGCGGGCAGCGGAATGGAATTGAGATAGTCGCCGAAACGCACCGAGGTGATGTTGTCGAGGCTGACCTCGATATTGTCGGAGGTGAAATTGCGCAGGGACGTCGACATCATCCGCACCATGCGGTCGAAGATGATATCGAGCATCGGCAGGCGCTCGTAGGAGACGAGCGCCGAATTGATCAACGCCTGAATGCCCTGCGCCTCGCCCTCGTCATCCTCGCCGTCGAAGCCGAGCAGGCTGTCGATCTCGTCCTGATCGAGAACGCGGCCCGGCGCCTGTCCGCGGACGGCCTCGAGATCCTCGTCCTCTCCCTCGCCCCCGGCCGCTTCGGCGGGGGCATCCTCTTCGGCCGCCATCGCCTCCCATTCGGCGGCCATGGCCTCTTCGTCGACCTGATTTTCCGTTTCGTCGGCCATGCGCCTCTACTGCACCAGCATTTCGCGGAACAGGACATCCTTCACCTCGGCCGGCGCGACCGACGTGTTGAGCCGCACCAGCAGCTCCTCCTTCAGGCGGAAGAGGCCGGCTGAGCCGCTCAGGTCCTGTGCCCGCAGTTCCCTCAGATACACCTGAAAATCGTCGATGACGCGCGGCAGGCGGTCCTCGACCAGCTTGCGGTCGCTCTCCTTGGCCAGCTCGAGGCTGATCTTGGCCCGCAAATAGCTGGCCTGCCGCGTCCCGGTGTTGAGATTGACCACCAGCTCGGGAAGATCGACGAAGACGAGCTCCGGCGCCGCCTCGGCCGCCTCCTGTTCGGCCTGCTCACCTTCCTCGCCGCCGCCGAGAAAGAAATAGGCGCCGCCGGCGAGCAGAAGAAGAAGAAGCAGACCGCCGCCGCCGAAGATGACGATCTTCTTGCCGCTCAGTCGTTTCGGTTCGAGGTCCTCGAGACCTTCGCCCTCTTCCCCATCCTCGGTATCGAGGTCCTGATCTTCCGCGTCGGCCATATGAGATCCGTTTTCCTTGTCGAACATTGCGCGGGCCGATGGCGTCGTTCCCGGCCGCTATAGTTAATAGCCAGAGTATTAATAAGTGGTAAGTTCTCGCCGTCCTCATGCCGCTTGGGCACAGCTCTCGGCAAAGCTTGCCGGCCCGGCGGAAAATTCCCCGCTCCCGTGACCCAGCGTGCCTCGAAAGCGCGGGCTTTCCCGAGCTTTCGCGATTGGCACGACAGTTGCAGCGGTGATGGCCGAATGCGGAGACGTGAGGATACGCAATGGATACGGTTGTTTCCGTCGGACTGTCGCACCAAACCGCGCTGATGCGGCGCATGGACGTGCTGGCCAACAATATCGCCAATGCCTCGACCACCGCCTTCAAGGCCGGGCGCGTGGTTTTCGGCGATTATCTCTTCACCATGCAGGGCGATGCGCCGGCCTCGCTGCGACAGGTGCACATGGTTCTCGATCACGGCGTCGTCCCCGATTTCCGCGAAGGCAGCATCGAGACCACCAACAATCCGCTGGATCTGGCGATCCAGGGGTCGGGATTCCTGGTTGTCGAGACCGAAGGCGGCGAGCGGCTCTATACCCGCGCCGGCGTCCTCACGCGCAACGAACGCGGCGAACTCGTGACACCCAGCGGCGCCCGCGTGCTCAACGACGCCGATCGACCGATCGTGATCGATGCTACGGACATCAACATCGAAATCACCGAGGACGGCCGCATCCGCTCCGAGATGGGCGAGATCGCGCAGCTCAAGCTCGTCGACTTCGCCGACCACCAGAAGCTCGAGCGCCACGGCGAACGCCTCTTCTCCACCGATCAGCCGGAGCTTCCCGCACCCGCCGGAACGCGCCTCATCCAAGGTGCTCTGGAAGGCTCGAACGTCAATGCCATCGAAGAGATCACCGAGATGATCAATGTGCTGCGCAGCTATCAGTCGATGGAGCGCAGCCTCAAATCCTACAGCGACCTGCGCGACCGGGCCGTCGAACGACTGTCGCGCGTCCAGGCCTGAACGCGAAGCGGAAAGGAGAGCAAGGGATGAAAGCCTTAAGCACCGCTGCGACGGGGATGCTCGCCCAGCAGCTCAATGTCGAGGTCATCTCGAACAATATCGCCAATCTGAACACCACCGGCTACAAGCGCCGGCGGGCGGAATTCCAGGACCTGTTGTACCAGAATATCGAGCGTGTCGGCGCCAATTCGACGGCGCAGGGGACGGTCGTCCCCTCGGGGATCCAGGTCGGCGTCGGCGTCCGCGCCGCGGGGGTCTATCGCATCTCCAGCCAGGGCAGCCTCGAGCTCACCGACAATCCTCTGGACATCGCCATCAACGGCCGCGGCTTTTTCCGCGTGCAGTTGCCCAATGGCGATCAGGTCTATACCCGCGCCGGTTCCTTCCAGCTCGACCAGAACGGCCAGATCGTCACCTCGGAAGGCTTCCAGGTGCTTCCCGGCATCAACGTGCCGCAGGAGGCGGTTGACATCACCATCAATCAGGAGGGCGAGGTCCAGGTCCTCCTCGACGGCCAGATCAATCCGCAGGTGGTGGGCCAGCTCGATCTCGCGACCTTCGCCAACGAGGCCGGGCTCGAGGCGGTCGGCTCGAACCTCCTGCGCGAGACCCAGGCCTCGGGCCCGGCGACCGTGGCCACGCCGGGAACGGCCGGATTCGGGCTCATCGAGCAGGGCTTTCTCGAGCGCTCCAATGTCGATGCGGTCCAGGAAATCACCAATCTGATCTCGGCACAGAGGGCCTATGAGCTCAATTCACGTGTCATCTCGACGGCCGACCAGATGATGGATTCGGTCAACTCCCTGAGATAGCCGCACCCTTTTGGAGACCCCCGATGCTCCGCACGTTCTGTTCGCTCCTGATCGCCGCCGCTCTCGCCGCCTCGCCGCTCGCCGCCGCCACGCTGCGCAGCCATGTCGAGGTGCGCGGCGCGATGATACGCCTCGGCGATCTCCTCGACGATGCCGGTGCGGCGGCCGAGCGGGTCGTGGCGCGCGCGCCGCAGCCGGGCGAGAGGGCGACCCTCTCGGTGCGCGAGATCGCGGCCGCGGCCCGGGACGCGGGGATTTCCTTCAGGAGCAATGGTGTCGGCTATGTCACCGTCGCGCGGCGCGGCCAGGCGGTGGCGGAACAGGACCTCGAGGAACGGATCACCAGGGCTCTGGCGACGCGCGGCGGCAAAGGACCCTTCCGCATCCGCATCACCAGTCGTCGCGGGCCGCTCTATCTTCCGCTCTCCGCCGACAAGGCCGAGCTGCGCGTCGAGGACATCGATTTCGATCGGCGAACGGGACGCTTTTCGGCGACTCTCGCCCTGCCCGGCGACGGAGGGATCAAACGGCGGATTTCGTTGAGCGGCGTGGCCGAGGCCGAACGCTACATTCCCGTGCTCACCCGCGCGCTCGGCCCCGGCGATGTCATCGCCGCTCGCGACATCGACTGGATTCGCCTGCCCGCGCGCCAGGTGAACCGCACGATGATCACCGATGATGCGCTCCTGCTCGGTCTCGAGCCCGTGCGCCCCCTGCGCGCCGGCGTTCCCCTGCGCCTGAGCGAAGTGCGGCGGCCGGTTCTGGTCCACAAGGGAGCCATCGTCACCATGATCGTCCAGCGCGGCGGTCTCCTTCTCTCGGCGACCGGCAAGGCCATGCAGGACGGCGCCCGGGACGAGGTCATCCGCCTGCAAAACACATCCACGCGACGCATCATCGAAGGCCGCGTCACCGGGCCCGAACGCGTCGATGTCATGCTGCCGGGCGCGCTTGCGGCCCTCAGGACCTATGGAGAAACGCCATGACCAGCCCCGCCACCGCTCTTGTGCGAGCCACCGTCCTCTCCGTCGCCGTCGTGGCGCTCGGCGGATGCACGATCGGACAGCGGCTCGCCGATATCGGCAAGCCGCCGGATCTGGCGCCGATCCAGAATGTGCAGGCGCCACCCAAGCCGCGCTCGCTTTCGGTGCGCCTGCCGGACAACAACGCGGTCCCGAGCAATTCCAATTCCCTGTGGCGGGTCGGTGCCAAGGCCTTCTTCCGCGATCAGCGTGCGAGCCAGATCGGAGACATTCTGACGGTCAATATCGATATCAGCGACAGCGCCCAGATCGCGAACCAGACCAAGCGCACGCGGGACAACAGCGAAAAGGCCGATCTGACCAATTTCCTCGGCTTCGAGAGCAAGCTCGGCACCGTCCTCCCCAGTGCCGTGAGTCCGAGTTCCCTCGCCGGCTTCGGCAGCGGCAGCTCCCACACCGGAACGGGCGAGGTCGATCGCTCCGAGGACATCAAGCTCAAGGTCGCGGCCATCGTGGTCGACGTGTTGCCGAACGGCAATCTCGTCATCCAGGGCCGGCAGGAGGTGCGGGTCAATTTCGAGGTCCGCGAGCTGCTCATCGCCGGCATCGTCCGACCGCAGGACATCTCCTCGGACAACACCATCCGTCATACCCAGATCGCCGAAGCGCGCATCTCCTACGGCGGCCGCGGGCAATTGACCGACGTGCAGCAGCCGCGCTACGGCCAGCAGCTCTACGACATTCTCTTCCCCTTCTGATCGGGAGGGACGGTCGCGAAAGACAAAGGCCGGCGGGCCCCTGCCCCCGGCCTTCTCGCAATCCCGCGACCCGGTGCGTCCGCTCAGTCGTCGCGGTGGACCTTCTCCATCCGCTCGTGCCGCTCCTGGGCCTCCAGCGTCATGGTCGCGATCGGCCGGGCGTCGAGGCGCTGCAGGCTGATCGGATCACCGGTGACTTCGCAATAGCCGTATTCGCCCATCTCGATACGGCGCAGGGCGGCGTCGATCTTGGCGATCAGCTTGCGTTGACGATCACGGGTTCGGAGCTGAATCGACCAGTCGGTCTCCGAGGAGGCGCGATCGGCGATGTCCGGCTCCTTCAGACTTTCCTGCTGAAGACTGACCAGTGTTTCCTTCGCTTCCTTGAGAATGCTCTCGCGCCATTTGAGGAGTTTACGTCGGAAATATTCGCGCTGGCGCTCGTTCATGAATTCCTCGTCCGGCGACGGACGATAGTCCGGTGGCAGGTCGATGCTCATACTGCGTGGTCGCTCCCGCATCCGATACTCGGCTCAAAGCGCGCGGCTCGCTCGGCGGCGCGCGGGCTTTATAATGATTTCACGGGCGGGCGGCAAGCACGAAGCACGTCATTCCCGGCGTTCGAGCTTGGCCAGTTCGACTTCGGCCCGCAGCTCGATCTCGTCGAGAATCGCGTCCAGAGCGGGGTCGATGAAGCCTTCGCGACCCTGTCGCGCGAGCCGCGCCAACTGCTGAAGCTTCGTTTTCGGAATCACCCCGAGAAGGATGCCGCGCCGCACATCCTCGAGCAGCGACAGCATGTCCTCGGCCCGCGCGATCCCCTTGGCGCGACCGCGCGCCGCATCCGGTGCCTCCTGCAAGGCGAGCAGGGCGTCGACGGCGGCCACCGGACTCGTCGCTTCCGCCGCCCCGGGCGCCGCTCCGGCAGTCACCTTTCCGCCGCTTTCCAGCGCGTCGGTGAAGGAGGACCGCGACGGGGCCGTCTTGCGCGCCGTCTTCCGCGTCGCGGCTGTCGCAGGTTTGCCTGGTCCGGTGATGCGCATGCGCCCAAGGTAATCGTGTCCCCGCCCCGAGAGCAAGACTTGCCCCGAAGGTGGGAAAAAAACACCGCCTTTTCCCTGTGATCGATTGCCGCCGACCCCCGGTACGCCGCCCTTCTCGCGGTTCTTCTTACTGGCACGATCTTCGCATGGAAGCGGACGATGCGTCGAAGAAGACAGGATGTCCCAACAATCGGGTGATGCGACCATGACGATTCGCCTCCTTGCTCTCGCCACCACCGTTATGCTCCTCGCCTTGAGCGCCCTTCCCGGACCGGTGCGCGCCGCGTCGCGCCTCAAGGACCTCGTCAGCATCGAAGGCGTGCGTGAGAATCAGCTTGTCGGCTATGGTCTCGTGGTCGGACTCGACGGCACCGGCGACACCCTGCGCAACGCACCCTTCACCCAACAGAGCCTCGAGGCCATGCTCGAGCGCCTCGGCGTCAACACGCGCGACGCCACCAATATCAAGACCGACAATGTGGCCGCCGTGATGGTCACCGCGGACCTGCCGCCCTTCGCCCGCCAGGGCATGCGGATCGACGTTCAGGTTGCGACCATGGGCGACGCCGAGGATCTGCGCGGTGGTGTGCTTCTCGTGACCCCGCTTCTCGGCGCCGACGGTGAGGTCTATGCGGTCGCACAAGGACCGATCGCGGTCGCCGGCTTCTCCGCCCAGGGCAATGCCGGCAGCATCACCCAGGGCGTACCGACCTCGGGTCGCATCGCGAACGGCGCCATCGTCGAGCGCGAGATTGGCTTCGACCTCAGCAAGCTCAACCGCATCCGCCTGGCGCTCAAGAACCCCGATTTCACGACCGCCCAGCGCATCGCCGCGGCGATCAATGGCCATGTCGGCAATCCCATCGCGCGCATGACCGATCCGACGACGGTTCTTCTCGAACGCCCCGTCGATACCACGCTGACCATGCCGGAGCTGTTGACCGACATCGAGCATCTGATGGTCGAGCCGGACTTTCCGGCCAAGGTGGTGATCGACGATCGCTCCGGAGTCATCGTGATGGGAGCCGAGGTGCGGGTCAGCACGGTTGCCATCGCGCAGGGCAATCTCACCATCCGTGTTCGGGAAACGCCGCTCGTCTCGCAGCCGTCGGCGCTGTCCGAGCAGGGACAGACCGCCGTCGTTCCCCGCACCCAGATCGATGTCGATACCGGCAAGGAGAACCGCCTCGGCATCGTCACCGAGAGCGTGAGTCTTCAGGATCTCGTCGACGGGCTCAATGCCCTCGGCGTCGGCCCGCGCGACATGATCTCGATCCTGCAGGCGATCAAGGCCGCGGGGGCGCTGCAGGCCGAGATAGAGGTCATGTGATGGCGATGGACGCTCTCCCCCTCTCCCCTCTTCCAGGCATCGCCACCCTCGAGAACCGCGCCGAGGCGCGCCTCGACGGCGCCCGCCGGGAACTGATGGCGGCAAGAGCGGCGAGGGGAAGCGACCGCGAGCGGGCGATGCGCAAGGCGGCGCGGGATTTCGAAGCGGTCTTCATCGGCCAGATGCTGCAACCGATGTTCGCCGGCATCAAGACCGACGGCATTTTCGGCGGTGGACATGCCGAGGAGATCTTCCGTTCCATGCTCGTCGAGGAAATGGGCAAGACCATCGCCAGTAGCGGCGGCATCGGCGTCGCGGACGCCGTCTATCGTGAACTTGTCAGCATACAGGAGACGCAGCAATGAGCATCCCCGACCCCCGGACCCCCGATGCGAAGGCGCAGGCCGTGCCGTTGCCTCGGCCGGTCGCGCATCTCCTCGAGATCACCCACGCCCTGCACCGCCTTATCGAGCAGGAGAACGCCCTTCTCGAAAGCCGCCGGCCGCGCGAGACGAAAGCCCTTCAGGGCGAAAAACTGCGCCTGACGGCGGAGTATCGGGCGGCGCTGGCACGCGTGCGCGCGGAAGAAGCGGCCCTTCTCGGGGCCAGGGATTCGCGCATCCGGCAGCAGCTCAAACGGGCAACGGACGCGTTCCGCAACGAGCTCAAGCGCCATGCGCGGATTCTCATCCGCCTGAAGACGGTCACCGAAGGCATTGTCCGCGCGGTCTCCGAAGAAGCGGTGCGCCAGCGCGGCGCCGTGCGTCGTTATGGGACCGACGCCCGCGCCACGCACGCGATCGCCGGGCCGGCCGCACTCACCATCGACAGGAATATCTAGCGGCTTGCAAAGCCCGCGAGAATCTCCGCAAACCAGCGCGCCGCAACGAGGGCGGTGATGTCGCTGACATCGAGGCTCGGATCGAACTCGGTGAGATCGACGGCGCGCACCCTCGGATGTGCGGCGATCCGTCGGGCCGCCGCGAAGAAGTCATCGGCCGATACCCCGCCTGCCCGCGCGCCGGGCGCGCCGGGGGCTTCATGGCGGGCGATCACGTCGATATCGAAATCGACATAGATGACCTCCGCCCGCGCCGATAGTTGCGCAAGCGTCTCGTCGACCAGGCTCACGAGCCCGCGGGCTCTCACATCGGCCATCGTCCGGACGGTGATTCCTTCCTCCTTTGCCCGTCGATGCATGCGCAGGGTATTGGCGAAGGGCTGCAGGCCGACCTGCGCGATCAGCGAGCCGGGCAGGCCGTCTTCGATCAGGGCCGCCACCGGATTGCCGTTGGTCAGGCCGAGGTCGGTGTCACGCAGGTCGAAATGGGCATCGAGCGTGAGCAGAGCCACGCCTTCGAGCGTCGGATCGAGACCGTGCACCCCCGGCCGCGTCACGGCATTGTTGCCGCCGATCATGATTGCCAGTTCATGCCCGTCGCACAGGGCCGCCATGCGCTCGCGGACGGGAGCCATCGCCTCGGAAGGCGGCATCAGCCTGAGATCGAGATCGCCGGCATCGAAGACCGCGAGCGACGAGAGGTCGAGGTCGCTTTCGAGATCGTGGCTGCTCAGCCGCGGCAGCGTGCGGCGCAACACGCCCGGCGCCAGATCGCAGCGCCCCGGCGTCAGCGAGCGTTCCGCCAGCGGTGCCCCCATCAGGCCCACCGGGGCCGCGCGGTCGTCGCACAGAAGATCGGCCAGCGAATGCCAGCCGCGGGTTTCGGAAACCGGATGTCTGGTCATGCCCCTGCCCTCGTTCTCGCGCCGCTCGTGACTGGCGCCCGGGCCTACATTGCCGCATGATGGCCGGGGATGTATAGAGCGGGACCGGGGTCGGCACAGTCATGTGGGATCATCTCTTTCTCAATGCGAATCTGGCGACGATGGCGCCGCAAAGCGCGCTCGACAGCCCGCTCGGCATCATCCGCGAGGCCGCTCTCGGCGTGAGCGCCGGCCGTATCGCCTGGATCGGCAGCGAAGCCGCCCTTCCCGGTTCGCCGGAAACGCTGGCAGAGAATATCGAAGACCTCGGAGGCGCCTGGATTCTGCCCGGCTTCATCGACTGCCATACCCATCTGGTTTTCGCCGGCAGTCGCGCCCGCGAATTCGAGATGCGCCTCAGGGGCGCGAGCTATGCGGAGATCGCCCGCAGCGGCGGCGGCATTCGTGCCACCGTCGCGGCAACACGGGCGGCGAGCGAGGACGCGCTCGTGGCCGCCGCGCTGCCCCGTCTCGATGCCATGCGCGCCGAAGGCCTGACGACGATCGAGATCAAGTCCGGCTACGGCCTCGAACTCGACACCGAGTGCCGCATGCTGCGCGCCGCCGGACGTCTGGCGGCGCTGCGGCCGGTTCGCGTCAGGCGAAGCTTCCTCGGCGCCCACGCCCTGCCGCCGGACAAGGACATCGACCGCGGCACCTATATCGACCGCATTTGCAGGGAGATGATCCCCGCCATTGCCGCGGCCGGACTTGCCGACACCGTCGATGCCTTTCTCGAGACCATCGCCTTCACCCCGGCCGAGGTGGAACGGGTCTTCGAAGCCGCAAAAGCGCACGGACTGGCCATCCGGCTCCACGCCGACCAGCTTTCCGACGGCGGCGGCGCGGCACTGGCGGCACGACATCACGCCCTTTCGGCGGACCATCTGGAATATGCCGACGACGCCGGAATTGCGGCCATGGCGGCGGCAGGAACGGTCGCCGTGCTGTTGCCGGGCGCCTTCTATGTCCTGCGGGAACGCCGCAAGCCGCCGATCGATGCCATGCGTCGCGAAGGGGTGGCGATGGCGATCGCCAGCGACTGCAATCCCGGCTCCGCTCCGCTGGTCTCCCCGCTGCTCGTGCTCAACATGGCGACGACTCTCTTCGCCCTCACCGTCGAGGAAGCCCTCGCCGGGCTCACGCTGCATGCCGCACGGGCGCTTGGCATGGCGGCGGAGCTGGGATCGCTCGAGCCGGGCAAGGCCGCGGATCTCTCGATCTGGGCGATCGAGGAACCGGTGGACCTGTGTTACTGGATCGGCCTCAATCCCTTGCGCGAGACATGGCTCGGCGGCACGCGTGCCTGGTCCCGCACCGACGGAGCTGCTCCATGAAATCGTGAATGTTGCATCAGGCGGGCCGCTGTGCAATCGAGGGTACCGGAAATGGATGATCAGGACGGAAATATCCGGCGCATCAAGGCGCCACGCGGCCCCGGGCTCCAAGCCCGGAGCTGGCTCACCGAGGCCCCCTTGCGCATGCTCATGAACAATCTCGACCCCGAGGTCGCCGAGCGGCCCGAGGACCTGGTCGTCTATGGCGGCATCGGCAGGGCGGCACGCAACTGGGCCGCCTTCGACGCCATCGTCGCGACCCTGAAACGGCTCGCGGCCGACGAGACCCTGCTCGTGCAATCGGGCAAGCCGGTCGGAGTCTTCAGAACTCATGTCGATGCCCCACGCGTGCTCATCGCCAATTCCAATCTCGTGCCCCACTGGGCGACCTGGGAGCATTTCAACGCGCTCGACCGGAAGGGGCTCATGATGTACGGCCAGATGACCGCGGGCTCGTGGATCTATATCGGCAGCCAAGGCATCGTGCAGGGAACCTACGAGACCTTCGCCGAGATGGGCCGCCAGCATTATGAGGGCGAGCTCGCCGGGCGCTGGATCCTCACCGCCGGACTTGGGGGCATGGGCGGCGCGCAGCCGCTCGCCGCGGTCATGGCCGGGGCGTCCTGCCTTGCCGTCGAGTGCCAGCGCAAGCGCATCGAGAAGCGGCTTGAGACACGCTATCTCGACCGTGCCACCGAGAGCCTCGAGGACGCCCTCGCCATTATCGAAAACGCCACCGCGGAACGCCGTCCGGTCTCGGTCGGACTCCTGGGCAATGCCGCGGAAATCCTGCCCGAGCTGGTCCGCCGCGGCGTGCGTCCCGATGCCGTCACCGACCAGACCTCGGCACACGATCCGGCGCACGGCTATTTGCCCGTCGGCTGGAGTGTCGAGACCTGGCTGGCGAAACAGGAGAGCGATCCCAGGGCGGTCGAGGCGGCGGCGCGGGCATCGATCGCCACTCATGTCGAAGCCATGCTCGCCTTTCACCGAATGGGCATCCCGGTCTTCGACTACGGCAACAACATCCGGCAGGTGGCAAAGGACGAAGGCGTCGAGCACGCCTTCGACTTTCCCGGCTTCGTGCCCGCCTATATCCGCCCCCTCTTCTGCCGCGGCATCGGGCCCTTCCGCTGGGCCGCGCTGTCGGGCGATCCCGAGGACATCCACCGCACCGATGAGAAGGTGAAGGAGCTGATGCCGCACGACCGGCATCTTCATCACTGGCTCGACATGGCGCGCGAGCGCATCGCGTTTCAGGGTCTGCCGGCGCGCATCTGCTGGGTCGGGCTCGGCGACCGCCATCGTCTCGGCCTCGCCTTCAACGAGATGGTCGCAAAGGGCGAGCTCACGGCGCCGGTGGTGATCGGCCGCGATCATCTCGATGCGGGATCGGTGGCAAGCCCCAATCGCGAGACCGAGAGCATGCGCGACGGCTCGGACGCGGTCTCCGACTGGCCGATCCTCAACGCGCTGCTCAACACCGCGTCCGGCGCCACCTGGGTCTCGTTCCACCACGGCGGCGGCGTCGGCATGGGCTACTCGCAACATGCCGGACTGGTGATCGTCTGCGACGGCAGCGAGGATGCCGCACGACGCATCGCCCGGGTGCTGTGGAACGATCCGGCAAGCGGCGTCATGCGTCATGCCGATGCCGGCTACGCGGCGGCAATCGCCTGCGCGCGCGAACATGAACTCGACCTTCCCATGATCGGGGGTGACGGCTGATGAAGCGACTGATATTGAGCCCCGGTGCGGTGAGCCTCGGTGAACTCCGAACCATCTGGGCCGGCAATACGCGTATTGCTCTCGATGAGGCGAGCGGCCGCGCCATGGCCGCCTCGGCGGAGGCAGTCAAACATATCCTCGCCTCCCGCCGCACCGTTTACGGCGTCAATACCGGCTTCGGGCTTCTCGCCCAGCGGCGCATTTCCGACGAGCGCCTTCTTGAGCTGCAGCGAAATCTCGTGCTTTCGCACTGCTGCGGCGTCGGCGAACCGCTGCCCGAACGCGTGGTGCGGCTCGTTCTCGCGCTCAAGGTGATCGCGCTGGGCCGTGGCTTGTCGGGGGTGCGACCGCTGATCGTCGAGAATCTCCTGCGCCTGCTCGAAAACGGCATCCATCCGGTCATCCCGGCACAGGGCTCGGTCGGCGCTTCGGGGGATCTCGCTCCGCTCGCGCATCTCGCGGCGGCCCTGCTCGGCGAAGGCGAGGTGTTCCGCGACGGCCGACGCCTGAGTGCCCGCGACGGTCTTGCCGCCGTCGGACTCGAGCCCCTCACGCTCGGTCCCAAGGAAGGGCTCGCGCTCCTCAACGGCACCCAGGTCTCGACCGCACTGGCGCTCGATGCGCTCTTTCGTGCCGAGCACGTCTTCACCGCGGCGCTCGTATCCGGTGCCATGTCGCTCGACGCGCTCAAGGGCAGCGACCACCCCTTCGACGCCCGCATACACGAGGCTCGCGGCCATCCGGGACAGATCGCCGTCGCCGCGCTTCTGCGACGTCTCGTCGAGGACAGCGCCATCCGCGCCTCGCATGCCGGCTGCGCCAAGGTCCAGGACCCCTATTCGCTGCGCTGTATGCCCCAGGTGATGGGAGCCGCGCTCGACGTTCTTCACAACGCGGCATCGACGCTATGTGTCGAAGCCAATGCCGCAACCGACAATCCCCTCATTTTCGCCGATGGAAACGAGGCCCTTTCGGGGGGCAATTTCCACGCCGAGCCGGTCGTCTTCGCCGCCGACATGATGGCCAATGCGATCAGTGAGGTCGCGGCCATCGCCGAACGTCGGATCGCCCTTCTCGTCGATCCCAAGATGAGTGGACTGCCGGCCTTTCTCGTTGTCGACAGCGGCGTGAACTCCGGCTTCATGATCCCCCAGGTGACGGCGGCGGCCCTGGTCGCGGAAAACCGCATGCTGGCGCATCCGGCAAGTGTCGATTCGCTGCCCACCTCGGCCAATCAGGAGGATCACGTGTCGATGGCCACCCATGGCGCGCGGCGGAGCGGCACCATCGTCGCCAATGCCCGACAGGTGATCGCGATCGAGCTGCTCGCCGCCGCCCAAGGCCTCGACTTCCATGCGCCCCTGCGCACGAGCCCGCGACTCATTGCGGTTCATGACACCATACGCGCGCTTTCTCCGGCATTGCAGAGCGACCGTTCGCTCAGCGCCGACATCGCTGCGATCAGCGGGATGGTCGATGGCGACGACTTTCCCGATCTTTGCGATTGGCCTCTCACCGCCGCTCAGTAGCGACCGCGCACGCCGGCCAGAAAAAGCTTCATCTGACGGATGAGGGCACCGCGGTGGAACGGCGCGCGGAAAGGATCGTTCCCCGCCGCCTCGAGACGCCGCAGATAGTCCTCGGCCAATGTCGCGAGCAGAAAGCCGCTGCGCGCGCGCCGCGGGACCGTCTTGCGTGCGGCGCGGGCCTCGGCGATCGCCTTCCGCGCCGCATCCGCCATCGCCGCGACGACCGGGCGCAGCGCATCGGGAAGGTCGCCCCTGAAGAGCTGTGCCCGGTCGGCCCCGACGGCGACGAGCGCCTCGCCGGGCAGAGGCGTGCGACGCCGTGCCGCCTCGTAGCCGAGCGCGCGCAAAAGCCCCGTCAGCGCCCAGGCGCGACCGACCGCCGCCGCAGCCTGCAATGGCGCCTCGGCCTCGACGCCGCAGATCCGGGCCGCCAAGCGGCCGAGCCCGCCTCCGGTCGCATCGGCATAGGCGAGAAGATCGGAAAAACGGGCGAAGCCGCTCTCACGGAGATCGTGTTCGCGGGCATCGACGAGGGTGATGAGTTCGGCCGGCGGCAGCGCCCGCGCGCGCACGACGGGCGCCAGCGCCTCGACCACCGGATGGCGGCGGACCGTGCCCTCGAGGAGCCCTTGCACGCTCTCGCGCCACCATTGGAGGCGAATGGCGCCGATCATCGGCTCGCTGACGCGATCGCGGATCCGCGCCAGCTCCTGATTGAAGGCATAGAGCGCGGCCAAGGGTTCGCGGTCGTCGGGATGGGCATAGAGCAGGGTCAGCCAGCGATCGTGATCGAGGCGCCGCACGATATCGGCGCAATGACTCAATGGGCGATCGGCCATGTCGCTCCCGTTCGTGTCAGGCCTTGAGGTATTCGGCGGCGAGACGCGCGTAATAGGGCGCCCCCTCGCGTTGGGCAGCGATTTCTTCCGCACTCAGACGCCGCGCAAGGCGCGCCGGGCGGCCGACCCACAATTCGCCCGAACGCACCCGCTTGCCCGGCGGCAGCAGCGCACCGGCGGCGAGCATGCCGTCACTCTCGATCACCGCCCCGTCCATGACCACGGCCCCGAGGCCGACAAAGGCATGGTCCTCGATGGTGCAGCCATGGATCATCGCCATATGGCCGATGAGCACATGATCACCGATGATCGTCTCCCATCTGTCGTGAGTGACATGCACCACCGAGCCGTCCTGAATGTTGCTCCCCGCGCCGATGCGGATGCGGTTGACGTCGCCGCGCACGACGCAGTTGAACCAGATCGACGAGCCGTCGCCGATGACGACATCGCCGATGATCTTGGCGCCGGGCGCGATGAAGACATCGCGGCCGAGCTCCGGGACGACCCCGCGCCAGGCGAACAGCCGGCCGCCGCCCGGCGCTTCTTTCCCGTCCGTCGTCATGGGAAGAGCGGTACCGTCGCGAGCCCGGTGGTCTCGGCGAGCCCGAGCATCAGATTCATGTTCTGCACCGCCTGCCCTGCCGATCCCTTGACCAGATTGTCTATCGCCGAGATGACGATCGCTCGTCCCGGCACATGATCGGCAAAGACATTGAGGTGGCACAGGTTCGAACCGCGCACGTCGCGTGTCGCCGGGACGACCCCCTCGGGCAGGATGCGGATGAAGGGTTCCCCGGAAAAGCGTTCGATCAGGCAGGCGCGCAGGTCCGCCGGCGTTCGCCCCGCGGCGAGACGCACATAGATGGTCTCCAGCTCGCCGCGATTCATCGGCACCAGATGCGGGGTGAAGCTGAGCCCGACCGGCCCGCCCGCGGCCTTGGCGAGTTCCTGCTCGATCTCCGGCATGTGACGGTGCCGTCCGACGGCATAGGGACGGATGGCTTCCGCCACCTCGCAGTAGAGCGTCTGTTCCTTGAGGCTCCGCCCGGCCCCCGAGACCCCCGACTTGGCATCGATGATCACCGGGTCAGGATCGATGAGACCGGCGTCCAGCAGCGGCACGAGGGCCAGCAGGGCGGCGGTCGGATAGCAGCCCGGACAGGCGACGAGCATCGCCTTCTCGATCCGCTCGCGGTGAAACTCCGGCAGACCGTAGACGGCGGCCGGCTGCAGCTCGGGCGCCTGATGCGGACGGTCGTACCATTCCTCGTACACGGCCGGATCGTCGAGGCGGAAATCAGCCGAGAGATCGACGATCCGAATATCCTTTTCGACTGCAGCGACAAGGTCTTCGCGACGTTCGATGAGAAGTTCGTCGAGAAGGCTGTGCCCGGTCGCGTGCATCAGCCCCTTGACCACTTCCTGGCTCGTCGCATGCGGCAGGGCGCAGAAGACGAGGTCGAGATCGAGCGCCGGCCACTCGACCTCGTCGAGCCCGATGAGGTCGGGCAGATCGAGATGCCCGAGATGTGGAAAGACCGCACCGAGCGGTCGGCCACGGCTGCGTTCGGAGGTCAGGAGCACAATCTCGACATGGGGATGATGCGCCAGAATGCGCACGAGATCGGCGCCGGTATAGCCCGATGCGCCGAGAACGCCGATGCGAAATCGCTTGCTCATCCTGCACTCCTGCTATCGGGTGGCAATGGAACGGGCTCCTCAGCCATCGCCGTGCCCGCTTTCCGCCTGCTTCCTCTCGCCATCCTCCGGCAGGCGGAACACCTGCCCCGGATAGATGAGGTCGGGGTCGACGATCTGCTCGCTGTTTTCCTGAAAGATCAGGGTATAGCGCACGCCCCGCCCATAGAGCTGACGCGCGATCGCCCACAAGGTGTTTCCGGGTTGGACGACGACGCGATTCTCCGCTGCCGCCGGGTCGAGCCGGTGGCCGGCCTCGAAAGGCTGGGTCACGCGGAGCTGCACCTTGCCGTCGGCGATCACCTGATCGATGCGCAGGCTGTGCCGACCCTCCTCGAGCGGTTCGTTCGTGGCCACCTCCCAGCGTCCGTCGTCACCGGACTTGACCTCGCCGATGAAGGCATTGTCGAGGTAGACGCGCAACAGGCTGCGCGGCAGGGCACGGCCCGAAAACACCGTCTTGCCATCGGCCCCGTAATCGGCCGTGTCGACGGCGAGGCTGTCGCCGACCTCGCCGGGAGCGGCATAGCCGGGCTTCTGCATGATGCGGCTCGCGCCATTGCCGTCGCGCGGCGTCAGCACCGCGACCACACCTTCCCCTTCGGGTTCGGCGAACTGTTCCGGCATCGGCCGTTCGGGCAGCGAGACCACGACGACATCCTTCGAGCCCACCGCGGGCCCGCCGTCGCGCTGCGCGGTGAGCGACAGCTCGACCGTACCCGGCGCCAGCGGCTTTTCGAGAATCATCACCCATTCGCCATTGCGGTCGGCGCGGACGCTGCTGACGGGCGTATTGTCGACCAGCAACCGAACGAGGCTGTCCGGTGCCGCACGTCCGGCCAGCACTCCGGTGCCGCCCCGCGAAATCCGCACGACGTCGAAGCTCGGCACTTCGGGCGCGGCAAGCGGCGCGCTCTGTGTTGGCGCACGCCCGGCCGTTGCGGTCCGCTCGGAAGGAGAGGGACGGTTGAGATTGACCACCGCGAGGGCGACGATCGCCGCCACCGCAATGACGAGTGCAACAACCAGCAGATAGGGCCGCCGCGGCGGCGGAGCCTCGAACGGATCCTCGAGTGGCGGGCGATCGGTCGGCAAAACGGAACTCTTTTCTCGCAGTGGCCCAAATTCGCCTTGAATTAAGCGCGTTTTGAGGCCTGATACTACGGCATTGTCGTTGTGTCACACCAAAGTGGCATCAAATCGCGCGGACTTCACGAATTGTCAAAGCCCGCGGCGCCAGAATGGGGCCCTGCCCGGCGGCTGTCCGGGCGGAGTTCCCGCCCCCATCGCAAGGCGGAGAAGGAGACAAAATGAGCAAAGTGCGATCCATCTGTGTCTATTGCGGATCCCGTTTCGGGGCCAGCCCGGGCTATC
>CAZAEP010000004.1:0-33844 GCA_964484045.1 uncultured Sphingomonadales bacterium
TGAACCCGCGGGTTTCGCGCTCCTCGGCGCTGGCCTCGAAGGCGACCGGTTTTCCCATCGCCAAGATCGCCGCCAAGCTTGCCGTCGGCTATACGCTTGACGAGCTCGAAAACGACATCACCGGCGTGACCCCGGCGGCGTTCGAGCCGACCATCGATTATGTGGTCACCAAGATCCCGCGCTTCACCTTCGAGAAATTCCCGCATGCCACGCCGCTCCTGACCACCTCGATGAAGTCGGTGGGCGAGGCGATGGCCATCGGCCGCTCCTTCGCCGAGAGTCTGCAGAAGGCTCTGCGCTCGATGGAGACCGGGCTCGACGGTCTCGACGAGGTGGCGATCGAGGGATACGATCCGGCGCATCCGGACGACAATGTCCTGCGTGCGGCGATCGCCGAGCCGCGCCCCGACCGCCTGCTGCGCATGGCGCAGGTGTTGCGTCACGGTCTCCCGATCGAGGTGGTGGCGGCGGTGACCGGGGTCGACCCCTGGTTCGTGCGCGAGATCGCGAAGATCGTCACCGCCGAGGCCGAGATCGGGGCCAAGGGCCTGCCCGCCGATGCGCCCGGGCTGTTGCGTCTCAAGCAGCTCGGCTTTTCCGATGCCCGTCTGGCGGCGCTCGCCGGGCTCGCGGAGGCCGAGGTCGCGGCACGGCGGCGGGCGCTCGGCGTGGCTCCGGTGTTCAAGCGCATCGACACCTGCGCCGGCGAGTTCGAGGCGAGAACGCCCTATCTCTATTCGACCTGGGAGTCCGGGATCGTCGATGCCCGGAGCGGCGAGGTCCTGCCGCCCGAGGACGAGGCGGCGGTGAGCGATCGCCGCAAGATCATCATCCTCGGCGGTGGTCCGAACCGCATCGGACAGGGGATCGAGTTCGACTATTGCTGCTGCCACGCCTGTTTCGCGCTTTCGGACGCCGGGTTCGAGACCATCATGATCAACTGCAATCCGGAAACGGTCTCGACCGACTACGACACCTCGGACCGGCTCTATTTCGAGCCCCTCACGCTCGAGACCGTGTGCGCGGTGGTGGCGCGCGAGCGGGCGCGCGGCGAGCTGCTCGGCGTCATCGTGCAGTTCGGCGGGCAGACGCCGCTCAAGCTCGCCCGCGGCCTCGAAGCGGAAGGCGTGCCGATCCTCGGCACGAGCCCGGACGCCATCGACCGTGCCGAGGACCGCGACCGCTTCGCGGCGCTGCTCCGCGATCTCGCGCTCAGACAGCCACCCAACGGCATCGCCCGCTCGGCGGAAGAAGCGCTCGCCATCGCCGAGCGCATCGGCTATCCGGTGCTCATCCGGCCCTCCTACGTTCTGGGCGGACGGGCGATGGAGATCGTCCACGACGAGATGCAGCTCGAACGCTATATCCGCGAGGCGGTCGAGGTCTCGGGCGCGAGTCCGGTGCTTATCGACCGTTATCTCAAGGACGCGATCGAGGTCGATGTCGATGCGCTCGCGGACGGGGAGAGCGTCGTCGTCGCCGGCATCATGGAGCATATCGAGGAGGCCGGCATCCATTCCGGCGACTCGGCCTGCTCGCTGCCGCCCTATTCGCTGCCGGCGCCGGTCGTCGCCGAGATCGAAGCGCAGACCCGCGCGCTGGCTCTCGAGCTCGGCGTGCGCGGGCTGATGAACGTGCAGTTCGCGGTGCAGAACGGGGATATCTACCTCATCGAGGTCAATCCGCGGGCGAGCCGCACCGTGCCCTTCGTCGCCAAGGCGACCGGCGTACCGGTGGCCAAGATCGCGGCCCGGCTGATGGCCGGGGAGCGGCTCGCCGACATCCCCATCAGCCCCTTCGCGCGCCGACATGTCGCGGTCAAGGAGGCGGTCTTCCCCTTCGTGCGTTTTCCCGGCGTCGATGTCATCCTCGGGCCCGAGATGCGGTCGACCGGCGAGGTGATGGGACTCGACCGCGATTTCGCGCGCGCCTTTCTGAAGAGTCAGATCGCTGCCGGGACGACGCTCCCCGACGAGGGCCTCGTCTTCGTCTCGGTGAAGGACCCCGACAAGGAGGCGACGGCGCCGCTCGTCGCCGAGCTCATCGACATGGGCTACCGCATCGTCGCCACGCGCGGCACGGCGGCCTTTCTCACCGCACGCGGGCTCGATGTCGCGAGCGTCAACAAGGTCGCGGAAGGCCGGCCGCATATCGTCGACCTGATGAAGAACGGCGATGTCGACCTCATGTTCAACACCACCGCGGGTGCGCAGTCGATCGCCGATTCCTACGAGATCCGGCGCACCGCGCTGGTCATGGGCATCCCCTATTACACCACGCTTGCCGGTGCCCGCGCGGCGGTCAAGGCCCTGCGCACGATGAAGAGCGGGGGACTTGAAGTCATGGCGCTGCAATCCTACGCTTCGTAAAACCGGTTGAAGTCCGGGCGCGATTTGCGCTAGGAGGCCCGTTCGCCGG
This sequence comes from uncultured Sphingomonadales bacterium, assembly GCA_964484045.1. GTDB lineage: Bacteria > Pseudomonadota > Alphaproteobacteria > Sphingomonadales > Rhodothalassiaceae > J134. The sequence goes on from CAZAEP010000004.1 coordinate 2,419, forward strand.
CCGCCCGGGTTGGGGCATGAGGCACCCGCCCGGTGTGTCCGGCGTTTGGTTTGCGACATGCGATACATGACCATGACATAAGGCACGAGCCAAAGCGATGAATGCCAAGATCCCAATGCTGGCGTCCGGATTCGAGGCGCTGAAGGCGGAGCTGCAGCAGCTCAAGACGGTCGAGCGCCCGGCCGTGGTGCGCGCGATCGAAGAGGCGCGTGCTCATGGCGATCTCTCGGAAAATGCCGAATATCACGCAGCCAAGGAGCATCAGGGCCATATCGAGGCCCGCATCGCCGAGCTCGAGGACCGTCTCAGCCGCGCCGAGATCATCGATCCGGCGTCCCTCGACGGGGACCGGGTGATGTTCGGTGCGACCGTGGAGCTGGTCGATGAAGACGACAGGACCATCGTCTATCAGATCGTCGGCACCGAAGAGGTCGACGCCCGCAACGGTCGCATCTCCTACACGTCTCCCCTGGGCCGCGCGCTCATCGGTCGCAGTCTCGGCGACGATGTCGAGGTCATCACGCCTTCGGGCGAGAAATATTTCGAGATCGTCAAGATCGAATTCAAATAGGCGGGGTGCGGCGCCCCTTCCGGGCGCGATTCCGGGCGCGGCACGGCAATCCCGTCCATCGCACCGGACGTGCCGTCATACGACGTCGGGTCGGGTTCAGGACGAGGAGTCCTGCCGCCGTCGCTTTTCGCGCCGCTCGCGGACCCGCTTCTCGAGAGCTTCGAAGGCCGCGAAGACCGCCTTGCGGCCGACCGGCGCCTCGCCGGTGATGCGGTCGCGGGCATCGCTCTCGACCGGCTGGATCAGCCATTCGACGACGCCTTCGGGCGCGACGAGTTCGAGCACGAAGCCGTCGGAAAAGCCCCCCGAAGCTCCGCTCATGTCTTCCGGATCGGCATCTTCCGGCCAGATGAAGACCATGTGGCTCAGACGCCAGTACCGGGTTCGCGGCACACGCGTGATCTCTTCCGCCAGATCCTCCGGCGTCACCGGCGTCCCATCTTCGAGTTTCCAGCGCATGGCGCACGTGATCCCTTCACCCCTGCAGCGGTATAGTCACATTCCGGACGCCCCGCGGTCAATCGTCCACCGAGTGCTGAACTTTTCGTGAGGCTCTGGTGATCGGGCGGCCACGTCCTACATATTGCTCCGACCCCGTCGGGTTGGTCCGCATATCGAGGTTCGGGAAATCAGGGAGACTTGGCGATGAGCGAATTTGCGCTGCACGATGAATCCACCGCGCCGGAAGGCAGCCGGCCGCTGTTCGAGGTGGTCGAACGGAAATTCGGTTTCGTCCCCAATGTCATCCGCGCGATGGCCGAATCGCCGCAGGCGGCGGAGGCGTATCTCACGCTCTCGCAATTGTTCGACAAATCGGGGCTCGACCCCGTCGAGCGACAGGTCGTGCTCCTGAGCATCAGCTTCGCCAATGGCTGCGGCTACTGCATGGCGGCACATTCCGGCAGCGCCAGGCAGGCGGGCATGCCCGACGACGTGCTCGCCGCCTTGCGCGAAGGGCGCCCGCTTCCCGACGGGAAGCTCGAGGCCCTGCGGCGTTTCAGCGAGCGGATGGTGGAAAAACGCGGCTGGCTGGACGACGCCGACATCGACGCCTTTCTTGCGGCCGGATACGAGAAGCGGCATGTCTTCGACGTCATTCTGGCGATCGCCATGAAGACCCTCTCGAACTACACCAATCACGTCGTGCACACGCCGCTCGATCCGGTTCTCGAGCCCCTGGCCTGGCAGCCGCCGGAAAGCGCCGCGGCGGAGTGACCACCACCGCTTTTCGACGAGCAAAGAGAAACCGGCAGCGGGGGACCCCTGCCGGTTCGTCGTCATGGTCGCACCGGACCCCGATCGCCTGCGCGAAAGGGGGCGTCAGTCGCCCTTGGGCTCGATCACCTGCCGGCCGCGATACATGCCGGTCCTGAGATCAACATGATGGCGCAGGACATATTCGCCCGTATGCGGGTCTTCCTGGTAATTGACCGGCGTCAGCCTGTCATGGGCGCGGCGGTTGCCGCGGCGCATGCGCGATACCTTTTTCTTGGGAACTGCCATCGTCGCCCTCGCTCCAATCCGTCCCGGCCCGGCGGGGCCCGGAAAAAACCCGACGAGCCCGCACGGTGTCGCGGGCGCGGATCCGCCGCCATGCATCTCTGCCGGCGGCGACGCGGCGCGGACCATACGCAGCGATTCCCCGAAAATCAAGCGCGATTCACGACATCGCGGCGCTTGCCCGGTGCCCTGCACCGTACCGCGTGCCGCCTGTGGCGGTCCGTCGCGACGCGCGACCGACAGGAGTGCTTCACCATGACGGAAACCTGCTCTAGCATGCCGCGGGCATGATCGAACGACGAGGGATTCGTCATGGGCATTCCGGTAACGCTTCTTACGGCCTCGCTGCTCGGGGTTCTGCTTTTCGCTCTCATCATGCACAATGCACGGGCGCGCGGCCGCGTGCTGAAGGCGGAACGGCAGGGGCCGGTGCCCGAGGCCCTGCAGGCGGCGCTCGATCATCGTCTTCGCGTGGTCGCGAATTTCACCGAATACGTGCCTTTCACGCTGGTGCTTCTGGCGGCGCTCGAAATGTCGTCGCTGCCGCTCGCGCTTGTCGAAGGCCTGGCGGCGACCCTGGTTCTCGGTCGCGCGCTGCATGCCTGGGGGTTGTCGCGGTCGGCCGGCCCGAGCTTCGGCCGTTTCGTCGGCACGAGCCTGACCTGGATCGTGCTCCTGGGCGGCAGCGTCGCCGGTCTTTACGCGACCTTCTTCACGCCGTGAGGTCGCGGCCGCGCGCCTGACGGCTTCGGAGTCGCCGTCGCGCAGCGACTCCTTCGTCCCCTGTCCGGAGTCCCGATGGACCTACGCCGACCGCCCCTTGTCCTGCTCGACGACATGCTGGCGCCGTCCGCGGCGCCGGCAAGCCGCCTGTTCACCGCACCGCACGCGATCCTGTGCGCGGAGACGCCCGCGGCTGTTCGACCCTGTCTCGAGGCGGCGGAGAAGACGCTTGCGGCAGGGCATCATCTTGCCGGCTGGATCGCCTATGAGGCGGCGGCCGCCTTCGAGCCCCGCCTTGCGACGGCGATCCGGCACTGGCCCGAAGAGCCGCTCGTCTGGCTCGGTGTCTTCGATCCGCCGCAGCGGCTGGCACGCGACGACGTCGCGGAGGCGATCGCGGACGCCATGGGGGGCAGCGCGCGGCGCGGCGGGTTCGCGATTCGTCGATTCGGCACGGATCGGGCGAGCTATGGCGACAAGATGGCACGTATCGCCGCGCTCATCGAGGCCGGCGATCTCTATCAGCTCAATTATACATTCGCCGTCGAAGGGATGCTCGAGGGCGATCCGCTGGCGCTTTATGCGCGGCTGCGCGCGGTGCAGCCGGTCGCCTTCGGCGCCTATATCGATACCGGCGCCCGGCATGTCCTCTCGCTTTCACCGGAGCTCTTCATCGAATCGCGCGCGGGTCGGCTGATCACGCGCCCGATGAAGGGCACTGCGCCGCGCGGGCGGGACGGCGGCGAAGATGCGAGGCATGCCGCCGCCCTCGCCGGAGACGGGAAGTCACGCGCCGAGAACCTGATGATCGTCGATCTTCTGCGCAACGACCTCAGTCGCGTCGCCGATCCCGGAAGCGTCGAGGTGCCGGCGCTCTTCGCCGTCGAGCGCTATCCCACCCTGCTTCAGATGACCTCGACGATCCGCGCACGGCGCCGCGAGGGCGTCAGCCTGACGGAGCTGCTCGGGGCGCTCTTTCCCTGCGGCTCGGTCACCGGTGCGCCGAAGATCCGCGCCATGGAGCGCATCGCGGCGCTCGAGGAGACGCCGCGCGGGATCTATACCGGCGCCATCGGCTGGTTCGCGCCCGATGGCGACCTCTGTCTCTCCGTCGCCATCCGGACCCTCGTCCTCGAGCGCGACGGGCGTGCGCGCTTCGGCGTCGGCGGCGGCATCGTCGCCGACAGCGAGGTCGAGGCGGAATATGCCGAATGTCGCCTCAAGGCGCGGTTTCTCGACGCCGCAGCGGTCTCGGACGAGGGCGGGTTCGCGCTCATCGAAACGCTCGCCTGGCATCCCGAAGGCGGCTATCGCCATCGTGATCGGCATCTGCGGCGACTGGCGGACTCGGCCGCCCGTTTCGGTTTCCGCTGCGACGGCGGTGCGGTGCGGGGCGCGCTCGAGGAGGCCGCGGCCGCCTTTTCCGCGCCCATGCTCGTTCGGTTGCTGCTGGCATCCGGCGGTGCGCTCAGCGTGAGTGCGCAGCGTCTCGAGCCGTGGCCGCTGCCGGTGCGTCTGGCGGTGGCGGAAACGGTGGTGAACAGCGACGAGCCGCTGCGCCGGCACAAGACCACCCGCCGGCACTGGTGCGCCGTGCCGCTCGCGGCGGCGCAGGCGAGCGGGCTTGCCGACGAGGTCGTCTTTCTCAACGAGCGTGGCGAGGTGGTGGAAGGGGCGCGGACCAGTATCTTCATCGAGCGCGCGGGGCGCCTCGTCACGCCGCCGCTGTCCGCGGGCCCCCTGCCCGGGATCCTGCGGCAGACGCTTCTCGAGGCCGGCCGGGCAATCGAAGGCGTGCTCACGCTCGCCGATCTTGCCGCGGCGCCCCGCCTCTATGTCGGCAATTCGGCGCGCGGCCTGATGCCGGCGCGGCTCGACCTTTCCCGGCTTTGACATCGATCGATCACGGCTTTGCCACAATACGGGAGAAAAGAATCACGCTGTTAAGGCGCGGTTTACCCCCGCCTCATAGAGTCGTTCCGGCTGCAATCCAGCTTTCGGCCGCGACGGGTGACGTGCCAGAGGGCCGAATTCGGAATGCTTCGCTTCGCAGGAACGACGATGATGGTACGGCGAAGGAGTTCACGGCAGAATGGCCTCTCGGAAGCAATCGCAAACGACAGATATGCAGTATGCCGACGCTCTTGCGGCGGAGCTGCTGCGCCACCTCGGTTATGAGGCGGCCGAACGGACCTGCAACGAAAACCATTGGGACGGTGTCCTCGAGGCGCTTCGGCGCCAGCACAAGGCCGCGCCACCGCCGGCCTGAGCCGCTTCCCCGCAGCCCGCGAACGGAGCCGGGGCCGGTGACCGGGGCCGGCCGTGGCGGCCCGACAGTCGCGCCCGCCGGTGACTCCGAGCACGGCCCGCAAGGCCGCCGCGAAGCGGATTTCCTTGCACCTGCAACGACCGAATCGGCCGCCTAGTCAAAGCACGACTGCACCGCAAGCGCATTTTTGCAAACTTTTCGCTTGGAATCAGCGAAGATTCTTGGATTATGGGGCGCTGTTCGGAGACCTCGTGCTCCGGACGCGGTCTCGGTTGCGGCTATCTTTGCCGCGGAGGGGCCGTTGGAAAGCAATAATAAATCAAGCCGTTGTGGAGCGCCGAGCCGTGTAGAGCAAGGCCCGGTGCGAGCGACGGGTAATGAGTGAGATACCCCGTCCCGGGACGGCGGCGAGTCGGCATGGGAGAGATGAACGCGTGCTTGATGACAGGCGAGATATGGACTATGCACCGGCCGGCTCCCGGCCGATTGGTGCATTCCGTTCGTCGAGCTCCGTGGCGTCCTCCCGATACCAATCACGGAAGAAGGGCTTCCGGATGCCGTTACCGATAGCGAGGGAGCGGCGCAAATGAGCCGCAGCAGCGGCTGCAGAACCGTGGCAAGTTCTATGGGAAGAAAAATGCAATCACGATTGAGAATGCTTGCTTGTTCGACAGCAATCGTCGCCGGCCTTTTCGGCGGCACGGCGGTCGCGCAGGCGCAAGGCACTGACGCGGGCGCGGCACCGCCGCCACCCCCGGCGGTGAAACTTCAGTCGCCGGCCGGACTGAAACCGATCTTCGACGAGGCGCTCAAGCTCATTCAGCTTGCGCAGGCGTCCCAGGAGCGCATCGACAAGACCGCCAACGAGACCTCGCGTCTGTTGCGCGAATATCAGACCGTGCTGCGTGAAATCGAGAGCCTCAAGGCCTACAACGCGCAGCAGCGGCGGGTGATCGCGGATCAGAACAAGCAGATCTCGGAGCTGCAGAAGTCGATCGACAATGTCGTCAAGATCCGGCGGGAAATCACGCCTTTGATGCTGCGCATGATCGATGCGCTCGCCGATTTCGTCGAACTCGACGTGCCCTTCCTGCTCGACGAGCGGCGCAAGCGGGTGCAGAACCTGCGGGACTTCATGGACGACTCCGATATTTCGCCGTCCGAGAAGTTCCGTCTCGTGCTCGAGGCCTATCAGATCGAGAGCGAATACGGGCGCACGATCGAATCCTATCGCGGCGTCGCGAATGTCGACGGCAATGAGCGGGAAGTCGACTTCCTGCGCATCGGTCGCGTGCTTCTCGCCTATCAGACGCTCGATCGGGAAGAGCAGGGTTTCTGGAACCCGCGGACCAAGAAGTGGGAGGCATTGGGTGGCCGCTATAGCGGTCCGATCCGGGCGGCGATCCGTTTTGCCAAGAAGCAGGCGGCTCCGGACATGTATCTCTTGCCGGTCCATGGACCCACGCAGGCTCAGGAGTAGGCTCAATGAACAAGAAATTTCTGACCGCTGCGCTCGTGCTCGTTCTGGGCGGCATGGCAGGCTTGGCCGCGGCCCAGGACAAGGGGCAGGCCGAGCAGCAGCCGGCGCCGCGCCCGAGCGAGCTCCGGCCGGTCGATCTTGATGCCCTGCTGCAGCAGGTGCGCCAGGGGCGCTTGACCGAGAGCGCCGAGCATCGCAAGCGCGAGGCGGAGTTTCGCGCCCGTCGCGATCAGCAGCAACGGCTCCTGAACGAGGCCAATCAGGAGCGGGCGCGCGAAGAGCGCACCTCCGAGCGGCTCGAGCGCCGGATCCAGACCAACGACCAGCGCATTCGTGATCTCAATGTGACTCTCCAGGAGCGGCTCGGCGAGCTCAAGGAGATGTTCGGCGTTCTGCAGCAGGTCGCGGGCGACACCCGCGGCGTCATCGAGAATTCGCTGATCAGCGTCGAGTTTGGCCGCGACGAACGTCTCAAGGGGATCAATACCCTGATCGAGAAGGCGGCGCGCTCGTCGAGCCTGCCGTCGATCGAGGAGATCGAGGAACTCTGGGAGCAGCTCGTCTTCGAGATGGTGCATTCGGCCGATGTCTCGAAGTTCGACCATACCGTGGTCAGGCGCGACGGCGAGAAGGAAACGGTCAGCCTGGTGCGGGTCGGCGACTTCAATCTCGTGTCCGACGGCAAGTACTACAATTATCTTCCCGAGAGCGGGAACGTCGTGGAACTGCCCAAGCAGCCGTCTTCTCGCTTCACATCCTCGGCCGGCGATCTCCTGCGGGCTGGGCCCGACGAGATCGTCGCCTTCGGCATCGATCCGACGCGTGGCCAGTTGCTCAGCCTGCTCGTGCAGACGCCGAGCCTCAAGGACCGCATGGATCAGGGTGGTGTCGTCGGCTACACGACGCTGGCGCTCGGTGTCCTTGGCGTGCTGATCGCGATTTACAAGATGATCAGCCTGTCGATCACCAGTGCCAAGGTGCGGGCCCAGGCGAAAAGCCTGTCCGACGCCAAGCCGACCAATCCGCTCGGGCGCGTTCTCGGGGTCTATCACGAGAACCGGGACGTCGATGTCGAGACGCTCGAGCTCAAGCTCGACGAGGCGATCCTGCGCGAAACCCCGGCGCTCGAGCGCGGACTCACGACGATCAAGCTGATCTCCGCCGTGGCGCCGCTTCTCGGTCTGCTCGGGACGGTCACCGGCATGATCATCACCTTCCAGGCGATCACCCTGTTCGGCACCGGCGATCCCAAGCTGATGGCGAACGGCATCAGTCAGGCGCTGGTGACCACCGTGGAAGGCCTGGTGGTGGCGATTCCGACGCTGCTGCTTCACAGCTTCGTGGCGGGCATGTCGAAGCGGGTCGTCCATGTGCTCGAGGAGCAGGCGGCCGGCATGATCGCCCTTCACGCGGAAAAGGAGCACAAGCGTGCAGGGGCTGCTTGACGCCATCACCGCGATCCAGATCTTCATGGAGAAGGGCGGCATCGTCCTTTACGGGGTCTTTGCCGTCACCTTCTTCATGTGGGTCCTGATCATCGAGCGCATCTGGTATTTCAGCGGCAATGCCAAGAAGGACCTGCGCACGGCGATCGCCACCTGGGAATCGCGGGAGGAGCGCCGTTCGTGGTATGCGCACAAGGTGCGGGCGGCGCTGGTCTCCCAGGTCAGGGAGAATTTCAACGCCAATGTCGACCTCATCAAGACGCTGGTGGCCACCTGTCCGCTGGTCGGACTCCTCGGAACGGTGACCGGCATGGTGTCGGTGTTCGACGTGATGGCGGTGCTTGGCAGCGGCAATGCGCGCGCCATGGCGGACGGCGTCTCGAAGGCGACGATTCCGACCATGGCCGGCATGGTGGCCGCCCTGTCCGGGGTCTTCATGAGCACCTGGATCGAGCGCAAGGCCAAGCGCGAAACCGAGCGTCTCGAAGATTCCCTGACCATGGATCACTGATCCACCGCCGTCGCGCTTCGGCGCGACGGCGAGCTGGCGGTTTTTCAGTTATCGAGAGAAAAGATGCGGAAATTCTCGAAAGTCGAAGAGGAAGCCGAGATCAACATGACGCCGATGCTCGACATCGTGTTCATCATGCTGATCTTCTTCATTGTGACGGCCTCCTTCGTGCGCGAGTCCGGCCTTGACGTCAACAAGCCGCCGCCGGACCAGCAGGAGCAGAAGCAGGACAAGAAGAACATTCTGATCCAGATCGATGCCAATGATCGCGTGTTCGTCAATCTCCGGCCCGTCGATATCGCGTCGGTGCGGGCGAATGTGGAGCGGCTGCATGCGGAAAACCCGGATGCGATCGTGGTCATCCAGCCGGCGCATGATGCGCATGCGGAGATGGTCGTACGGGCCTATGACCAGGCTCGCCAGGCCGGTGTCGAGAAGGTTTCGATCGCGGCGCCGAAGGGGTAATCCGATGCCGGACGCGGCGGCGCGCCGGGCCGGATGAGAGATGAGGCGGACGGTCGCCTCGAGCAGGAGCAGGACGAGGTCATGAGGGAGCATTCCCAGACGGAAGAGGAAGTCGAGATCAACATGACGCCGATGCTCGACATCGTGTTCATCATGCTGATCTTCTTCATCGTCACCGCGACCTTCATCAAGGAGGCCGGTGTCGAGGTGGACCGGCCGTCGGCGGTGACGGCGGAGAAGAAGGATCGGGCGAGCATTCTCATCGCCGTGACAGAAAATGACGAGATCTGGATCAATCGGAGAAAGGTTGATTTAAAATCGCTCCGCGCCAATATTGAAAAGTTGCACGCAGAGAACCCGCAGGGCACGGTCGTCGTGCAGGCGGACAAGCGGGCCAAGGCGGGGCTGATGATCGCGGTGACCGAGGTGGTCAACGATTCAGGCGTTCCGAACGTGGCCATATCGACGGAGAAAGAGCAATGATTGCGCGTTATGCGGGTGCCTTGGCGATCGCCAGCGGGGTCACCCTGCTGCTGTTCTTCATCATGCAGGCGCTGGTGGTTACCGATGAGGTCAAGCTCTCGAACATCAAGTCCGTGCACTTCGTCGATGTCGTCCGCGCGCCCGAGCAGCAGCAGGTGAAGCGCGAGACGCCGGAGGTGAAGAAGCCGACGCCGCCCAAGGCGCCGCCGCCGGATCTCGACGTGCCGACGGCCCGCGCGTCGGCCGGCGGACAGTCGCTCAATTTCGGCAAGATCGCGCTCAATACGACGCTCGGCAATGTCGGCCCGATGCTGGGCGCGCCCACCGACGGCGATTATCTGCCGCTGGTACGGATCCAGCCGCAATATCCGCGTCGCGCCGCCGAGCGCGGGATCGAGGGCTATGTCATCGTCCAGTTGACGGTGACGCCGCAGGGGACGACCGAGAACATCAAGGTTCTCGAGGCCGACCCCCCGGGGTATTTCGAACGCGCGGCGATGCAGGCGGCCGCGAAATTCAAGTACAAGCCGAAGGTGGTGAACGGCCAGCCGGTCAAGGTCGAGGGCGTTCTCTATCGTTTCACCTTCGAGCTCGAGGACAATGGCCGCCGCGGACGGCGCTGAGGCCCCCGGCGCGTCGGCCGGTCGAGCCGTTCCGCCCGGTGGGGCTTCGGGACTTTCGGGAGTGAGATAACAGATGGCAATCAAACGCATCCTTTTCGGCGTTCCGCTCGTGGTGGCGCTCAGCTTCGTCGTCGAGGCGCCGTCGGTGCTGCAGGACACCGGCGTCATGGGGGCGCGCCCGGCGCTGGCGCAACGGACACGGCGCGACGACAAGAAGCCGCGGCGCAGGACCAAGACCGTCGACAGCCTGCGCGCCAATATCTACGAGAAAATCGCCAAGGCGCAGGAAAAGCTGGAAAAGCCCGAGGAGCGGGCCGACGGCGTCAAGGATCTCCGCAAGCTGCTGGAGGGCAAGCTCAACGACTATGAGGAAGCCATCGTCCATCAGATCTTCGGACAGATCTATATCGACGACGCCAAGTACAAGGACGCGATCCGCGAGTTCAGTGCCATCCTGAACCTCGAACGCGTGCCCGAGAGTCTCACCATTACCTCGCTGCAGGCGCTGGCCCAGCTCTATCTCATCACCGAAGAGTACCGGAAGTCCATCGAGTACATGAACAAGTGGCTGGCCTATCAGGAGAACCCGGGGCCGACGCCCTACAGCTTCCTGGCCCAAGCCTATTACGGGCTCGAGGACTACAAGAACATCATCGTCAATGCGAAGAAGGCGATCGAGCTGGCCCGGGAGCAGGGGCTCGATGTCAAGGAGAACTGGTGGCTCCTGCTGCGTCTCGCCTATTTCGAGCTCGGCGACATGAAGAAGGTGGCGGAGGTCCTCGAGACACTGGCGGTCAATTACGACAAGCCGGAATACTGGCTCCAGCTCGCCGGCGTCTATTCCGAGCTCGGGGACGAGAAGAAGCAGCTCGCCGCCATGGAGGTCGCCTATCGTCGCGGCTATATCACGACCGAGAACAATCTCAAGAATCTGGCGCAGCTCTATCTCTATCACGATGTTCCGATCAAGGCGGCCTGGGTGCTCGAGAAGGGGATGAAGGACGGGATCGTCAAGAAATCCGCCAAGGTGTACGAGCTGCTCGGCCAAGCCTATCTCAATGCGCAGGAGATGGAGAAGGCGAAAAAGCCGCTCGAGCTTGCGGCGGAGAAAAAGGACGACGGCGACATCTGGATGCGCGTCGGCCAGGTCTATGCCGAGCTCGAACAGTGGAAGCAGGCGATCGGGCCCTTGCAGAAGGCCATCGATTCAAAGGACCTCAAGGAGCCCGGCTATGCCCATCTGCTGCTCGGCATGGCCTATTTCTACACTGACCAGTTCGACAAGGCGAAAAAGGCTCTCCACAAGGCGCGCACGTTCAAATACACGCGCAAGAGCGCCCGTCAGTGGATCGCCTTCGTCGACGACGAGGTGAAGCGGCGCAAGCAGCTCACAGCCTATTACGGCGGCGGACAGTAGGCGCCGGGACCGCGGCGACCGTCCCGCTTCTCCATCCCGCTGAGGTTCCGCCGCCCGGCCTTCCGGCCGGGCGGTGTCCTCTCGTGCGCCCGGGCGGGAACGCCTTCGCGACGGTCGCCGCGGTCCCGGCACCTCTCTTTCGCTATGCGGGGACCAGGATCCGCGGCGTTGCCTGGGCATCTGGAGTGAACCGGCGGACGGTGCTGTCGCCGTGATCCCGGCCCGGCGCCTGCGGTTCTCTGCCACACGCCCGCGGACCGCCGGAGCGCCGGCAATTCGTGGAAAAGACTGGTGCCCCCGGTGAGACTCGAACTCACACTCCCTTGCGGGAACCAGATTTTGAGTCTGGCGCGTCTACCAGTTCCGCCACAGGGGCCGCGAGCGGCGCGCCCGGATATTAGTGGCTCATGGCAGGCCGTCAATAGCGCCTGGGCGATTGCGGCGGCCGCCGGCGCCTGTTAGAGCAGGGGCCGACCATCGGAACCGGCACCTGTCGCCGCCCCCGCGATCCCGGGACGCCCATGCTCCGCGCCGCCTATGACTGGACGCTCGAGAAGGCCCGCCACCCGCATGCCGAGGCGTGGCTGGCGCTCGTCGCCTTCGCCGAGAGCTCGATCTTTCCCGTCCCGCCCGACGTGATGCTGCTGCCGATGGCGCTCGCCGAACGCCGCCGCGCCTTCCGCTATGCCGCGATCGCGACCGCGGCCTCGGTGCTCGGCGCCTTTGCCGGCTATGCGATCGGGGCGCTCCTGTGGCAGACGGTGGGGGCGCCGCTCATCGAGCTCTACGGCTACGAGGCGGCGTTCGCCCGCTTCCGCGAGGGCTTCGTCGCTTATGGCGCCTGGCTGGTCTTCGTCTTCGGCGTCACCTTCTTTCCCTTCAAGGTGATCACCATCGCGAGCGGCCTCGTCGCGCTCGACCCCGTCGTTTTCACGCTCTCCGCCATCCTCGCCCGGGGCTTGCGGTTCTTCCCCGAGGCCGCGTTGCTGTGGCGCTTCGGAGCGCCGATCCAGCGTTTCATCGAAAAGAGGCTGGCGCTCCTGAGCACGCTTTTTGTCGCACTTCTCGTTCTGGGCTTTTTCGCCCTCAGACTGCTATGATCGGAGGATGATGAAGGACCTCCTCACACGTCTTGCCGCCTCGTCGCAGGTCGCCCTTCTTCTCAGTGGGGCGGCGGCGGCCGTTCTCGGTGCGGCGCTCTTTTTCCAGTACGTGCTCGGCTACAATCCGTGCGAGCTCTGCTATTGGCAGCGCGGGCCCTATTATGCCGCGCTCGCGCTTTTCCTGCCGCCGCTCCTTTTCGGGCGGCGGGCGCTGACGCCGGTGCTCGCCGTCGCGGCCCTTCTCTTCTTCGCCGATGCGGCGATCGCCGGTTATCATGTCGGGGTCGAGCAGCACTGGTGGGCGGGCCCCGCGACCTGCTCCGCAAGCGGTCTGCCGAGCGATCCCGCGGCCGCGCTCGACCGGATTCTCGCCGCTCCGGTGGTGCGCTGCAGCGAGGTCCAATGGGCCTTTCTCGGGCTCTCCATGGCGGGCTGGAACATGCTGATCGCGCTTGCGCTCGGCGCCTTCTCCGCCTTCGCGCTCGGTCGACAGCGGAGAGCCGGCGATGCCCGATAAGCCCGCCCCGCCGCGCTATCTTCCCGGTGATCCGCCGCCCGGGAAGCGCCTTGGCGAAATGCTGCGCGTCGATCACGCCGGGGAATATGGCGCGGTGCGCATCTATGCCGGGCAGCTTGCGGTGCTCGGCCATCATCATCGTCTGAGTCCGGCAATCCGCCGCATGGCGGCGCAGGAGGCGCAGCATCTCGAGGCCTTCGACCGGCTGCTTGTCGCGCGCCACGTCCGGCCCTCGGCGCTCTCGCCCTTCTGGCATCTGAGCGGCTTTGCACTCGGCGCGGTGACCGCGCTTCTGGGCGAGCGTGCGGCGATGGCCTGCACGGCGGCGGTCGAGGAGGTGATCGACGATCATTATGAGAGGCAGCGGACGGCGCTCGAAGACAGCGATCCCGCGCTCGCGGAGACCGTCGCCGAATTCCAGGCCGACGAGGCCGAGCACCGCGCGACCGCGCTCGAGCTCGGCGCCGAGGAGATGCCCGGCTACGTCCTCCTCGCCGGTGTCATCAAGGCCGGCTGCCGCCTCGCCATCGCGATCGCGAAGAAGGTCTAGCCGTGGGCTTTCGGCAGGTCGTCTTCCCCGTCGTTTCTCCTTCGCTACCCGCCGGCGCTCATTCTGCGTCGCCCGCCGGCCTTCCTTCTTCGTCGCCCGCCGGCGTGACCGGCGGGTCCACGGGGACGCAGGGCGCCCGGCACGGGCATGGACTCGCCGGCCAAGCCGGCGAATGACGGACCTGTTGACGGAACTGCCGTCCTCTCGACGGCTCTTCCTCCGTCCCCCGCCACGCTTCTTTTGTCCCCCGCCGGCCCGGCTTTATTCGTCGTCCGCCGGCCTTCGGAAGGACGCCCGTCGCGGCGTCCCCTGGTGACGAGTGAAACAGGGACCGGCTGTGCGCGACGGCCGCGGTAGCGGCGCGAGATCAGGGCTCGAGCTCGCTGTCCCAATAGAGATAGTCCCGCCAGCTATCGTGCAGATAGTTGGGCGGAAAGGCGCGCCCGTTCTCGATCAGTTGATGGCTGGTCGGCCGATAGGGACGGATCGTCGGCGCCATATGCGCCTCCTCCGGTGTCCGTCCGCCCTTCTTCAGATTGCACGGAGCGCAGGCCGTGGTCACATTCTCCCAGGTCGTGCGGCCGCCATGGGCGCGCGGGATCACGTGATCGAAGGTGAGGTCCTCGCTGTTGCCGCAATACTGGCAGCGGAAGCGGTCGCGGAGAAAGAGATTGAAGCGCGTGAAGGCGGGCCAGCGCGCAGGCTTCACATAGCTCTTGAGCGAGATCACCGAGGGCAGGCGAATGGCCGTGCTCGGCGAGCGCACGACGCGGTCATATTCGGAGACGATATTGACGCGGTCGAGAAAGACCGCCTTGAGCGCGGTCTGCCAGCCCCAGAGCGACAGCGGGTAGTAACTGAGCGGTCGGTAATCGGCATTGAGGACCAGCGCCGGGCAACTCTCCGGAGAGGGCACCGATAGGCTGTCGAACATGGATCCTCAACTTTCCCGCACACCAGTGTTGCCGCCGCGGAGATCGGATGCCGGCCCCGATCCACCGGGACCATACAAGATACAGGGTTCCACCTTCTTGACAATACCCGATCTTGCCGCGCCGGTGCCCACGGCCGGGACGTGGCTCAGGCGAGAATGCGCTTGAGGAACTCGGCGGCGCGGGCGAGCCCGTCGGCGGCGATGGAGTGCGCGGTGTTCTGGCTGACATGCCGCTCCACGGGCACCCTGAGGGCCTCGAGCGCGCCATAGGCCTCGAACATCAGCCAGATCGGCACCACCTCGTCGGCGGTGCCATGTACGAGCAGCACGGGCGGCCGCGCGGTCATCTCGTCGAGCAGCCGCCCCGGCGCGGCGAGCGACCCCGAAAAGCCGACGATGCCGGCAAGCGGCGGTGCGTGGCGCAGCCCCACATGCAGCGCCATCATGGTGCCCTGACTGAAACCGACGAGCGCGAGGCGCTCGGGCGGCAGCGAGAAACGCTGAAGCTGCGCCTCGATATAGCGGGCGAGCACCGGAGCCGCCTGATAGCAGCCACGGTCGCGTTCCTCGCGGCTGATGGTGGTGAGCGGGAACCACTGATAGCCGCCGGGCACGCCGGGACAGGGCTCGGGCGCATTGGGGGAGAGGAAACGGGTGTGCGGCAGATGCGGGGCGAGGTGCGGCACGAGGCCGATCAGATCGGCGCCGTTCGAGCCATAGCCATGGGCGAAGATGACGAGGCTCTGCGGCTGCGACCCGTCCGCCGGCCCGCGCTCGGGCCCGCTGAGAAGTGGCGATGTCGACACGAGGGTCCCTTTCCTTGTCTTTCTTTGTCTTTGTGCGCCCATCCGGTTAAGCAGTGCCGTCGATGTGGAGACATGCCGTCGATGAGCGAGAAAGACAAGCCCCGCGCGCCGCAGGAATTCGTCACTCGTTTCGCGCCGAGCCCGACCGGGCGGCTGCATCTCGGCCACGCTTTCTCGGCGCTTCTCGCTCACGAGGCCGCGCGTCGTGCCGGCGGGCGCTTTCTTCTGCGCATCGAGGACATCGACGAGGGCCGCTGTCGCGAGGAGTTCGTCACGGGCATTCTCGAGGACCTGGCCTGGCTCGGGATCGAATGGGAGGAGCCGGTGCGCCGGCAGTCGGCGCATATGGACGACTATGCCGCCGCGCTCGCCCGGCTCGAGGCGCGCGGTCTCGTTTACCCTTGCGTCTGCACGCGCAAGGACATCGCCGCCGAGATCGCGCGCGCCGCGACGGCGCCGCACGGCCCGCACCGGGGGACGTATCCCGGAACCTGCCGGCGGCGACGAGAGGCGGGGGAGGATGTGACGGATGGCGGCCGGCGGCCTTTCGCCCTCCGGCTCGATTGTGCGCGGGCGATCGCGCATCTCCGGGCGCGCGGGGCCTGGCCGCTTTCCTTCATCGAGGAAGGCGAGGCGTCGCCGGTCGTCGTCGATCCGCGGCGGATCGGCGATGTCGTGCTCGCCCGCAAGGACACGCCCACGAGCTATCACCTGGCGGTCACGCTCGACGATGCCGCGCAAGGGGTGACCCATGTCATCCGCGGCGCCGACCTCAGGCCGGCGACGCATGTCCATCGCCTGCTGCAGGCGCTCTTCGATCTGCCGGTGCCGCGCTGGCGGCACCACCGGCTGATCGCCGACGCCGCAGGGCGTCGGCTGGCCAAGCGTGCCGGGGCGCCGGGCATTCGCGCCTTGCGGGAGAGCGGCGTGCAGCCGCAGGAATTGCGCCGCCGGCTGGGGTTTCAGGAAACCGGATGAAGAGAACGGCCCGCACCGGGGGAAGGATGCGGGCCGTCCGGGATGCGCGAAGGGGGTCTAGCGCGCACCGCTCAACAGGGAAATGACGGGCAGGCCGGCGAATGTCCGCCCGTTCTCGTCGCTCTTCTCCTGCCTTGCCCGGGTGAGCCGTTCGGTACGGACGATGGTGCGGGCGAGCTGCGCCGCGGCCCGGTTCGAGCGCGCATAGATCAGGTGCATCTGAACGATGGCGCGGTCGCCTCCGACGCTCGCGGGCAGCGGCGGCAGCTTGTCGATCGCCTGCGCGAAGCGATCGCTGGCGCGGTCGAAGATGCGAACACCGCTCTGCTCGCTGAGCATCGCGTCGAGCACATTGCCCTCGCGGTCGATCGTGGCGGTGACGACATTGAAGGCGCTGGGCAGTTCCTTGTGCATCAATGTCTGCGGGTAGCGCATGACGTGGCTGACGATGGCCGAGGCGTCCCGCTTCCAGGCGGACAGCTCGTGGCCGTCACCGGCGGTTGCCGGTGGGGAGGCGGCCAGGACAAAGAGTGCCGCGGCGGCCAGGCCATAGAGGCTTTTCCGGATCATCTTCGTTCTCCTCGCTTGTCGGTGTCCGGTCTTGTGCAGGACATGCCTGAATTTTCGAACCGGACGGTTGCTGTCGATGTCGCCTGTTCTTGCGGACGGTCCCCGTCTCCTTCTGCGACCCATGGAATATGCGCCGCTCGGCGGTCGCCTGTCGCCGCACCTGCGGTGAAGCGTTGGTCTGTCGCGGCAGATGCATGAGCCGACGCATCCCCCCTAAACGGCGGTATCAGGGCCGGTACGGGCGTTTAGCCGGAATGGGGTGCGGCGCGGCAGCGCACGGGGTTCCGAGTCGGGATGTCTGGTCCCATCATTCATCTGAACCCACCGCTCCCCGGCCGGCGACCGGTCGGGCAGGCTCAGTCTTCCACCTCGAAGGTGAACCGGTAGAGCACATCCTTCGCGGCGACGGCTTTTCCATCGACGATTCGCGGGGCGTAGCGGAATTTCTTCACCGCTTCGAGCGCGGCGCGGTCGAATTTTCCCCTTGGGCTTGACTCGACGATTTTCCAGTCCGCGGTCCGGCCTTCCGGCGTCACCGTCAGAGAAACGACGACGTGGCCCTGCTGACCGATCTCGATCGCGCCACGTGGATAGGCGGGCTGAACTCTGAAGAGCGGGATGAATTTTGCGTTTTCCTCGTCACTGCGGGCCCGGGCGATCGCCACGCATTCGGCCGTTGCCTCGTCGCTGCGACCGGCCTCCTCCAGCGCCTGGAGATGGAAGGTGCGCGCCATCAGGACCGTTTCGTCGGATTCGTCGAAACGCTGGAGCAGAAGCTCTATCGCCCGGGCGAACCTTTTCGCAGCCGCACGCCGACTTTTTCGGGCAAGCAGCTCCTTGCCTCGCCAGAAGTTGACCATGCCTTCGAAATAGGGCCTGTCCGTTCCGGCCTGGTCCAGACGACTTTCAAGCCGGTTCATGACGGCGTACATGTGACGGAGATCGTCCTGAAGCGAGGCGACGCGTATCCTGTCGAGATCGATCAGAAGGGAAATCTTGGGGTCGATGCCATCTTCGTTATGATCGAACACCCGGGACGCGAGATCGAGATAATCCAGGGCACGCCCGTCCTCGCCCGCAGCGCTCAGAGCCCGGCCGTAGTCCCAATAGGGCCAGAGAAGGCGCGAATCGTCCCTGCCGAACGCCGTACGCATCAGCTCGACGCTTTCCGCGAAATGGGCAAGAGCCGCGTCGCGTTCGCCCATGGCCTCTTCCGCCTTTGCCAGATTGTAGGCCGCGGGGCCCTTGAGCGCCGGTCTGTCGCCCGGCGCCCCGGCATAGACCTGCCCGGCAAGGCGCCGGATCTCGTCTGCCGGGGCCCCCGCCTTCACCGCCGCGAGATAGGCCCCGTAATCCTCGGCAAGGCCCTTTGCGAGGACCGATGATGCGCCGCCTCCGCCCGTCGACAGGTACAGGATGACGGACAAAACCCCAAAGGGAAAGAAACGTCGCGCGTGCATGACCACCCCCCATAGCCCGGTGCGCCCGTCGCTGCCACAAGGAGCAGCGGCATATGGGCGTATGCCGGACGCGTGAATACGTCTTCTGATTGAAACTTTAGCAAAGTCCGGTCGGGCTGACCAGAATGACGCGGCGTGTGCGGAAGCGCGACCTATGCCGCCACGTGATCGACGAGGATGGCGCCGATCACCGCGGGATCGTGCCTGGTCAGATCCTTGTCGATCTCGGCGATGATCCGCTTTTCCGCCTGCGGCTCGAGGGCCTTGCGGAGTGCGCCGAGCATGCGCGGCGGGGCAACGAGGATCAGACGGTCGAGCTCGCCGACAACGGCCTTGTGATTGAGTTCGGCGGCGATTCCGGCGGCGAAGCGGTCTTCGGCTTCCTGATGCCAGTCGGTGTTCTCGACCGCGCTGCGGCTGCCCGCCGGGTCGGGAAAGCGGCCGGGCCTGTCGGTTCCCTGTTCGCGCGTCGGCGGGTTCTCCTGCTCGCGGCTTTCGAGCGCCACGAGATCGGGCTCGAAAATCCTGCCGCGGTTTCTGTAAAGGGTCGCGCGTTGACCGTCGCAAACGAGCACCAGGGCATTGTGAGGAACATTCATCGTGCTTCTCCCGCTTTCTTCCTGGCCAAGCCCTCGCGCTGCGAGATCGCATACGCGATCCCCGGAAAGGGGATGTCCATCCTGTTAGATAGGGTTTTGCCCGGCGGCGTCGAGAGGGACGCCGGGGAAAATTCTCAGTCTTTGCCGCGTTCGTCCGGCGCGGTCCCCGTGGCGGCGAGAATGCGGCCGGGATTGAGAATGTGGTTGGGGTCGAGCGCGTCCTTGATGGCACGCATCGCGGTGAGCGCCGAGGCGTCCTTCAAGCGTGCGAGTTCCGCCACCTTCAAGCGACCGATGCCGTGCTCGGCGGAGATCGTGCCGCCGAGGCCGACCGCGATGTCGTGCACGGCACGTGTCACGTCCTTGCCGCGGGCGAGAAAGCTCTCGCGGTCGAGGCCATCGGGCTGGATCAGGTCGTAATGCAGATTGCCGTCGCCGACATGGCCGAAGATGCAAGGGCGGAGGCCGGGTACGAGCCGCTCGGCGGCGGCATTCGCCGTCTCGATGAAGTCGGGAATGCGCGAGACCGGCACCGAGATGTCGTGCTTGAGTGCGGCGCCGGCAGGCCGCTGCGCCTCCGAGAGTCCGTGCCTCAGACGCCAGAAGTCCTCGGCCTGCGCCAGCGACGCGGCGATCGTGGCATCGTCGAGAAGCGCGTCCTCCTCCGCTGCGCAGAGGGCGTCCTCGAGCATCTCCTGCAAGGGCGTATCCCCGCGCGTCGAGGCGATCTCGACGAGGGCGTACCAGGGGCGCACGATGCTCAGCGGGGCACGGCAAGCGGGCAGGTGGGCGACGGCCAGCTCGAGCGCGAAGCGGGAGATGAGCTCGAAGGCGATGACCCGGTCGTCGCTCGCCGCGCGGAGATGTGCGAGCAGGGCCACGGCCGCGGCCGCGGAGGGCAGGGCGACGAAGGCGATCGCACGGGCGCGGAGCGGCGGGAAGAGCTTGAGCGCCGCCGCGGTGACGATGCCGAGGGTGCCCTCGGCGCCGACGAGCAGCGATTTGAGATCGTAGCCGGAATTGTCCTTGGCGAGCGCCCCGAGTCCGCGAAAGACGGAGCCCGTCGGCAGCACCGCCTCGAGCCCGAGAACGAGCGCCCGCGTGGTGCCGTATCTGAGCACGTGCACGCCGCCGGCATTGGTGGAGACGAAGCCGCCGACGGTGGCCGTGCCTTCTGCGCCGAAGCTCAGGGGGAAGAAGCGATCCGCGGCCGCCGCCGCCTCCTGCACCGCACGCAAGGTGACGCCGGCTTCGGCGACGAGGCTCGAATTCGCCGCATCGACGCCGCGAATGCGGGCCATGCGCGTGAGACTGACCAAGATTTCGCGTCCGCTCGCGTCCGGTACGCCGCCGATCACGAGCCCGGTATTGCCGCCCTGCGGCACGAGTGCGACACGGTGTCGGTTGGCCAGTCGCACGATGGCGGCGACCTCTTCGGTATTCCCGGGGCGCAGCAGCAGCGGCGTGCGTCCCGAAAAGCGGCCCCGCCAGTCGCTGACATGGGGCGCGAGCGCCCGGGGATCGTCTTCCCAGCCGCCGCGCCCGACGACGGCGCGGAAGGCGTCGAGGACGTGGGCGGGAAGGCTCATTTCTGCACCTTGGGGGCGAGAGCGGACATTGCGGCCGCGGCAAGGACGAGAATCACCGCTCCCCTGGCGAAGACGAGGAGATGGATCGGCGCCATCGCCGCGGTCTCGAGGTCACCGCCGAGGACGGGTACGAGCGCGAAACGCGGCAGCGCCGCATGGAGGAGCGCCGCCGCGGCCGCGAGCGGAACATAGGTTCGGAGCGAAACACCGCTTGCGATGAGCGGGCGGGCAAGGCCGAGCGCCATCAGCGCAAGGGCGAGGCCGCGGAAGAGGATTTGCGCCCGTGCCGGGTCCGTCCAGCCGAGGGCGGCGAGGAAATAGGGGTCCATGAGCACGGCGATCATGGTCGTGGCAAAGAGGGTCCATCGCCCGCGCCCCCGCAGGGCGCGCCGCACCGCGAGCATGAACACGCCCGCCACAAGGGTCGCGGCGAGAAGACCGGTCAGGCCCAGGAGTCGGGCCTCGATCGTCGGGCTCAGCCAGGCCGGAGCGACGAGGAAACGCAGCACGTTGAACCCGAGCTGCACGCCGGCGGCGAGGGCAAGGCCGAAAAGGAGGCCGCCGAGGGCATGAAGGGCGAAACGCAGGCTCATCGGGCGTCACCTTCCCGTGCCGCGGCGGCCCGACGCAGGCGGTCATTGATGGCGCGACCGAGGCCGACATCGGGGATCGGCGCCACGGCGATGGCGGCGGGGGCCGCGGCATCGGCGCGGCGCAAGGCGGCGAAGAGCCCGGCCGCGGCTTCCACGAGATCGCCCGTGGGACTGAGCGAGATGTCGCCGGCGACCGGACCGAAGCCGATGAGGAATTCGCCGGCGCGTTTCCCGGTGGCGTCGAGCCGCACCGGTGCGGCGGGCGCATAGTGACTGCTCAGCATCCCCGGCGCGGTGACCCCGTCGGGCGTGGCGCTCGCAAGCGGACGGCCGGCGGCGCGCGCGATTTCCTCGCTCGTGATGCCGCCCGGGCGAAGCAGGGAGACCGTATCGTCCGCGACGGCGACGATCGTGCTCTCGATCCCGACATCGCAGGCGCCGCCGTCGAGGATGAGATCGACATTCTTGCCGAGGTCGGCGGCGACATGCGCCGCCGTGGTCGGGCTGACGCGCCCCGAGCGATTGGCGCTCGGCGCCGCGAGCGGGCGCGGAAAGGCCTCGAGCAGCCGCCGCGCCACCGGATGCGCCGGCGCGCGCACGGCCAGCGTGTCGAGTCCGGCGCCGACGAGATCGGCGACCGGCGCGCCCTCCCGTTTCGGCAGGACGAGCGTCAGCGGCCCGGGCCAGAAAGCCTCGGCGAGGCGCGCGGCAAGCGGCCCGATATGGACGAGTTCCGCCGCCGCGTTCACGTCGGGAACGTGGCAGATCAGGGGATTGAAATGCGGCCGCCCCTTGGCCGCGAAGATGCGCGCCACGGCGGTCGCATTGGCGGCGTCGGCGGCAAGTCCGTAGACGGTCTCGGTCGGCAGGGCCACGAGGCCGCCGGCGCGCAGGACCGCCGCCGCCCGGGCGATGGCGGCCGCATCGGCGGGCACGATATGGGTGGCGCTCAATCGAGATCCTTGAGTTGTTCTTGAAGAAGACCAGCCAAACAGGTTTCCATTTCTGAAATGTCGAGTTGGCCTTCTTCCCAGGCCCGATCAGCGGCCCTGAGGGCGGCAATATACGGCTTTCGATCTTCTCGAATCCGCTCCGGGACGATTTTGCGGCCTGGCAGGAGGGCGCCCGCCCGGGCGCACAAAAGAAAATAGCAGACCGCACGCGCAGTGCGCCCGTTTCCTTCGATAAAAGGATGAATCCAATTCAGTCGCCAAAGGCCGTATGCGGCCAATTGCGTCGGGGTCAGTTCGTACCAGTTCTCATGGATGAAGGATAAATGCCGGTCCATGAGATCGGGCACTTGGGCAAAGTGCGGTGGCTTGTGGTCGCCGACATATATGGGCTCCTTGCGAAACCGTCCTGCGAACTGTGATAGATTGGCAGCCGCTGTCAGATTCAATGCCCAGAGCACGTATTTATCAAGAGCGGTTGGCCCCTGCTTGAGTCCGATCCCTATACAATCCACCAAAAAGTCATATTGGCGAATCAGGTTCTTCTCTTCAACCCACTGATAGAGCTCTTGACTGTCTCCCTCTAAAACCAGCACAAGAGCCCCCTCCAACGCGTTGGTTCAAAGGTTGTCTCTGTAATTAAATGACTGGTGGGCGATAGCTTGTCGACGCCTTGCGAATCGACTCTTTCGTTATCTTCGAATTCACCGGAGCGTTGCCAAACGCAAAACTTATGCGCTGTTCCCGCAACACATCTTCCGTTGCGGGATTCTTGCGGGCTTCTTCAAGCAATCGATCCAGCTCCGGATGCTCCGGCGTCGGACCGGGAACCGACTTTCGAGCAACCATCGGGGTTCTCCTCGCGTCGCCTTCGAGCCGCAGATATAGCAATGTGGCGGACCGGTGCCAAGATGTGGATTGCCCCGCTCGGGTCCCCTCCTTAAGCTCGCATCGAGCCCGTTTCGGCTCGCGTCCGGGACCGTTTCCGCGAAGGAGTGCCGCATGCGCGACTATCATGCTCCCGTCGATGACATGGCCTTTGCGCTCGAGACCGTGTGCGACTGGGCCTCTCTCCATAGCCTCGAGCGCTTTCGCGAGGCAACGCCCGATCTCGTCGCCGCGGTGCTCGAGGAGGCGGGAAAGCTCGCCCGTGAGGTGCTCGCGCCCTTGAACCCCGTCGGCGATCGTGAGGGATCGCGGCTCGAGGGCGATCGGGTGCGCACGCCCGCGGGCTTCGCCGAGGCCTACCGACGCTTCGTCGAAGGCGGCTGGAACGGCCTTGCGGCGCCCGTCGCGTGGGGCGGCCAGGGCCTTCCCTTCGTGCTCGCGCTCGCCGTGCAGGAGATGTGGACATCGGCGAACATGTCGTTCGCACTCTGCCCGATGCTCACCCACGGCGCCATCGAGGCGCTCGACATCCACGGCTCCGACGAGCTGAAGCGGGTCTATCTCGAAAAGCTCACGAGCGGCGAATGGACCGGCACCATGAATCTCACCGAGCCGCAGGCGGGTTCGGACGTGGGAGCGCTCAAGACCCGCGCCGAGCCTCTGGGCGACGGCCGTTTCGCCATCCGGGGGCAGAAGATCTTCATCACCTGGGGCGAGCACGACATGGCCGAGAACATCGTCCATCTGGTGCTTGCCCGCACCCCGGGCGCGCCGGCGGGCACGCGCGGCATCTCGCTCTTCCTGGTGCCCAAGTTCCTGCCCGACGCGAATGGCCGGCCGGGAGCGCGCAACGATCTCGCTTGCGTCGCGCTCGAGCACAAGCTCGGCATCCATGCCAGCCCCACCTGCGTCATGCAATACGGCGAGAAGGAAGGAGCGATCGGCTGGCTCGTCGGCGACGAGATGAAGGGCATGCGCGCCATGTTCACGATGATGAACGCGGCGCGCATCAATGTCGGGCTGCAGGGGGTCGCAATCGCCGAGCGGGCGACGCAGGAGGCGGTCGCCTTCGCCCGTGAGCGCATCCAGTCGAAGGACATCGCCGATCCCGCAGGCGGCCCGGTGCCGATCATTCGCCACCCCGACGTGCGGCGCATGCTGATGACCATGAAGGCGACGACGCAGGCGATCCGCGCGCTCGCCTATCATACCGCGGCCGCCGTCGATCGTGCACGGGCCGGCGAAGACGATGCGGCACGGCGTGCGGCGCAGGGGCGGGCCGACCTTCTCACCCCGGTGACCAAGGCCTTCGCCACCGAGATGGGGGTCGAGATGGCGTCGCTCGCGATCCAGGTTCATGGCGGCATGGGCTATGTCGAGGAGACCGGCGTGGCGCAGTATTTCCGCGATGCGCGGATCGCGCCGATCTATGAGGGGACGAACGGCATCCAGGCGATGGACCTGGCGTTCAGGAAGCTCGACATGGACGGCGGCGCGCACTGGAAGGCGCTCATCGCCGAGATGCGGGACTTTGCCGCCGGTCTGCCGCAGGACGGCGCGCTGGGGGCCATCCGGGCGCCGCTTCTCGAGGGCGTGGAGGCGCTGCGCGCGGCGGCGCAATGGATGATCGGCAACGCGCCGGCGCAGGTGCGCGACCGGGCCGCCGCGGCAGGCCCCTTCCTGCGCCTCTTCGGCACCGTGAGCGGCGGCTATCTGCTCGCCCGCGAGGCGGCGGCGGCCGTGGCGCGGCAGGAGGCGGGCGGCGGCAAACCCGTCTTCCTGAGGGACAAGATCGCGAGCGCGCACTTCTTTGCCGAGCAGATGCTGCCCCCGGCGACGGCGCTTCTCGGACCGATTACGCGGGGCGCCGCCACGCTCGACGCCATCCCGGAAGCGGAGTTCGTCTGATGCATCCTCGCAGGGCCTTCACTTTCATGGGAACGGTTTCCCTCGTCGCCGCCCTGGCGCTGCTTGCCGGTTGTGCACAGGAGGAGCGGTCGTTGCCGGGCTTCTTCGATACCGATCCCGGGGAGAAGATTGCGAGCG
Source organism: uncultured Sphingomonadales bacterium (assembly GCA_964484045.1). Classification (GTDB taxonomy): domain Bacteria; phylum Pseudomonadota; class Alphaproteobacteria; order Sphingomonadales; family Rhodothalassiaceae; genus J134. Next base: position 27,489 of record CAZAEP010000004.1, read on the forward strand.
TTCTCGATGGTCGCGACGCCCTCGTCTTCATCGGCGCGCTTCATGATCGCGGCGTCGGCGGCGGCGCGGGCGGGGCGCGCTATCGCAGCCTCAGCCTCTATTTCTCGCGGGCCGAACCCTTGCAGGTGGCAAGCGCCGGCGCGCTCGAGGAGAAGACCAGCTTTCGCACCAGCGGCTGGCGGCTCCGGCCCTATCTCCTGCCGCCGGGGACCTATTCGGTGCGGGCGCTGGCTTGGGAGGAACCGGCCGCGGACGGCGTGCGCCGTCGCGTCATCGAGGTCACTCCCTACGAGCCGGGCAGCGGCGCGCCGGGGCTTTTCGCTTTCACCATTGCGGGCGGCGAGGTGCGCAATCTCGGTTTTCTTGCCAGCCGCGCCGATCCCGACGATGTCGGCGGTCTCTACCTCCGGATCGAGGACAATGGCAGGGACGTCGAGACCTATCTCCGCAGGCATTATCCGGCTCCGGTCGCCGAGCGGCTGCTGGCCCGGCTCGAGACCCGCCTGCCGACGGTGCCGCCGCATACGCCCTGAAGGCGTGCGTGTCATCGGTCCTCACGACACGTGTCCGGCGCGCCGCCCCCCCCCTGAATCGGGGAGCTTCGTGCGCGCATGATTGCCTTGTTGCAGCGCAGCACCTAGGGTGCGGGCCATGACCACGCGTATGCAGAACGAGATCGTCGACAGGACGTCGCGGGCCCCCGATCCCGATCATCCCGTGCCGCTCGACGAAGATGGCGCCGGCTTGCGCTTTCCGCAGGCGCCGCCGCCGCTCGGCGAGACCCGCGCGCTGGCGTCCGATCTCCTGTGGCTCAGGATGCCGCTACCCTGGTCGCTCGATCATATCAATCTCTATCTCCTCGACGAGGGGGCGGGCTGGCTGGCCATCGATAGCGGCATCCGCTCGAAGGATCTGCAAGCGCGCTGGGAGGCTGTCTTCGCCGGCGTGATGGGGGGACGGCCGCTTGCCCGCGTCCTTGCCACGCATCATCATCCCGATCATATCGGGCTCGCCGGCTGGCTCGCGGCGCGTTTCGAGGTGCCGATCCTGGCCAGTCGCGAAGCCTGGCTGATGGCGCGGATGCTGCAGCTCGACGTCCGCCCGGAGCCGCCCGAAGAGGTGATCGCCTTCGCCCGCCGCGCCGGGCTCGATGCCGCCATGCTGGAGGCGCAGCGTCGCAGCGGCTGGGGAAACTACGCCAGAATCGTGGCCCCGCTGCCGGTCGGATACCGGCGTCTCGCGGGCGGCGACGTGCTCGCGATCGGCGCCGACCACTGGCATGTCATCGAGACCGGCGGTCACGCTCCGGGGCACCTCTCGCTCTATTGTCCGGCGCGCCGGCTGCTCATCTCGGGCGATCAGGTGCTGCCGCTCATCAGCTCCAATGTCTCGGTCTATCCCACGGAGCCCTTTGGCAACCCGCTTGCCGAATGGTTCGAGGGTCTCGCACGGATGCGCGCGCTGCCCGCCGATGTGCTCGTTCTGCCGTCGCACAATGCGCCCTTCTTCGGGCTCCGGCAGCGGCTCGAGGCGCTCATCGGCAAGCATCTGACACGCCTGCAGGCGGTGGCCGGGCTCTGCCGCACGCCTGCCACCGCGGTGGATGTCTTCCCGGCGCTCTTCAAGCGCCGGGTCAGCGGGCTCGAATTTGCTCTGGCGACCGGCGAGGCTTTGGCGCATCTTCATTATCTGGAGTCACGGGGCGTCGTCATGCGGGAGGAAACGGACGGGGTTGCGCGCTTTCGCGCCATCGCCGCGTTCGATCCCGAACCGGTCGCGGCGCAACTCGCGTGCGTCACGGCGACGGAGAAGGAGACGGCACCATGGCGGACCTGAAAGGCAAGACGCTGTTCATCACGGGCGCGAGCCGGGGCATCGGCCTCGCCATCGGCAAGCGCGCTGCCGCGGACGGCGCCAATATCGTCATCGCCGCCAAGACGGCGGAGCCGCATCCCAGGCTGCCGGGCACCATCTATACGGCGGCCGAGGAGATCGAGGCCGCCGGCGGCAAGGCGCTGCCGCTCGTCGTCGACATCCGCTTCGACGAGCAGGTGGCGGCCGCCGTCGAGAAAGCGGTCGCGACCTTCGGCGGCATCGATATCCTGGTCAACAATGCGAGTGCGATCCAGCTCACGGGCACGCTCGAGACCGAGATGAAGCGCTTCGACCTCATGCATCGGATCAACGCCCGCGGCACCTTTCTGTGCTCCAAGCTCTGTCTGCCGCATCTCCTGAAGGCGGCGAATCCGCATGTGCTGACGCTGTCGCCGCCGCTCAATATCGAGGAGCGCTGGTTCGCGCCGCATGTCGCCTACAGCATGGCCAAGTTCGGCATGAGCCTGTGCATGCTCGGCATGGCGGGCGAGTTCCGCGGCCGGGTCGCCTTCAACTCCCTGTGGCCGAAGACGACGATCGCCACCGCCGCGGTGGCCAATCTTCTGGGTGGCGAAGAGCTGGTGCGAAAGTCGCGCAAGCCGGAGATTCTGGGCGATGCGGCGCACTGGATCCTGACCCGGCCGGCGCGCGAGACGAGCGGCAATTTCTTCATCGACGAAGAGGTGTTGCGCCGCGCCGGGGTGCGCGATTTCTCGCAATATGCGGTCGATCCGGGCGAAGAGCTGATGCCGGACTTTTTCGTATGAAGGGGAGCGACGGATGAGCGAGAGGCCCTGGCTCAGGCATTACCCGCCGGGCATCGACTGGTTCATGCCGCTCGAGGCCAAGCCCGTCTTCGCATTGCTCGACGAGGCGGCGGCGCGCTGGCCCGAGCGTCCGCACATGTCCTTCATGGGGCGCGTCTATCCTTATCGCGAGAGCGCCGCGCTGGTGAACCGGCTCGCCCGGGGGCTGGCGGAGATCGGCGTCGGCAAGGGCGTTCATGTCGGGCTCTACATGCCCAACTGCCCGCAGTTCGTTCTCGCCTATTACGCCATCCTCAAGGCCGGCGGGACGGTGGTCAATTTCTCGCCGCTCTATTCCGTGCCGGAGCTCAAGGCGCAGGTCGCCGACAGCGGGACCGACATGATGGTGACGCTCAATCTCGAGCCGCTCTATTCCAATATCGCGGCGGTGGCCGCAGAGAGCCGGATCAGGCGCCTCATCGTCGCCCATCTCGAAGATGCGCTGCCCACGGTCAAGGCTGCCCTCTTCCGGCTCACGCGGCGCAAGCGGATCGCGACAGTGCCGGACGATTCCCGGCATGTCTCCTTCCGTCGCCTTCTCGCCAATGACGGCGACGTCACGCCGGCGGTCATCGACCCGGCCGAAGACGTCGCGGTGCTGCAGTATACCGGCGGCACCACGGGCACGCCGAAAGGCGCCATGCTGACCCACGCCAATCTCTCGATCAACGCCGCGCAGACTCTCTTCTGGGACCCGTCGGTGAAGCTCGGCGAGGAGGTGATGCTCGGCGCCCTGCCACTCTTTCACGTCTTCGCCATGACGCTCGTCATGAACGCGATGACCATGGGCGGCGGCAAGATCGTGCTGATGCCGAAATTCGAGCTCGAGGAGGCGCTGCGTCTGGTGGCCCGGGAGCGGGTGACGCTGATGCCCGGCGTGCCGACGATGTTCACCGCGATTCTCAACCATCCGCGGCTCGATCGCTATGATCTCTCGAGCCTGAAAAGCTGCTTCTCCGGCGGCGCCCCCTTGCCGGCGGAGATCAAGCGCCGCTTCGAGGAACGCGTCAAGGGGCTCGTCGTCAACGAGGGCTACGGACTCACCGAAGCCTCGCCGACGGTCGCCTCGAATCCCATCCACGGCCAGCAGAAATCGGGCTCCATCGGCCTGCCCCTGCCGCGCACCGAGGTTCTCATTCGCGCTCTCGACGACCCCGAGCGCGACCTTCCCCTCGGCGAGACCGGCGAGATCTGCGTGCGCGGGCCGCAGGTGATGAAGGGGTATTGGAAACGACCCGACGAGACGGCCGAGGCGCTGCGGAACGGGGTTCTGCATACCGGCGATATCGGCTATATGGACGCGGACGGCTACAGCTTCATCGTCGACCGCGCCAAGGACCTGATCCTTGTCGGCGGCTTCAATGTCTACCCGCGCGTCATCGAGGAGGCGATCTACAAGCACCCGGCGGTGCGCGAAGTGACGGTGATCGGTGTCCCCGATCCCTATCTTGGCGAGGTTCCGAAGGCCTTCGTCGTCCTGAAAGACGGGCAAGGCCTGGACGCCGAGAGCCTGCTCGCCTTTCTGCGCGGGCAGGTCGGCAAGCACGAGATGCCGCGGGCGATCGAGTTTCGCGACGAACTGCCCAAGACGATGGTGGGCAAGCTGTCGAAGAAAGAGCTTGTCGAGGAAGAGCGGGCGAAGTACGAGGCGGAGGACGGCGTCGCCAGCGACGCAGCGGCACGAGAGAGATCATAGATGGCCACGGACCCCGACAGGATTCCCGAAGACATTGCGGCCATGAGCTTCGAGGAGGCCATGAAGGCGCTCGAGGAGATCGTGGCCCGGCTCGAGTCCGGCGATGTGAGTCTCGAGGAGTCGATCGAGATCTACAGCCGCGGCACCTGGCTCAAACGGCACTGCGAGAGCAAATTGCAGCGCGCCGAGGCCCGCATCGAGAAGATCACCGCCGATGAAGCGGGCAATGTCACCGTGGAGGCGTTCGATCTCGAATGAGCAGCACCGCGGGACAGGACTTCGGCGCTCTCGAGGCGGCGCTGGGCGATCTTTCGCAGGATCTGGAAGGGCTTCTCGACAAGCTGCTGCCCCTTCCCGAGGGCGGCGAGCGCCGGGTGGTCGAGGCCATGCGCTATGCCCTTTTCGCCGGCGGCAAGCGCATGCGCCCCTTTCTCGCCGTCACGGTCGCCGATCTCTTCGGGGTGGCGCGTCATTCCGCCTTGCGTGTCGGCGCCGCGCTCGAATGCATCCACACCTATTCTCTCGTTCATGACGACCTGCCGGCGATGGACGACGATGATCTCAGGCGCGGCAAGCCGACCGTGCACAAGGCCTTCGACGAGGCGACGGCGGTGCTTGCCGGCGATGCGCTGCTGACGCTTGCCTTCGAGATTCTCGCTCATGAGGAGACCCACGCCGATCCGCGGGTGCGCGCCGATCTCGTCGCACGCATCGCCCGAGCCGCCGGACATCACGGCATGGTCGGCGGGCAGATGCTCGATCTCGATGCCGAACACCGCGAGCTGTCGCTTGCCGAGGTGACGCGACTGCAGCGGATGAAAACCGGCGCGCTCATCGAGGTCTCGGTGGAGGCGGGGGGCATTCTCGGCAAGGCGGCACCGCCGCTGATGCAGCATCTCAGGACCTATGGCCGTGCGGTGGGCCTCGCATTCCAGATCGCCGACGACCTGCTCGACGAGACGGCGAGCGCCGAGGAGATGGGCAAGGCGACCGGCAAGGACGCCGCCGCCGGGAAGGCGACGCTTGTCGCCCTCATGGGCGCCGAGCGCGCCCGCGCTCATGCCGAGGCAATGGTCGAGCAGGCGACGCTCGCGCTTCTCGCTTTCGATTCGCCGGAGGTCGCGCTGCTCAAGGACCTCGCCCGCTTCACCGTCGCACGGCGGCGATAGCCGCTGCCGTCCGCGCCTCGAGACGGCGCGTGTCTGCGCCATGCCCCCCCGGCCCGATCGGGAGATGACGGCCTTGTCAGCCGGAGTGGTGTCCGATTTTGGCAACACGGCAAAATTTTTGCGCGGATCGCGGGGGTTTGCTATTCATCGCCCTTCACATTGCCATTATGCTGCCATGAATTGCGGTTCTTTTCGCCAGAATTCACGCCGGATGAAACCGGCGGCATCGCTCTCGTGACGGCCGTGTGACAATCGGGGGGCCAAGGCACAGGAAGAATGAGGTGACGGACGTGTCCATTCGACCGGAAACACCGCTGCTCGACACCGTCAAGACACCGACGGATCTGCGCCGGCTCGAGCCGGGGCAACTCAAAAGGCTTGCCGACGAGCTGCGTCAGGAGATGATCTCCGCGGTCTCGGTGACCGGAGGCCATCTCGGCGCCGGGCTCGGCGTCGTCGAGCTCACGGTGGCGCTTCATTATGTCTTCGATACGCCGCGCGACAAGCTGATCTGGGACGTCGGTCATCAATGCTATCCGCACAAGATTCTGACCGGACGTCGCGATCGCATCCGCACCCTGCGCCAGGGGGGCGGCCTGTCGGGATTCACCAAGCGCTCGGAAAGCGAATACGACCCCTTCGGTGCGGCGCATTCCTCGACCTCGATCTCGGCCGCGCTCGGGATCGCGGTGGCCAACAAGTTCAACCAGCGGGACGAGAAGGCGATCGCGGTCATCGGCGACGGCGCGATGAGTGCCGGCATGGCCTATGAGGCGATGAACAACGCGGCGCAGGCGGGCAACCGCCTGA
>CAZAEP010000005.1:0-31691 GCA_964484045.1 uncultured Sphingomonadales bacterium
CGAGATCGTCCTCGGGGATATCCGCGACGCGCACGCGATGCGCGATCTCGTGCGCGGCACCGACACGGTGTTCCACCTCGCCGCGCTCATTGCCATCCCCTATTCCTACCGGGCGCCGGACTCCTATGTGGAGACCAATGTCCGGGGCACGCTCAACATGCTCGAGGCGGCTCGCGCGGCGGGGGTGACGCGCTTCGTGCACACCTCGACGAGCGAGGTCTATGGCACGGCGCAGCGGGTTCCGATCGACGAGACGCATCCGCTCAATGGCCAATCGCCCTATGCCGCCTCGAAGGTCGGCGCCGATCAGATGGCGATGGCCTTCCATGCCTCCTTCGAGACCCCGGTGGCGATCATCCGGCCCTTCAACACCTATGGCCCGCGGCAGTCGGCGCGGGCGGTGATCCCGACCATCATCACGCAGATCGCCGCCGGCCGGCGCGAGATCCGGCTCGGGGCCACGGCGCCGACACGGGATTTCTCCTTCGTCGCGGACACGGTGGCGGGCTTTCTCGCCGTCGCCTCCTCCGCGCGCGCAATCGGCGAGGTGATCCAGATCGGCAGCGGGTTCGAGATCTCGATCGGCGAAACGGCGGCGCTGATCGCGGACCTGATGGGCGTCGAGATCGGGATCGTACGCGAGGCGGCACGCCAGCGACCCCGGGCGAGCGAGGTGGAGCGTCTGATCGCCGACACCGCGAAGGCCGAGCGACTGCTCGGCTGGCGGCCCGAATTCGGCGGTCGCGAGGGCTTTGCGCGGGGGCTTGAGCGCACGATCGCGTGGTTCCGCGACCCCGCCAATCTCGCGCGTTACCGCCCCGGCGCCTATCAGATATGAGCGCCATGGCCGTCGACAGATCGCGCTTTCTGGCCGCTCTCGAAACGGTGCTCGGCACCGCGGAGCGACCGGTCCCCCTGCACGAGCCGAGCTTTTCCGACGCCGATCTCCGCCATCTGACAGCGTGTCTCGACAGCACCTATGTGTCCACCGTCGGACCGTATGTCGAGCGCTTCGAGGCCATGCTCGCGGAGATCACCGGGGCGGCGCATGTGGTGGCGACGGTCAATGGCACCGCGGCGCTCGAGCTCGCCTATCGTGTCGCCGGGGTCGGGCCGGGCGACGAGGTCCTGATGCCGCCGCTCAGCTTCGTCGCCACCGCCAATGCCGCGGCGCATATCGGGGCGGTTCCGCATTTCGTGGATATCGATCCGGCCGATTGCGGGCTCGCCGCCGCGGCGCTGGCGGCGCGGCTCGAGCGGATCGCCGAACGTCGTGCGGACGGCCTTTACAATCGCGAGACGGGGCGCCGCCTTGCTGCCGTTGCGCTCGTCCATGTCTTCGGCTGGCCGGCGGACGCGGATGCGCTCCGGGCGGTGGCCGATGCCGGCGACCTGCCGCTGGTCGAGGATGCCGCCGAGGCGCTGGGCTCGCACCGCGCCGGCCGTCACGCCGGATGCACGGGCCGGCTCGGCATTCTGAGCTTCAACGGCAACAAGATCGTCACCACCGGCGGCGGCGGCGCGGTCCTCACCGACGATGCCGCGCTGGCGGCCGAGGTGCGGACGCTGGCGACGACGGCCAAGCGGCCGCACCCGTTCCGCCATCATCATGACCGTGTCGCCTTCAACTACCGGCTGCCCAATCTCAATGCCGCGCTCGGCGTGGCGCAGCTCGAGGCGCTCGGAAACCTGCTCGCGCGCAAGGCGGCGCTGGCGGCGCGCTATGAGGCGGCCTTCGCCGCCGTTCCCGGCATTCGCTTCCGTCCCCCTCCCGCCGGCGCAAGGGCCAATCACTGGCTCAATGTGCTCGAGCTCGACGTGACGACGCTCGAGGAACGGGACGCGCTGATCGCGGCCGCGCATGAGGCCGGTTTTCTGCTCCGCCCGGTCTGGGATCTGCTGCACCGCCTGCCGATGTACGCGCAGAGCCCGCGAGGCACGCTCGCTCACGCCGAGCGTGCCGAAATCCGCCTCGTGACGGTGCCTTCGAGCGCGCATCTCGCCTGAGCCGCTTGCGCGGTCGTCGGGCCTCGTGCAAGTCTATGCATCGGTGCATCACGGGGACGAATGCGCGATGGCGGTGCAGCTCAGGCCCTATCAACCGGGAGACGAGGCGGCGATTCTCGAGCTCTTCGCGGCGAGCTTCGGACGCCCGATGAGCCGTGCCTACTGGAGCTGGCGCTTTTGCGACAATCCGCTCGGGGGGCCGTGGATCGAGCTCGCCTGGGACGGCGATCGCCTGGCCGCGCATTATGCGGTCTCGCCGGCGGAACTCGTCGTCGGCGGCGCGCGCAGGAAGTCCGCACTCTCCATGACCACGATGACGCATCCCGACTATCGCGGACAGGATCTCTTCGGGCGTCTCGCCGATCAGCTCTACGGGCGACTGGCGGCGGCCGGTTTTGCCGCGGTATGGGGCTTTCCCAACCGTTTCAGCCACCGTCTCTTCCTGCGTCGCCTCGACTGGCGCGACGTCGGCGAGGTGGCGACGCTGGTGCTCGATCTCGCCGCATCGCGGGCCCGGGCCGCGGAGGGGTACCGGCTTGCGCGACTGCAGCAGGCTCCGGACTGGCTCGATCGCCTGGGGTGTCACGAAGGCACGGATGCAATCCGCCTCTCGCGCCGCGAGCCGCTCGTCGCATGGCGCCTCTTCGCAGCGCCCGGCTACGACTATCGCTGCTACGCGCTGCGCAAGGGGGACGAAGACCGGGGCTTCCTGGCGGTCAAGCCCTATGGCGCCGACGCCCTCGACATCGTCGATCTTCTGGCCGAGGACGCGGCGGCGCTCGAAGCCGCGCTTGCATTGCTGGCCGCCGAAGCGCACGGGGCCGGCATTCGCCATCTCAATTGCTGGATGTCGCTCTTCCATCCCTGGCGTGGCGAGATGGAGCGTCTGGGCTTTGCACCCGACGCGCCGGTGACCATGCTCGGTGCCCGCTGGTTCGAGGACAGCTTCAGCGATCCCTACGACCTGCGATCCTGGCGCCTGCCGATGATTGCCTCGGACGTCTTTTGAACATGCGCGGAAAGCTTTACTTTCTCACCGGCGCACGCTCGGAGCTCGATTATTTTCTCAGCCTTTACGAGGCCGCGGAAAGGACGGGCGCATTCGAACCCGCCTTCATCGTCGGCGGCATGCACCTGGCGCGTCGTTTCGGGCATACGGTCGACGAGATCGAACGCGAGGGCCACCGCATCGCCGGCCGCATCGACAATCTGCTCGCCTCCGATGCACCATCGGCGCGCGGCAAATCGGCGGGGCTCCTGATTGCCGGTCTTGTCGACATCCTTTCCCATGATCCGCCGGAGTTTCTGTGCGTCGTCGGCGATCGCGAGGAGGCCCTGGCGGGGGCGGTCGCCGGGGCCTATCTGCGCATTCCCACGGTGCATATCGGGGCCGGCGATCAGGCCGATGACGGAAATGTCGACAATCCGGTGCGCCATGCGGTCTCCAAGCTTGCGCATCTCCATATGGTCTCCACGGAAAAGAGTGCAGCCCGGGTCCTGGCGCTCGGCGAGGAAGACTGGCGCATATACGTCACCGGCGCACCGGGGCTCGATCGTCTGGCGACCGAACCCCATATCGAGGATCACGCGCTTTATTCCGCGATCGGCTTTGATCCCGGCGACGCGCCCTTCGCCCTGGTCATCCAACATCCGATTCTGAGCGATCTCGGCAGGGCCAAAGCGGACATGGAGGCGACGCTCGAGGCTTTGGCACGGATCGGCTGTCCGGCATTTGTCAGCGCGCCCAATTCCGACGCCGGCCATATGAAGGTCTTCGAGGCCATCGCGGCGGCGGCGAAGACGAATCCGCGGCTGCATTTCCATGCCAATCTTCCACGCCCTCTGTTCGTCAACCTTTTCCGCCGTGCGGCCGTCCTCGTCGGCAATTCCAGCGCCGGCCTCGTGGAGGCGCCCTTTCTCGGCGTGCCCACGGTCAATGTCGGACTGCGCCAGCGCGGGCGTGAGCATGGGGAAAGCGTCATTTTCGTCGATGGCGAGACGGATGCGATCGAGGCGGCGCTCCGGCGTGCGATGTTCGATGCCGCGTTTCGCGCCTTGGTGGCCCGCGTCGGGTCCCCCTATGGCGACGGCCGTGCCGGGGCGCGGATCATCGACATCCTCGCGCACATCGATGATCGCGCGCGTCTGCTCTACAAGCGTCATGTCGACGAGGGGGAGAGAAAGGGGACCGGCTGATGGCGGGCGTTCTGGTTGTCGCACCGCATGCGGATGATGAAACCTATGGCTGCGGCGGCACGCTCTTGCGCGATCGCCGTGAAGGGCGGGACATCCATTGGCTCATCGTCACCACTCCGAGCCAGGCCGACGGCTACAGTGCCGAAGCGGTGCGCAGGCGGCGCGACGAGATCGAGAAGGCGGCCGCCTTTTACGAATTTGCCGGTGTGCACAAGCTCGACTTCCCGCCCGCCGGCCTCGATCGGGTGGCGCGTGCGGAACTTGTCGCCGCCTTCGCCGGCGTGGTCCGCGAGGTCGAACCCGAGATCCTCTATCTGCCCTTCCCGGGGGATGCGCACAGCGATCACCGTGCCGTCTTCGAGGCGGGGTCCGCCTGTGCGAAGAGCTTTCGCCATCCTTCGGTGCGCTCGGTGCGGCTTTACGAGACCCCCTCGGAGACCGATTTCGGCATTGATCCCACGCAGGCGCCCTTCCGGCCCAATCTCTTCGTCGACATTTCCGACGAGATCGAGCGCAAGGTCGAGGCCCTGGGGCTCTATCCGGGCGAGTGCGCCGCGCATCCCTTTCCCCGCAGCGCGGCGGCCGTGCGCGCGCTCGCGACGCTGCGCGGGGCGGCCGCGGGCGTCGCCGCGGCAGAGGGGTTCATGCTGCTGCGCGAGGTGCGTTAGCCGACAGTTTCGTCGATCAACTCGTCGGCGGCATAGTCGCGCGCGGCCGGGGTGCCGAGAAGGCGCCAGTAATGAAAGGGATCGCGGCCGGTTCCGGGGCGCTTGGCGGTCAGATTGTCGGGCGTGAACGGTTCGCCGCGACGGATCGGACGCGCGGCGACGAGGCTCTTGCGCGCGACCGCGCGATTGGCGCGTTCCGTGGCACCGATGCGTTTTGCACCGTCTCCGAGGGCCGCCTCGACGCAGCGGATGCCGGCGACCATCTCGGCAAGCTCGTCGGGTTCCAGCGAGGCCGCATGGTCGGGGCCGGGAAGCGTGCGGTCGAGGGTGAAGTGCTTCTCGATCACCGTCGCGCCAAGCGCCACGGCGGCCATCGGTGCGGCGATGCCGATGCTGTGATCGGAATAGCCGACCGGCAGCCCGAAGGCCGTGCGCAGGGTCGCGATGCTCCTGAGGTCGAGGCTTTCGTCGGGGGCCGGATAGGCGCTGACGCAATGCAGCAGCGTGACGCGTTCGGCGACGATCCGGCGCCCCTCTTCCGAGGTCCAGGCGTCACGCACCGCCTCCCGCGTGCGCGGCGGGTCTCCGGGGTGGAGCCCGGCATGGGCGATGAGGCCGAGCGCGAATTCGATCTCGCCCAGGCTCGCCATCCCGGTGGAGAGCAGAAGCGGTCGTCCGGTGAGCGCATGCGCGTGCAGGAGCGGTGCGTTGGTGATCTCGCCCGACGCGACCTTGAGGGGGGTCACGTCGAGCCTATCGACGAGAAACGCCAGACTTTCGTGATCGAAGGCGGTGGAGAGAAAGACGAGACCGCGTGAGCGGGCCGTTGCAGCGAGCCGGCGAAAGTCGTCCCGGCCGAGCGCGAGCCGGCGGACCATCGCAAGCTGTCCCTCCTCGCTCCCGGTGGCGGCTTTCTGGTAGGCGGCCTTGGGGGCCGCGGCGGCGATACAGGCCTCGGGAACGAAGGTCTGGAACTTGATCGCATCGGCGCCCGCCTCGGCGGCGGCGGCGATCATCTCGTCGGCGCGGGCGAGGTCGCCATTGTGATTGACGCCCGCCTCGGCGATGACGAAGGTGCGCGTCATGCCGGCGGGGCCCTTCGCTCGCCGACCTCGCGCGCCGGCACGCCGACCACGGTTGCGCCGGCGGCCACCGGCCGGGTGACGACAGCGCCGGCGCCGACCACCGCCCACTCCCCGATCTCAAGCTTGCCGCTGTCGCTGCCGTGGATGATGCTCGCTCCGGTCCCGATATAGGCGCCTTCGCCGAGGCGCACATTGCCCGAGATATTGACCCCCGGCATGACGGCGGCACAGGCGCCGATATCGCAGTCGTGGCCTACCGTGACATTGAGATTGAAGAGGCTGTGAGGGCCGAGACGGATGCCGTTGGTCATGCGCACGCCGGCGGCGACGATGAGGCCGGGAACGTCGCGCAGGATCGCCTCGTCGCCGAAGCTGGCGCAGGGATGAACGAGGCGCGCCCAGGGGAGATCGGGATAACGACGCGCAATGGCCCGGCGCAGGCGGGGCTCGCCGATGCCGATGGTGAAGCGATAGCCGGCGGCGGCCAGCGACGCGACCTGCGATTCCGGTGTCGCCGCGGCACCCGGGGGGGCGGTCTCGTCATCGCGCAGGATGAAGCGGATATCCTCGACCCCGCCGGCGCGAACGATGTCCGCCACTTCCCGGGCGAAGCCGCTCATGCCGAAAATGGCGATTCCGGCGCTCATGCTGCATCCTCTTCGGCAAGGGCCGCGGCCAGCACCTCGGCGACGGCGAAATCGAATGCGGTGTCGATGTCGAGGGCGCGCTTCCGGTCCATGACATAGGCGAGCGTGTCGGGGCCGATGAACGTCGGCGCCGTCGCGAGCCAGTCGCAGCGCGCGACGTAGATCGCGCCATTGAGCGCGAAAACCCCCGACAGATCCTGCCGGCGCGCCGGGGGCGTCCCGGCGAGGAGCGGCGTCAGGCGGTCCGATGGGTCGAGCGAAAACATCCAGGAGGGGTGCTGCGCCGCCTCGCTCACCGACACCAGAGCCCTCGCCCGGGCGCCGACACAGCGCCTGATCGCGCCGTCGATGTCGTCCGCCGTGCGAAACGGCGAGGTCGGCTGCAGGATCACCAGATAGTCGTAGCCCGGGATCGCCTGCACGCAATGTTGCGCCGGCGCGATGCCCGGCGTGTCGTCGCGTGCCAGCTCGGCGGGGCGGACGAAGGGCGCCTCGCAGCCCCACGCCCGGGCGATGCGGATGGTTTCCGCATCGTCGGAGGAGAGAACCAGGCGGTCGATCAGACCGGAGCGGCGCGCGGCCTCGATCGTCCAGGCGATGAGCGGCTTGCCGCCAAGCGGACGGATGTTCTTGCCCGGCACTCCTTTCGAGCCGCCCCGCGCCGGGATCATGGCGAGAATGCGCTGTCCTTCGATCATGCGAAGCTCGATCTGAAATTGGCCTGCGCCTGCGCGAAGTCTTCGGGACGGCCGATGTCCTGCCAGTATTCGTGGATGGGAAAGACCGACAGCCGGCCGCCGTCGTCGATCAGCGTCTGCAGAAGCTCGGGCATGTCGCAATAGCGCCCCTCGGGAACGCGCGCGAGCAGGTGCGGCTCGAGCATGTAGATGCCGGCATTGATGAAGAACTGCTGCACCGGCTTTTCCGCCAGATGGACGGCGTAGCCGTCGACGACATTGACCGTGCCGAAGGGCACTTCATAGCCGTATTCGCGCACGCACATGGTGGCATCGGCCTCGCGCTCGCGGTGGAAGCGGAGCAGGCTTGCGAAGTCCACCTTGGTGAGAATGTCGCCGTTCATCACCAGCAGCGGCAGATCGGGCGTCTCGGGCAAGAGGCCCAGGGGCCCGGCGGTGCCCAGACGCCGTTCCTCCTTGAGATATTCGATCGTGACCCCGAAACGGCTGCCGTCGCCGAAATGCCGCATGATCATCTCGGCGCGATAATTGACCGCGATATGGAAGCGATGAAAGCCGGCGGCGGCGATCGACATGAGGATGGTCTCGAGAATCGGCCGCGTGCCGACATTGAGCAGCGGCTTGGGACGCTTGGCGGTGAGAGGGCCGAGACGGGTGCCGAGCCCGCCGGCCATCAGGACCACGGGGTTGTCGAGGCGCGGCCGCGCGATGACGTCGCGCAGGGTCTCGAGACCGATGAGGCGGCCCTCCGCATCCACCACCGGCAGATGATCGAGGCCGCGCTGATCCATGATCCGCCGGCGCGTCGCGCGATCGTCATCGACATGTGCGACGACCGGCGCGCGCGTCATGATCCCGGATACGGGGGCGTCGAGCGGCGCATGGCGCAGCAGGGCGCGGCGGATGTCCCCGTCCGTCACCACGCCGAGCAGCCGGTCGGAGTCGTCGGCGACCAGCGCGATGCGCATCGCCCCGCGGTCGATGACCCGCATCGTCTCCTCGAGCGTGGCCGTCGGAGATACGACGATCTTCCGCCAATTGCGCACCGACTTCGCCCTTCCGGGTAACGAGAACCATGCCATTGATAGCCGGATCTTGGTTACCGAATGGTTTAGAAACGTGAACAGGCACGCCGCCGGCACGCCGCCGCACCTCCTCTCCAAGGGCTTGTGAACTCGGCCTTTTCACGTCCGTCTTGCGATTGTACATCTATGCCTCGTTGATGAAAGGCGCGGATCTGTCATGGTTAACGAATACTCCGGTTTTATTAATCTTCTTTACGTTCTGCCCGTTTCTGTGCTATCAATTCGTTTCGAGGGGCAATTGAGAAGTGGGTGGCCTAATATGCGTAGCCTATTGTATGTTTGTACCGCGCTGTGGTCTTTGCTTGCCGGGGCGGCGGCGGCGGATCCCTTGATTCCGCAGGTGGATTTCCGGTCGTCGGCCTTCGCCGGAGCGGATCAGCAGCACAGTTTCACCAGCATGGTCGGGGGCGTTTCCTTCACCGTATCGGCATGGCGCGATGACGGGTCGGGCGGCCTCGCGGCAGCCAATCTGTGGTGGGACGGCATCGACGGTCTCGGCATTCGCGGCGGCGAGGAGGACGAAATCGACGTCGGCGAGTATCTCGTCATCGACTTCGCATCGTTGATCGGGATCAGCCATCTGTTCTTCAGCGACCTGTTCGCCAACGAGACGAGCCGGGGCCAGACCTTCTCGGAGGCCCTGCAGGTCAGCACCGATTTCGGCTATTCCTCGATCGCCACCGCCGACCTGATCACCGGCAACTGGGGCGATGCGGCGAATGGCGAAGGGGTGCTGGCGCTCGACAAGACGATTCCCGTGCGCCGTCTGACTCTGACCGGCTCGGGCGTTTTCGGGCTTCAGGATTTCTCGCTCCTCGGCTTTACCGATCCGATCGTGGACATCCCCGAACCCGCGACGGGCCTGTTGCTGCTCGGCGGGCTTTTCGGCCTCGGCGGTCTGCGGCGGCGTCGGCGGGGGAGCAACAAGGGCGCCGCGACCCTCTAGAGATGAACGTCGGTCGTTCTCCGGCCCGCCGCACGTCTTTTGCGGCGGGCTTTTCTTCGCCGGTCGGGGCCTCATGAATCTGCGGCTGAAGGCGGAAATCTGGGCGCTGGCGCATATCCGCCGCTGCAACGCCATGGGGCTCGACGCCTTCCTGCGCCATCGCGGCGCCGCGGTCGGCGGCGGCATCCTCCTCAAGATCAATCGCTTTGACGAGGGTTGCGAGCTTCTCGAGCCGATGACGGGGCTCGACGGCAGGCGCGTGTGGTTGCGACTTGGCGGCGCGGACGGGCTCAGCGACGAGAGCGCCGAAGCCAGGATCGCCCGTCGCCTGGCGTCCGACCCGGATCTGTGGGTGATCGAGATCGAGGATCGCGACGGCCGTCATCGACTCGACGAACCGATCAGCTAAAGCTTGCCATTCGACAGGTCTGCCGTTTTCCGGGATCCGCCGGCCTTGTCGGCGCCGTTCCAGCTTTGCAGCTTGCGATACAGGGTGGACGGCGCGACCTCGAGGAGCGCGGCGGCCCGCGAGACATTGCCGTTGCAGGCGGCGATGGCGTGTTCGATCACCCGCTTCTCCACCTTCCACAGGGGTTCGATCCCGATCGTGCCGGCGACCGGTTCGGCGCCGCCGGGGGCGGGCATCGGCGATCCCGTCTGCGCAGGGATCGTCTGACCGCGAATATGTGCCGGCAGCATCGTCGCTTCGAGCACGGGGCCGTCATTGAGCACCACGGCGGTCTGGATGACATTGCGCAGCTCGCGCACGTTTCCCGGCCAGGGATAGGCGAGGATGTGCGTCCGCGCCTCGTCGGAGAGCCGCTCGAAGACCTTGTTCTCCTCCGCGGCAAGCTGCTGCAGGAAGGCTTGCGCAAGCTCGGCCGCATCCTCGCCGCGCTCGCGCAGGGGCGGCAGCTCGATCGGGATGACGTGCAGGCGATAGAACAGGTCCTCGCGAAAACGCCCGGAGCTCACCTCTTCCTGCGGATCGCGATTGGTGGCGCAGAGAATGCGGACATCGACCGGGCGCGCCTCGTCCGCCCCCACCGGCTGCACCATGCCGGTCTGCAGGAAGCGCAACAGCTTGCCCTGCAGGCCGAGGTCCATCTCGCAGATCTCGTCGAGAAAGAGCGTGCCGCCGTCGGCGCGCACGGCCGCGCCCTCGCGGTTGCTGGTGGCCCCGGTAAACGCGCCCTGGCGGTGGCCGAAGATCTCGCTCTCGATCAGGTCCTTTGGCAGGGCGGCGCAATTGAGCGCGATAAAGGGCCCGTCGCGCCGCGACGAGCGCTGGTGCAGGGCGCGCGCGCAAAGCTCCTTTCCGGTCCCCGATTCGCCGGTGATGAAGACGCTGGCCTTCGACGGCGCCGCATTGTCGATCATCCGGTACACCGCCTGCATCGCCGGGCTCGAGCCGAGAAACTCGCCATAGCCTTCGTGCCGGAAACTGCGCTCATAGCGGTGAACGAGACGCACGAGGCGGCGGTGCTCGAGAGCATTGCGCACCGTGGTCAGAAGCCGCGCCTTGTCGAACGGCTTGACGATGAAGTCCGCGGCCCCGGCGCGCATGGCGGCGACGGCGACGGAAATCGAGCCATGGGCCGTCATGACGATGATGCGCGGCATGTCGTCGCCCCTGGGCAGGACGTCGAGAAGGTCGAGGCCGTCGCCGTCGGGAAGCTTGACGTCGAGCAGAATGACGTCATAGGCGGTCGCCGCAACCGCCGCACGGGCCGCTTTCAGATCGCCCGCAAGGTCGACCTCCGCCTCGAGGGGCGCGAGATAGGCCTCGTAGGTCTCGGCGAGGGTGCGACTGTCCTCGACGATCAACAGCTTCGGCGTACCCGACATGATTCGTTGAATTACCGCTTTTCCGACTCACATCCGAGTGAATACCATCTTTCGTTAACGTTGCGAAAACGGCTGGGCATTAAAATGGCGGACGACGTGGCGCACATCGAGGGTGAGGGCAGACGATGGACAAAGGGGCGCGTCCAGCGCGCGAAAGGCGGACGGCACGGCGGCGGCCGGTGATCTGGCGGGGGACCCTTGCCGTCGGCGGATTCCGCTTCGAGTGCCGGATTATCGACATATCGCTCACCGGTGCGCGTCTGCGTCTCGATCTGCCTCTCAAACGCGGTGCCGAGGCGATGCTCACGACGCCGCACGGGGAAAGTCTTCCCGCCGTCGTATCCTACCACAAACAGGGCCTTCTCGCGGTGAGTTTCACGCTCACGCCGGAAGAGGTGTGCGCCCGCCTCGGAGAGCATGCCGCGCATACGCTCGGTCTTGACCTCGATCTCGTCGAGGGCTGACACTCCCGGCCGCGAATCACCGATTTCCGTCCGGCGTCGGAGTGGCCGCTGTGTCCCGTATCGCTTTCGTCAATGGCCGCTATCTGCCGCATCGTCTGGCGGCGGTTCATATCGAGGACCGCGGCTATCAGTTTTCCGACGGCGTCTATGAGGTTTGTCTGTTCCTGGGCGGACGATTTCTCGACCTCGAGCCGCATCTCGAGCGCCTTGCGCGCTCGCTCGCCGCGCTCGACATCGCCATGCCGATGGGGCGCCGCGCGCTCGTCTCGGTGATGCATCGGCTCATGCGCCGCAATCGCCTCGAGACCGGGACGCTCTATCTGCAGGTGACGCGCGGCGTCGCCCCGCGGGATCACGCCGTCCCCGCCCGGCCGCCGCGTCCGGCTCTGGTGATGACCGCGCGCCGCTTCGATCTTGCGGCATTGCGGCGGCGGCAGGAGAGCGGCATCGCGGTGGTCACCGTGCCCGACGAGCGCTGGAAGCGGTGCGACATCAAGTCGGTGTCGCTGCTCGGCAATGTCCGCGCCAAGCAGGCCGCGGGCGCGGCCGGCGGTGCCGAGGCGTGGATGGTGGACGATCGGGGCGCCATTACCGAGGGCGCCTCGTCGACGGCATGGATCGTCGACCGCGACGGACGCCTCGTCACCCGCCATCTCGGTCCGGATATCCTGCCCGGCATCACCCGTGCGGTCATTCTTTCACTCACCGGCGAAAGCGGGATCGGGCTCGTCGAGCGGCCGTTCAGCGCCGACGAAGCGCGTCGGGCGCGGGAGGCCTTCACCGCCTCGACGACGCGCTTCATCATGCCGGTGGTGCGGATCGACGGGCACGCCATCGGTGACGCCCGGCCGGGGCCTCTCACCCGGGCGCTGATCGCCCGACACTGGCGGCATGTGGCGGCGGAGACCGGCTGTGAGCCGCCGCCATAGCCGAAGCCGAAGCGAAGGCGGCGTTGCGGCCCTGTCGTTTTCTCTTGCCCTGCGCGGGCATCCGTGATCGATCGGGGACCATGAAATCGTTTCCGCGTTCGCTTCTTCCGCTCATGCTTTTTGCCCATGCGGCGCAAGCGCAATCCCCGTCCGCGCCGCCGGCGCGCGATGCGGCGGCACAGGCCGCGCGCTACCGCGACTGCCTCGAGACCGCCCGCCGCGATCCGCCGGCGGCGCTTGCGGCGAGCGCCGCGTGGCAGGCCGAGGGCGGCGGGCTGGCGGCCAAGCACTGTTCCGCTGTCGCCCTCATCGATCAGGGCGATTATCGCGAGGGGATCGCGCGACTGAACGATATCGCCGAGGATCTGCGACTCGGACGGGAGCTGCCATATGATCCGCTCGGCCCCGCCGACGCGCGGCGCCTGCTCGCCGACATCTATGCGCAGATCGGCAATGCCTGGCTTCTTGCCGGGGACCCGTCGAAAGCCTACACGGCGCTGTCGCAAGGTCTCGCCGAGCTGCCGCCGGACGATGACCGCGCGCGGGTCGAGCTCTTCATCGACCGGGCGCGGGCGCTGGCCGATACGAAGGACTTCGATGCCGCTCTTGCAGACCTCGAAAAGGCACGCTCGCTGGCGGCCGCGCGCAGCGATATCCTGCTCTTCATGGCCAGCGCCTACCGCGCCCTGGGCAGACTCGCCGAGGCGCGGGACGCGCTCGCCCGTGCCATCCATCTGTCCGGAGAGAGTCCCGAGGCAGTGCTCATTCGCGGCACGATCGCCTTCGCCGCCGACGATCTCGAGGCCGCGCGGCGGGAATGGCGGGAGGTCGTCACGCGCTGGCCCGGGAGTGCGGCCGCAAGGCTCGCGGAGGCCAGGCTCGAAGCCCTTGCCGGGGCCGGGGCGGCGGCGGAGGAAACGCCATCCCGCTCGCCCTGAGCGAATGCGGGATCAGCCCGGCCGCGGGAGCCCCGACAGCGCCTTGTCGACCGCCCGCACGAGCTGCTCCATGGTGAACGGCTTGCTCAGCACCTCGGTGGTCAGGGCGTCGAGATTGTGCGCGCGCTGTTTCTCGGCGGCAAAGCCCGTCATCAGCAGGATCGGCAGCCCGGGGCGCTCCACGGTGACCTTGAGCGCGAGGGCGATGCCGTCCATCACCGGCATCACGATATCGGAGAGCAGAAGGTCGAAGTCGCCGTTCGTCAGCTTCTCGAGCGCCTGACCGCCATCGACCACCTCGACCACCTCATGGCCGTGGCTCTCGAGCGCGCGGCGAACGAAGGCGCGGACCGCCTCTTCGTCCTCAGCCAGGAGAATCTTCGCCATCCGCCGTCTCGTCGCTCCGGATATAGCCGATATACGGGAGTTCGCGGTATCGGTAGGCATAATCCATGCCGTAGCCGATGACGAACAGGTCGGGACAGGGAAAACCGGCGAAATCGGGCCGGATCACGGGGTCGCGGCCGGCCGACTTGTCGAGCAGCACGCAGGTCAGCACCTGCGCCGCGCCGCGCGAGGCGAAATAGTCGCGTGCATAGGCGAGCGTGCGGCCGGTCTCGAGGATGTCGTCGATGAGCAGGACGTCGCGCCCGGCGATGGCGCCGCGGGCGTCCGCTTCGAGCACCACGTCGCCCGAGCTTTCGGTGCCCCTGCCGTAGCTCGAGAGCGCGATGAAATCCATCTCCACGACCTGCCCGCGACGCGAGAGCGCGCGCACGAGATCGGCGCCGAAGATGACGGCGCCGTTCATGATCACTTCGACCAGCAACGGCCGCTTCGCCGCCGCGACCACGGCGTCCGCGAGATGCTCGATCCGCTCGGCGATCTCGTCCGCCGAGAACAGTGTCACGATCGACTCCGGCGCGATCGTGTGTTCATTCGTCATTGGCGTGGGCTCCCCGCTCCCAGATGTGAAGAATTCCGGTGGTCTCGGCCGGAGCCTCGGGCACCTTGACCGTAAAACGGACGGATTCGCCGGGAGCGAGCCGATCGACCGCCAGAGGAACCACCACCGATTTCAGGACCTTGTTGTCGGAATCGACGAGCTTGAGCGTCAGTTGCGGCAGCGCGACCGGAAGCGCCGCCCGGTTCGTCAGGCTGCCGCGAATCGTCGCCGTCCAGCCGTCTCCGACCTCCACCCAGTCCGGCTGCGGATCGAGCCAGACCGTCACCGCCTCCTCCACCGTCGGCGGCGCCGGTGCCGGCGCGGCCCGCGCCTCCTCGTCGGCAAGGGCGGCATAGAAGCGGGAGATCGGCGGCCAGGCGGACTCCAGGGCCGGACGAAAGGCATAAAGTGCCGTCGCAAGCGCGATCACGAAGGCGAGCCACAGTCCCCAGCCGGCAAGAACGAGCGGAGAGGGCGGCATCCCGCTCTCCTGCGGCGTCGTCCCGCCGGGACCGCTTTCGCCGGCGACCTGTCGGCGCCGGGCCCGCCGACGGGCGTAGAAGTCCTCTTCCGCCTCTGTCGGGACGTCGGCCCCCGGCGTCTCCGCGGGCGGCGGCGGCGCGGCAGGGGTTTCCTCCTCGGGCGGCGCGGCGGCGGGTTCCGCAGCGGGAGGGGCGCCGGCGGCCGCCTCCGGTTCGGCGAACCAGAGATGTCCGCAGGCGCTGCAGCGCACACGGCGGCCCCGGGGACCGAGCGCCGAGTCCGACACCCGGAATTTCGTTGCGCAATTGGGACAGGTCAGAATCATGTCGCCCAGAGTGCCTTCCCCGGCTGCGGCCCGACGCCCTTCCCTTCCCGCGACGCCGGCGAGTCCCGATGGGCGAGCTATATGTGGATCGTGCCCCGGGTGCAAGCCACGTGGCTTTACGCCGCCCTTCGCCTTGTGCCATCCTTGCGCGCGAACCTCCAAGGCGGCTCGTGCCGCAAGCAGTGCCGACAGCATCTTGAGCAGTCGATTCGTCCGATTCGAAAATGTGGGAATGCGCTACGGCATGGGCGCCGAGGTGTTGCAGGACATCACCTTCACGCTCGAGCCGGGCTCCTTCCACTTTCTTACCGGCCCCTCGGGCGCCGGCAAGACCTCCCTGCTGAAGCTCCTCTATCTCGCACATCGCCCCTCACGCGGGCTCGTGACCATGTTCGGTCGCGACATCACCGCGGCCGGACGCGCGACCTTGCCTCCCTTGCGGCGCCGGATCGGGGTCGTCTTCCAGGACTATCACCTGCTCGATCATCTGAGCGCCATCGACAATGTGGCCCTGCCGCTCCGCATCGCCGGCGGCGCGAGCGAGGCGCAGATCCGCGAGCATGTGATGGAACTGCTGGCCTGGGTCGGCCTCAAGGATCGCATGCAGGCGCGGCCGCCGACGCTCTCGGGGGGCGAGAAGCAGCGGGTGGCAATCGCGCGCGCGGTGATCGCCAAGCCGGATCTGCTGCTCGCCGACGAGCCCACCGGGAATGTCGATCCGGCGATGGCGCGCCGCCTGATGCACCTCTTCGTCGAGCTCAACCGCCTGGGTACGACGACGGTCGTCGCGACCCACGATATCGAGCTCGTCGAGGAGGTCGGCGGGGCGGTGATGTCGCTCGAGAACGGTCGGCTGCACGTCGACGAGGACGACCGGCGGTTGCCGCGCAACCCCCTGACCGAGAGCGGCCGTGACGGGTGGGAGGACGTCTAGACGATGCCGATCCGCCTCAGACCGCTGCGCTTTCTCCCCGAATCCGGTATTGCCGGGGGGACCCTGCCCTGGGTGATCGGGGTCATGGTCTATCTCTCCGTGCTCGCGGCGGGCTTCGGCTTCGCGCTGCACCACGGGGTGGCCGGCTGGGCCGACGATCTCTCGCGGCGCCTCTCCATCCAGATCGTCGGTGCGGATGCCGACGACGCCGAAAAACAGGCCGCCGCGGTGGTCGCGGCCCTCGAGAAGACGCCCGCCATAGGCTCGGTGCGTCGGCTGTCGGAGCAAGAGATGGCGCGATTGCTCGAGCCCTGGCTCGGTGTCGGGAACGTGACCGCGGACCTGCCCTTGCCGATTCTCCTCGAGGTCGCGCTCGAACCCGGCCGCCCTCTCGATGTTCCGGCACTTGCCGCGCGGGTGTCCCGCATCGCCCCCGCGGCCGTGATCGACGATCACCAGCGCTGGCTGGTCGAGATCAGGCGCCTTGCCTCGAGCCTCGAACTGACGGCGATCGTTATCGTCGGGCTGGTCCTTGCCGCCACCGCGGCGATCGCCGCCTTCGGCACCCGCGCCGGTCTGGCGAGCCACCGCGACAGCGTCGAGATCCTGCATCTGATGGGTGCCGAGGACGGCGTCATCGCCGGCGAGTTCCGCTATCGCTTCATGATCCAGGGACTGAAGGGCGGTCTCGGCGGCCTGCTCCTCGGGTTGGCGACCCTCTTTTCCATCGACCATCTCGCCGAGCAACTGGGGCGCGGCCTCGTGCCCGCGCTCGAGCTTGGCTGGGTCGACTGGACGATGATCGCAGGCCTGCCGCTTTTTGCCGCCGCTCTCACCATGCTGGCCGCGCATTTCACCGTGCGGCGCGAACTGGCGCGCTTGCCATGAGGGTATTCGCGCGCCGACATCCTTTGCGCCGGCACCGCGCCCTCGCCCTCCTTCCGCTCGCGGCCCTGATGGCCTGGTCCGGCGGATTCCTGTGGTTCGCGCGCAGCATTCCCGCCGCCGCCGATCTGCCGGCCGGGATTCATGCGGATGGCGTCGTCGTGCTCACCGGCAGTGCCGGTCGCATCGCCGCCGGGCTCGAGGTGCTCAAGGCGGGCGGCGCGAAGCGCATGCTGGTGTCGGGCGTGAACCCCGGATTGTCGACGAGCGCATTGCGCTCGGCGATTCCCGTCGACGAGGCGCTCTTCCGCTGCTGCATCGATCTCGGCCGTGCCGCCCGCAACACCGCCGGCAACGCCGAAGAGGCGATCAGATGGGCCCGCGCACACCACCTCAGAAGCCTCGCCATCGTCACTGCGGACTGGCATATGCGACGCAGCCTGCTCGAATTTTCACGTTTCGGAAATGCCCCGACGCTTCATCCGCTGCCGGTCCGCAGCAGGGCCGGGATCGGCCGCCTGTTCGTGGAGTACAACAAATATCTCGCCGCCTGGGTGCGCCGACAGGTCCGGGGCCGGGCGCCGCCAACCGTCGCTACGGAGTGAGAGCCATGCGTTTCCGCCTGTTTCTTCTTCTCATCCTCGCCGGCATCGCGGCCTATGTCGTGCTGTGGTGGCGGCTTGCGGACCGTGCCGGGGACGCGGCGCGCGAGATGTTCGACCGCCTCGCGGCGCGCGGCATCGACGCCGAAGCGGCGGATATCTCGGTCGGCGGCTTTCCCTATCGCATCGCGCTGTCCTTGTCCGGTCTCGAGCTGCGCGTTCCGGCGGCGGTTCCGCCCCTGTCCCTCACGGCATCGCGGGCGGTGCTCTTCACGCATCCCTGGACACCCGATCATTACGTTACCGGAACGAGCGCCCTGTCCGGCCGCCTGGGCGCCTGGGTCTTCAGCATGCCGCAGGCGCGGGCAAGCTGGCTGCGCGACCGTGACGACAGCCGCGTCGACATCGATATCCCGGATTTCGCACTCGGCACATCGGACCTCGACGAGACGCCGCTCATCGCCGAACGGGCGCAGATCCACGTCCGGCTTCCCGTCGCGGCGATGGACGGGGCGACCGGCCTTCTCCTGCCCGAACGCGCCGATCTGGCGCTCAAGTTCGAGGGCATCGATCTCGCCGATGCGGCGGTGGGCGCACCGGCGGGGCGCATCGCCCTTGCCGCGCTGCGTGGCGAGGTCCATGGCGGGCTCGCCTTCCCGCCCACGCGCGCGGGGCTCGCTGCGTGGCGCGACGATGGCGGGACCTTCGAGATCACCGCGCTTCGGATCGAGTGGGGTCCGGTCCGCATCACGGGCAGCGGCAGTCTGGCGCTCGACGATGCGTTCCGGCCGCTCGGCGCTCTCGACCTCCATATCGAGCGGCCGCAGCCGCTGATCGCCTATCTGGCCGCCCGCGGGCTCATCGACCGCGGCGCCGCCGAGGGGGCGCGGGCGCTGCTGCGGGCGCTCACGGCGAAAGCCGGTGACGGGCCCGTGGATATCTCGCTCAGCCTGCAGGACGGACAGCTCTTCCTCGACGCTCTGCCGCTCGCCCGGCTCGGCCCCGTCGTGCGTGACTGAGCTCAGGCGCCGCGCCCGAGAAAGGCGTCGAGCGCGGCGAGGAGTCCCTCATTGTCGGCCTCGCTGCCGAAGCTCAGGCGCAGGCAGTGGCCGAGGCCCTGACCGGGAAGCCGGCGCAGGAAATAGCCGCGCGCGCTCAGATAGGCGTCGGCCGCCTGCGCCGTCTCCGCGCCCCGTGAAGGGAATTGCACGAGGATGAAATTGGTCTGGCTCTGGACCGGTTCGAGTCCGCGGGCGGCGAATTCGCGCGCGAAGCGCCGGCGCCAGTGAATCGCGTGCGCCCGCGCCGCCGCGAGGTGCTCCGTGTCCGCGAGCGCCGCCACGGCGGCGGCCTGCGCCGGGGCATTGACGTTGAACGGATTGCGGATCCGGTTCATGGCGTCGATGATGGCCGGGCTGCCGTAGCACCAGCCGATGCGCAGGGCGGCGAGCCCGTAGAGCTTGGAGAAGGTCCGGGTGACGAGCATGTTGTCGTGGCGATCGGCGAGATCGAGACCGTCGCTGTAGTCCGGGGCGTCGACGCATTCGGCATAGGCGGCGTCATAGACGAGGATGGTCGACGACGGCAGCGCCGCGAGCAGGCGCTCGACCGCCGCCGCCGGGATATAGGCCCCGGTCGGATTGTTGGGATTGTCGAGATAGACCAGCCGCGTGCGCTCCGTGACCGCGGCGAGAATGCCGTCGACATCCGCCGCCCAATCCCGGTTCGCCACCGCAACCGGCCGGGCGCCGACGGCGTGCGCGATGATCGGATACATCATGAAGCCGAAGCGCGAATGGATGATCTCGTCGCCGGGACGGACGAAGGCGTGGGCGACGAGATGGAGGAGTTCATCGGATCCGGCGCCGCAGAGGATGCGCTCGGGCGCCCGTCCGGTCGCCGCAGCGAGCGCTTCGCGCAAGCACGCCGAATCGCCGTCGGGGTAAAGATGCAACCTGTCGCCGGCGGTGCGGAAGGCGGCGATCGCCTGCGGGCTCGCACCGAGCGGCGACTCGTTCGCCGACAGCTTGATCGCGCGCATTGCGTCGGATGCGTCCGAACGTCCCGGCACATAGGGCGCAAGCGAGGCGATCCAGGGATTCGGTTGCGGGCCTGCCATCGACAACTCTCCGACGCCGCGCCATCGTGCGCGGCAGCGCATGCTTTTAGTCGGAGTCGCCGGGAAATGCAAAAGATTGCCGCGGCGCTCCGAAGAAGCTAGCAAGGTCGACCATGAATCACGAACCGCTCCATGACCGGGCTCTGGGGGAGCGCGCCGTCCTTGCCGAGACGGCGCCGCTCGTGCTCGCCTCGGGGGCGAGGCTCGAGCGCTTCCCGCTCGCCTACAAGACCTATGGACGCCTCGATGCCGCGCGGTCCAACGTGATACTCGTGGCGCATGCCCTGAGTGGCGATCAGGTCGTCGCCGGACCGCATCCCCTGACCGGCCGGCGGGGATGGTGGGACCGCCTGGTGGGGCCGGGGCGGATTCTCGACACCGATCGCTATTTCGTTCTCTGCGCCAATGTGCCCGGCGGCTGCATGGGCAGCGTCGGACCCGGGAGCATCGATCCCGAAACCGGTCGCCCATACGGCCCCGATTTTCCCGGCCTGACGATTGCCGACATGGTGCGGGCCGAGGCGCTGCTGCTCGATCATCTCGGGATCGAGGACGTGTTTCTCGTCATCGGCGGCTCGATGGGCGGCATGCAGGCGCTCGAATGGGTGCGTCTCTTCCCCGGGCGGGTCTTTGCGGCGGCCGCCTTCGCCGTCGGAGCGCGGCACAGCGCACAGCAGATCGCGCTCCATGCCATCGGCCGGCAGGCGATCCTCAACGACCCCGACTATCAGGACGGGCGCTATTACGGCACCGGCCGCGCGCCCGTGGGCGGGCTTGCGGTGGCCCGCATGCTGGCGCATCTGAGCTATCGCTCGCCGCAGGAGCTCGAGGCGCGATTCGGTCGCGCCCTGCAGGACCGCACGGCGCCGTCCTTCGGCTTCGGGATCGACTATCAGGTGGAGAGCTATCTCGCCCATCACGGACATCGCTTCGTCGAACGCTTCGATCCCCTGAGCTATCTCGTCATCACCAAGGCGATGGATCATTTCGACCTTGCGCCCGACGGGGACGTGACGGCGGTCTTCAGGGGTCGCGAGACGCCGCTCATGCTCGCCGCCTACGATACCGACTGGCTCTATCCGCCGGCCGAGACGGCGGCGCTCGCCGCGGCGCTGGAGGCGGCCGGTCTGGCGGTCGACTTCGCGGTTCACGAGGCGCTGACGGGACACGACTCCTTCCTTCTCGAGGTCCCGTCCGCGGATCGCGCGCTCAAGCGGTTTGTCGAGTCCTGCGCCGCGCGTCGCGGACTTGCGTAGCCCCGCGCTTCGCGGCGAGCCTTGCGGCCCTTCTCATATGACGCCCGCCGGGACACGGGGTTCGATGCGGCGGGGGTCTTCCTCGAACATCGCGGCGAGCTGTTCGGTCATGGCGCCGCCGAGCTGCTCGGCGTCGAGAATGGTGACGGCGCGGCTGTAATAGCGGGTCACGTCGTGGCCGATGCCGATGGCGAGAAGCTCGACCGGCGATCGGGTCTCGATCCAGCGGATCACCTGTCTGAGGTGCTGCTCGAGATAGGTCCCGGAATTGACCGAGAGCGTCGAATCGTCGACCGGCGCGCCGTCGGAGATGACCATCAGGATGCGCCGTTCCTCGGGCCGCGCGACGAGGCGGCTGTGCGCCCACAGGAGCGCCTCGCCGTCGATGTTCTCCTTCAGGAGCCCCTCGCGCATCATCAGCCCGAGATTGCGCCGCACCCGGCGCCAGGGAGCATCGGCGGTCTTGTAGATGATGTGGCGCAGGTCGTTGAGGCGTCCGGGATGTGCCGGCTTGCCCTGGGCCAGCCATTTCTCGCGGCTCTGCCCGCCCTTCCAGGCGCGGGTGGTGAAGCCGAGGATCTCGGTCTTCACGCCGCAGCGTTCGAGCGTGCGGCCGAGAATGTCGGCGGAAATGGCGGCGATCGAGATCGGGCGGCCGCGCATCGAGCCCGAATTGTCGAGCAGCAGCGTCACCACGGTGTCGCGGAACTCGATTTCGGACTCGGCCTTGAAACTCAGCGGATGCGCGGGATTGGTGACGACGCGGGAGAGCCGGCCGCTGTCCAGTATCCCCTCGTCGAGATCGAAGTCCCAGGAGCGTTTCTGTTGCGCCATCAGGCGCCGCTGCAGGCGGTTGGCGAGCTTGGTGACGGCGCTCGTCAGGTGCGCCATCTGCTGGTCGAGATAGGCACGCAGGCGATCGAGCTCGTCGGCGTCGCACAGATCCTCGGCGCGGACGACCTCGTCGAACTCGGTGGTGAACGCCCTGTAGAAGGGGGTCTTCGGGCGTTCGGCGAGCGGTCGGTTCGGACGCCAGGGCATGGTGCCCTCGAGCGTTTCCGCGATGCCGTCCGGATCGCCGCCGTCGGTGGCCTCGACCTCCACCGCCTGACCGCCCTCGGCGTCGGCCTCGATATCGTCGTTCTCGGTGCTTTCCTCGCTGTCGCCCTCGGCCGAATCGTCGCTCGCGCCGTCCCCCTCGGCGGAGAGGTCCTGCTCGCCTTCGGCCTCCTTTTCGTCCTCGCTCTCGCCCGCTTGCGGCTCGTCTTCGGCGAGGTCGTCGGCGAGGTCGAGGTCATGCAGGAGGTGGCGCAGATGCCGCACGAAGCGGGCCTGATCCGTGATCGCTTCGGCGAGCCGGTCGAGGGTCTCGCCGGCGCGCTCCTCGAGCCAGTCGCGCATGAGATCGAGCGCCGGGCGCGCCGACGCGGGGGCAGGCTCCCCGGTCATGCGCTCGCGTGCCAGAAGCGCCAGCGCCTCCGCCAGCGGCACGTCGCTCGACTCGCTCACCCGGTCGAGACCGATCCGCCGGCAATGGCGTTCGAGCGCCTGTCCGAGATTGGCCTTCACCCCCGCCATCATGCGGGCGCCGAGCGCCTCGACGCGCGCCTGTTCGAGATGATCGAAGACGGCGCGCGCGAGCATGCCCGAGGGGGCGTGGGCTCGGTGGAGTCCGGCGTCGTGGAAGCGCAGGCGCAGGGCGAAGCCGTCCGCCTGTCCGCGCAGTTCGGCCACCTCTTCGGCTGCGAGATGGGGTCCGGGCGCCCTGAGATGCACATCCTCGCCGGCAAGGCGCGGTCGATCGGGGCCGAAGGCGACCTTGAGCGTCGGCCGCTCGGCAAGCGCCCGCGTCGCCGCTGACAACGCGCGCTTGAAGCTCTCGCTCGCCGGTCTGTCGCTTGCGGTCATGACCTCTGCATCGCCACCCCGGCCTCTCAAGCGGGCGCCCGCACCGCACGCGGGGCCGCTTCGGGCAGATCCTCGCCGAAGCAGCGCTGGTAATACTCCGCCACCAGCGGCCGCTCGGCCTCGTCGCACTTGTTGAGGAAGGTGACGCGGAAGGCGAAGCCGATATCGTGAAAGATCCCGGCGTTCTGCGCCCAGGTGAGCACCGTGCGCGGGCTCATCACGGTCGAGATGTCGCCGGCGATGAAGCCGGCGCGCGTGAGCTCGGCGACGCGCACCATCTGCGACACCGTCTTCCGGCCCTCCTCGGTGCGGTAGTCCGGCACCTTGGAGAGCACGATCTCGGTCTCGGTGTCGTGCGGCAGATAGTTGAGCGTGACGACGATGTTCCAGCGGTCCATCTGACCTTGGTTGATCTGCTGCGTGCCATGGTAGAGGCCGGTGGTGTCGCCGAGGCCGATGGTGTTCGATGTGGCGAACAGGCGGAAGGCGGGATGCGGGCGGATGATCCGGTTCTGATCGAGCAGCGTCAGGCGGCCCTCGACCTCGAGCACGCGCTGGATGACGAACATGACGTCCGGCCGTCCGGCGTCATATTCGTCGAAGACGAGCGCGGTCGGGGTCTGCAGCGCCCAGGGCAGGAGCCCCTCCTTGAATTCCGTCACCTGCTTGCCGTCGCGGAGCACGATCGCGTCCTTGCCGACGAGGTCGATGCGACTGATATGGCTGTCGAGATTGATGCGCACGCAGGGCCAGTTGAGGCGCGCCGCCACCTGCTCGATATGCGTCGACTTGCCGGTGCCGTGATAGCCCTGGATCATGACCCGGCGATTGTGCGCGAAGCCGGCGAGAATGGCCGCCGTGGTCTCGGGATCGAAGACATAGGAGTCGTCGCGGTCGGGCACGTGCTCGCTGGGCTCGGAGAAGGCCGGCACCTCCATATCGAGGTCGATGCCGAAGGCCTCGCGGGCCTGCACCGTGCTGTCCGGCAGGGCGTAATTCGAAAGGGTCTCGGAAGCTGTCACCATCTTTCCCTAACTGACATCCATGATGCGCCGCCGCGCGGTCTTGCCGCCGGGCATAAACGCTTTCCACCAGCCTCTATATCGGGTATCGCAGCGCACAAGACAAGAATGGCGCAGGAATGGTGAAGGAAGTCGGAAAACGCGAATGGCACGGACGAGCATGGGGCCGGTGGCCCGCAGACTGGAGGACAAGCTGCGCGCGGCCTTCGCGCCGGAGCGGCTCGCGATCGTCGACGAGTCCGCACATCATCGCGGCCATGCCGGTGCGCGCCCGGAAGGCGAGACCCATTTCCGGGTCGCGATGGTGAGCGCCGCCTTCTCCGGGAAATCGCGCCTCGCGCGTCAGCGGCTCGTGCACCGGGCGTTGGCCGACGAGCTTGCCGGGCGTGTGCATGCGCTCACTCTCGAGCTCAGGGCGCCCGATGAGGCTTGACGCTCGGGGTGCGAGCGTGTAACAGCCGCCGCGAATGGCGGGCCGTGACGGTGCGTTCCCGCCGGTCGAGGGCTCTGGTCGAGAGGAAGGCACAGCATGTCGCGCATCTGCGAACTGTCGGGCAAGCGTGTGGCGACGGGAATGAATGTCAGCCACAGCCACATCCGCTCCAAGCGTCGGTTTCTGCCCAATCTGACGCGCGTCCGTCTGACCAGCGAGGCGCTCGGCCGGCAGGTGCGCTTCCGCATCGCCGCGAGCACGCTGAGGAGCGTCGATCACGCGCATGGGCTCGACGAGTATCTGCTCAAGACCCCCGATCGCGACCTGTCGCTCAAGGCGCGTCGCCTGAAGGCCGAGATCAGGAAGAAGCGCGCCGCCGCGGAGAACACGGCCGCGCAGTAGCGGTCGCACGCCGACACCCCTTTGCTAGGATCCGCTGTCGTCGTTCACGACGGCGAAGACGAGCAGCAATGTGCGCTGCAGCGGATTGAAATTGTCGTCCGAGATGAGATAGACGAGCGTCCGTCCCGCGGTGTCGCGGCGGACATCGAGGCCTTCGAAATTGTCCACCGTCAGCGGCGGCGCGAGCCGGGCGAGGTCGTCTCCCTCGAGCACGGCGCCGGGCGCGATCGTCGCGGCCGGGATGCGGCGCAGCACGACGCTCACCCCTTCAAGACGCGTGAAGCTGCGCAGCAGCAGGAAGATATCGCCATCGGGCGCCCGCGCCGCCGCGGTGGCGCCGAGTCCCCCGGCGGCACGATAGGCCAACGGCTCGGCACGACCCTGCGGGCCGACGAGCCAGGCGCGCTTCACGCCGGGCCCGACCCGGGTCTCCTCGCTGAAGAGGAGCAGCCGCCCGTCGGCGAGGCGGACGCCGGCCTCGAGACCGCCATTGGGAGGGTTGTCGAGAACCGCGGGCGGCACCGCGACGGGCCGGCCCGCTGTGCCGAGGAGGGGCGAAGGCGCGATCCAGGGGTCCGCCGCGGGGTAGAAAAGAAGCCGCTGATGGTGCTCGAAGGCGACATGGAAGCCGTCCGGGTCTCTGATCAGGGCCTCCGGATCGCGGTCCTCCCTGGCCGTCAATGGCCCCTCGGGTCCGAGCAGCGGAGCCATGCGCGCGTCCCGGATGCCGCGCGGCAGACCGTCTTCGAGCTCGAAGCCCGCATCGAGCCAGAAGGCGGCATCCGAGAGCGCCAGCATGCGGCTGCCGGAGGGGCTGATACGGATGCCGGAAAAACCGCCGAAATCCCTGGCGTCGCTCCGGAGCTCGAGGCCGACGAGAAACTCGAGCGCACCGACGCGCCGTCCGCGTTCGGGCCGCGGCGGAGCATAGAGATCGACCGGGCGCGCGGTGACCGTGATCGGGCCGGCGGTCGGCGCCTCTCCGGTGACGACGCGAACCGCGAGATAGCCCGCGAGCACCGCCGCCAAAACGAGCGCCGTCCTGGTCAATCCGTGAAGCTCCGCCATCGACGATCCGCTCCGTCCGCTGAGAGGGTCCCCTGTCGGGGATAGGCTCTCTCGTCGGGCGCGGCAAGGCCTGGCGATGCGCGCTTTCTCATATCGTGACAAGACGGGGGATGCGGGATAGAAGGCGCGCATGAGCGGGCCCAAGGAGATTTTCGATCGCGCCCTGCTGCGCCGCCGCCGCGCCGCCGCCGCGCCGCGCATGGCGGACGCCGGATTTCTCCACCGGGACGTGGCGCACCGTCTCCTCGAACGGCTCGGCGACGTCAATCGCCGCTTTGCGCACGCCCTGGCGCTCGGCTGGGAGGCGTGGGAGTCGCCGCTGCCCGTGCCCGCCGCCGTCTATGCCGACCTCGCGCCCGAACGCCTTCGCCGCGCACCGGGCCCGCGCCTCGTGCTCGACGAGGAAGCCCTGCCCATCGCCGGACGCAGCTTCGATCTCATCGTCAGCAACCTCATGCTCCATTGGGTCAACGACCTGCCCGGAGCGCTCGTTCAGATGAATCACGCCCTCATCCCCGACGGTCTCTTGCTTGCCGCGATGTTCGGCGGCGAGACCCTCGCGGGCCTGCGCCATGCTCTCATGGAAGCGGAGATCGAGGTCTGCGGCGGCGCGAGCCCGCGGGTGGCGCCGATGGCCGAGATCCGCGATCTCGGCGATCTCCTGCAGCGCGCGGGATTCGCCATGCCGGTGGTCGATGTCGAGACCGTCCGGGTGAGCTACGGCGATGCCTTCCGCCTGATGCAGGATCTCAGGGCCATGGGCGAGGCCAATCTCCTCCGCGCCCGGCACAAGGGCTTCAGCCGGCGCCGGCTGTTCCTGCGCGCCGCCGAGATCTATCAGGCGCGCCACGGCGATGAGGAGGGACGCATCGCGGCCCGCTTCGATGTCCATTTCCTCACCGCCTGGGCTCCGGGACCGGGACAGCCGCGGCCGAAGCGTCCGGGCAGCGCCACCGTCCGCCTCGCCGAGGCGCTCGGGGCGACGGAGGTGCGCATCCCCGGAGCGCCGCGGCAATGACGGCCACGCTTTTGTCGCAATGGCTTGGCACAGCGAGAAAGTCTCGATCCCGGGGGCGGCGGGGGGTATTGTGCGGAGAAGGAGGAGTCCATGACCGCAACCATCGCGTTGGTCGACGATGACCGCAAT
The DNA here is from genome assembly GCA_964484045.1 of uncultured Sphingomonadales bacterium. Lineage (GTDB taxonomy): Bacteria > Pseudomonadota > Alphaproteobacteria > Sphingomonadales > Rhodothalassiaceae > J134. The sequence continues at coordinate 27,042 of CAZAEP010000005.1, forward strand.
ATTCTCACTTCGGTGACGGTGGCGCTCGAGGCCGAGGGCTTTCACGTGCGCACCTATCCCGACGGCGACAAGGCGCTCGCCGCCCTGAGCGAACGGCCCGCCGATCTCGCGGTGCTCGATATCAAGATGCCCCGCATGGACGGGATGGAACTGCTTCGCCGCCTGCGGGAAGTGACCGACATGCCGGTCATCTTCCTCACCTCCAAGGATGACGAGATCGACGAGCTTCTGGGCCTCAAGATGGGCGCCGACGACTATGTCGGCAAACCCTTCTCGCAGCGCCTTCTGATCGAGCGCATCCGGGCGGTGCTGCGCCGCGTCGAGGCGGCGAGGACGCGTCCGAGGGACGGAGATGCGGACCGTGAGGCGGAGCGCACGCTGGTGCGCGGCAAGCTGATCCTCGACCCCTTGCGCCACCGTGTCACCTGGGACGGCAGGGAGGTGACCCTGACGGTCACCGAATTCCTGATCCTGGAGGCGCTGGCGCAGCGGCCCGGGCATGTGAAGAGCCGCGATCAGTTGATGGATGCGGCCTATTCCGACGACGTCTATGTCGACGATCGCACGATCGATAGCCATATCAAGCGCCTGCGCAAGAAATTTCGCGCCGTCGATCCGGATTTCAAGGCGATCGAGACGCTGTACGGCGTCGGGTATCGCTATCGCGAGGAGTGATGGCGGCGGAGGGCAAGCGAGGCGGATCGCCACCACGGCCACGGCACCGGCGCGGGCCCGTTTCGCCTCTCGTGCGGCGCGTGCTGGTGGTCAACCTCATCGCCCTGATGATTCTCGTCGGGGGCATCTTCTATCTGACGCAGTTCCGCGAGCGTCTGATCGAGCGCCGGCTCGAGCAATTGCGGGTTCAGGCCGACATCCTCGCCGGTGCGATCGGCGAATCGGCCACCGCCGGGCCCGAGGCGAGCAATATCGACAAGGCGGCGGCGCGCCAGATCATCGGCCGCCTCGTCGGGCCGACAGAGACCCGGGCGCGTCTCTTCGACCTCGACGGCACGCTCATGGTGGACAGTCGCTTTCTCGCCTCGTCCCGGGCGGTGATCGCCGAACCGCTGCCGCCGCTCGGCGAATCGCGGGCGCTCGAGGAGCGGTTTCTCGATCTCGTCAACGAGCTCCTCGATCTCGCCGCGCACCGCCCCGACGTGCCGCCCTACCGCGAGGCGCCGCAGCAGCACGCGAACGACTATGTCGAAGTCGTCTCGGCGCTTGCCGGCGAGCCGATGACGGCGGTCCGCCGTCTCGACGCGGATACGCTGCTGCTTTCGGCGGCGGTGCCGGTACAGCGTTTCCGGCGCGTGCTCGGCGCGCTCATGCTGAGCACCGATACGCGCGACATCGAGACCATCGTCCGGGCCGAGCAGATCACCATCCTCAAGGTGTTCGGCATCTCCTTCGCGGTGACGCTGCTGCTCTCGATCTTTCTCGCCTCGACCATCGCCCGCCCGGTGCGCCGTCTGGCGAAGGCCGCCGAGCATGTGCGCTACGGCCTCGGGCGCGAGCAGACGCTGCCGCAGATCGATCGCAATGACGAGATCGGTGATCTCTCGGCGATCCTCAAAGAGATGACCGAGGCGCTCTATCGCCAGATCGACGCCACCGAAGCCTTCGCCGCCGATGTCGCGCACGAGCTCAAGAACCCGCTGTCGTCGCTGCGCTCGGCGGTCGAATCGCTCGGGCGGACCCACGACGCGGCGGTGCAGGCGCGGCTGCTGTCGATCATCCAGGAGGATGTGCGGCGTCTCGATCGCCTCATCAGCGACATTTCCGACGCCTCGCGACTCGATGCCGAACTGACCCGCGGCAAGATGGAGGAGGTCGACCTCGGCGCCCTTCTCGAGACGATGGTGGACGCCTATCGCGGTCGCGAGGCGGAGCAGGAGGTGAAGATCGTCTTCTCCCCCCCGCCACGGGGACGCTTCCGCGTGCGCGGGCTCGAGAGCCGCTTGGCGCAGGTCGTCGCCAATCTCATCGACAATGCCGTCTCCTTCAGTCCGCCGGGAGGCCGGATCGAGCTCTCCCTCGCGCGCAAGGGAGACCTCGTCGAGCTCACGGTGGAGGACGAAGGGCCGGGCCTGCCCGCCGATGCCGCCGAGCGCATCTTCGAGCGTTTCTATTCCGAGCGCCCGGATCAGGAGGCGTTCGGCACCCATTCGGGCCTCGGGCTGTCGATCTCGAAGCAGATCGTCGAGGCGCACCGCGGCTCGATTCGCGCGGAAAACCGGGTCGAACGGGACCCGGCAACCGGTGAGCGCCGCATAGCCGGTGCACGTTTCGTCGTCACCCTGCCGCGTCTTTGACCGCCGTCCGCCGATGGTCTGTTGACCTTTCCCGACCGATCCCGCAAGCCTCGTCCGATGAAGCTCGTGCATGCAAGCTGTGTCGCCGTCGATGGCAAGGGCGTGCTGCTCCGCGGTCCCTCGGGGAGCGGCAAGTCCGATCTCGCCCTGCGCCTCATCGACGCCGGCGCGGAACTGGTGGCTGACGACTATGTCGAACTGACCGCACAAGCGGAGAGCGTGCGCGCGGCGCCGCCCGATCGTCTCGCCGGTCTCATCGAGGTGCGCGGACTCGGTCTCGTGCGCCTGCCCCATCGCTCCCGGGTCGCGCTGCGCCTCGTCGTCGACCTGGTGCCGACGCAGGCCGTCGAGCGCCTGCCCGACGCAACGACGGAGACGCTGGCCGGGATCGAGCTGCCGCGCCTCCTCGTCGCGGCGCATGACATCTCGGCACCCGCCAAGATTCGTCTTATGCTGCGGCTGGTCGAGACCCCCGAAGGAGGAGACTATGGGCTCGAGCCGCTCTGAAACCAGGCCCGGGCAGCGTGTGCTCATCGTCACCGGCATGAGCGGTGCCGGCAAGACGACGGCGCTCAAGGCGTTCGAGGACATGGGCTATGAGGCGGTCGACAATCTGCCGCTGTCCCTGCTCGGGCGCCTTCTGCGGACCGGCGATTCCGCGGACGAGATCACGCGCCCGATCGCCATCGGGGTCGACAGCCGAACCCGCGCCTTTGATCCGGAGCGCTTCCTCGAGCAGCTCGCGGCGCTCAAGCGCCGCCGCGATCTCGACGTCGTCCTGCTCTTCTTCGACTGCGACGACCAGTCCCTCGTGCAGCGCTTCTCGGCCACCCGCCGGCGCCATCCGCTGGCGCCCGACCGCCCGGTCCAGGACGGCATCAGCCGGGAGCGGGAGATCATGGGGCGGATCAAGGCGGCGGCGGATTTCGTCTTCGACACGACCGGGCAGTCGGGTCTCGACCTCAAACGCCGACTCACCACCCGCTACAGTCTCGAGCGTCGCGATTCGCTTCTTCTCACCATCATGTCCTTCGGCTTCTCCCGCGGCGTGCCGCGTGATGCCGATCTCGTCTTCGATGTCCGCTTCCTGCGCAATCCGAACTATGTCCCGGAGTTGAAGGAGCGTACCGGCAAGGACGAGAAGGTGGCGCGCTATATCACCGAAGACGCCAGTTTCACGCCCTTTTTCGATCGCCTGAAGGATCTCGTTTTCTTTCTTCTGCCGCGTTACCGGGAGGAGGGCAAAAGCTATCTCACCATCGCCTGCGGCTGCACCGGCGGCAGGCATCGCTCGGTGTTCGTCGCCGAGCTGTTGGGAAGGGTCTTGGAAGATCGCGATTATCACGCCAACATCGTTCACCGGGACATCGAGGGCGAGCCCGAACGGTTGGCGGAATCCTGAGGAGACCTGACGATGATTGGCCTCGTGCTGGTGACACATGGACGGCTTGCCGAGGAATTCGTTGCCGCCATGGAGCATGTCGTCGGCCATCAGGATCAGGTGCGCGCCATCGCCATCGGTCCCGACGACGACATGGAGGAACGGCGCCTCGAGATCGTCGCCGCCGTCGAGGAGGTCGATTCCGGCGACGGCGTCATCGTGCTTACCGACATGTTCGGCGGCACGCCGTCCAATCTCGCGATCTCCATGCTCGGCAAGGGCAATCTCGAGGTCGTCGCGGGCATCAACCTGCCGATGCTGATCAAGCTCGCCAGCGTGCGCGACGGCAATGATCTGGCGACCGCCGTCGCCGCGGCGCAAGAGGCCGGGCGGCGCTATATCAATGTCGCCAGCCGGGTGCTTTCAGGCGAGGCCGACAACGGCGATACGGTCGACGCGAAGGACGGCGAGAGCGCATGAACGGCGGGCCGAACCGCAGCGAACGGCGGGTCAGGCTGAGCAATGTTCGCGGGCTTCACGCCCGCGCCTCGGCGCGGTTCGTCAAGCTCGCGGAATCCTTTCGCGCCGAGGTGACGGTGGAAAAGGACGGCCTCGCGGTTCCCGGCACCTCGATCATGGGCCTGATGCTGCTCGCCGCCGCCCGCGGGGACGATCTCATCGTCCGGGCCGAGGGCGAGGATGCGGACGCGGCGGTGGCGGCTCTCGCCGATTTCGTCGAAGCCCGCTTCGAGGAACCCGACTGAGCGGAGTCGCGGCCAAGATAAGGATATAAAGATTTCTTTATCTTGTGCCGGTAAAGCCGGCGCTGTTATAAGGCGCCGGCCGTCGATCGCAGCCGGTGCGACGCCGCAGCTTGCCAAGGGAGTGCCTGCATGAACGAACCGCGTGACTTCAAGGTGAAGGACCTTTCGCTCGCCGACTGGGGGCGCAAGGAGA
>CAZAEP010000006.1:0-30120 GCA_964484045.1 uncultured Sphingomonadales bacterium
GCCATCCTGCGCTATTTCAATGTCGCCGGCGCCGATCCCGCGGGGCGCGCCGGGCAGCGGACGCCGAATGCGACGCATCTGATCAAGGTGGCTTGCGAGGTCGCCGTCGGCAAGCGCCCCGCGATCACCATCCATGGTACCGACTATCCGACCCCCGACGGTACCTGCGTGCGCGACTATATCCATGTCAGCGATCTCGCCGATGCCCATGTGGCGGTGCTCGACCGGCTCGCCGGTGCGCACGCGCCGCTGGCGCTCTTCAATTGCGGCTACGGTCGCGGCTACTCGGTACGCGAGGTGCTCGCGGCGGTCGCGCGTGCGGCGGGGGCGCCGCTCGATGTGCGCGAGGGCCCGCGGCGGGCGGGGGACCCGCCGGCGCTGGTCGCGGAGGCGCGCGCCATTCGCGACACCCTGGGATGGCGGCCGCGCCATGACGATCTCGACCGCATCGTCTCCGACGCCCTGCGCTGGGAACGTCGTCTGGCGACAGCGGAATGAGCGACGCCGTCCGATGCCCGGCGGCACCGGCCCGGCCCGCGGTCCGTCCGATCAGCCCTCGCCCGGCGGGGACGTCTCGTTCGGCGCCACTTCGAGCACATTGCCATCGGCGCCGACGACCTTGAGACGGGCGCCGACGGGGGCATCGGGGCCGCGTGCCGACCATTCGCTGTCGCCCACGCGCACCCGCCCTGCGCCGCTCTCGATCGCCTGCGTCACGAGGACGGTGCGACCGATCAGGCGACGGCCGCCGACATTGAGGTCGCCGGCGGGCAGATTCTGATCTTGGGAGCCGCGAAAATAGCGCCGGCCGAGAACAGTGAAGGCGATCGCCAGTGCGGCGAAAAGGAGCCCCTGCGTCTCTGGCGAGAGCGCCGGCAGAAGAAGGACGAGGCCGCCGACGGTGGCGGCGGCGAGCGAGATCCAGATGAAGAAGACGCCCGGCGCCATGATCTCCATGAGGAGAAGCAGGGCGGCGAGAATCCACCACATCCAGTGCGAGAACCAGAGCGATTGGAAGTCCATTCCGGCAGTTCCCCTTCCTCCGTGCCGCGCTCTCAGTCGCGCCCGCGCGCCGACGGTCCGGCCGGGGCCGCGTCCTCGGCTGCCTTGAACAGTTCGCGGATGCCACCGAGCGCGCCGATGACGCCGCTCGCCTCGAGCGGCATGAAGACGAGCCGCGCCTGCGGGCTCTCGGCAAAGCGCGAGACCGCCTCGACATATTTCTGGGCGACGAAATACTGGATGGCGCGCGCATCGCCCGCGGCGATCGCTGTCGAGACCATGCGCGTCGCCTCGGCTTCCGCCTGCGCCAGACGTTCGCGCGCCTCGGCCTCGAGCACCGCGGCCTGGCGTTTGCCCTCGGCTTCGAGAATGAGCGACTGCTTCTCTCCTTCGGCGCGGAGGATCTCTCTTCGCCGCAGGCCTTCGGCCTCAAGGATCGCGGCGCGCTTCTCGCGCTCCGCCTTCATCTGGCTCGCCATGGCGTCGACGATGTCGCGCGGCGGGTTGATGTCCTTGATCTCGATGCGCGTAATTTTGATGCCCCAGGGCTGGGTCGCTTCATCGACAACCGACAGGAGAGAGGCGTTGATCTTGTCACGCTGGGAGAGGATCTCGTCGAGATCCATCGAGCCGATGACGGTACGGATGTTGGTCATCGTCAGATTGAGGATCGCCACCTCGCGGTCCTGGACCTCATAGGCCGCCTTGGCGGCGTCGAGGATCTGATAGAAGACCACCCCGTCGACGCCGACCATGGCATTGTCCTTGGTGATCACCTCCTGGCTGGGGATGTCGAGCACCTGCTCCTTGAGGCTGAGCTTGGCCCCGACATTCTCGATGAAGGGCACCAGAAGGTGGAAGCCGGGTCCGAGCGTGCGCGTATAGCGCCCCAGCCGCTCGACCGTGTAGGCGCTGCCCTGTCGGACGATGCGGACGTATTTGAAGACGATGACAAGAGCGACGAGTACGACAAGGATGGTAAAGACCTGATAGCCGATGGACATCGTGCCTGCCCCCTTTGCTGCGAGTCCGCCGCGGACTCCGGACATCAAGCCGCAAATGTCGGCCCAAGGCAAGCGCTCCGGTTGCGGCCGGAGCGTCTCGCATGCTGCTGCCCGGAAGGGAGTGGCGCGGCCCGGCGGCGATCAGGCGTGGCTCTGCATCCATTCGCGCGCCTGGCGCTGGGCCATGGCGATCTCGGCCGGGGTCATCTCGCGCGCGACGTCCGCGCGCTCGGCGGCCGCCGCCGCAAAGCCGCGGGTGGCCGCGAGATTGAACCATTTGTGCGCGGCGACATAATCCGGGTCCACGCCATGGCCCGCGGCATAGAAAAGCCCGAGGTGAAAAAGCGCCTCCGGCTTGCCGCTTTCGGCGGCCGCGAGATAGCGCCGCAATCGCGCGGGAAAGCTCTTGTCTTGGTGCCCCATGTCTCCCTCCGTCTTTCTGCCGGATGGGGCGAGACGCCTCGCCCTCTCGCGGGAAGCCTGGACGACATGGTTTTGAAAAAAGGTTAACACGCGGCCAAGAAAGCCGGCGAGGACGCCGCGGCGCCGAGACGCGGCCTTCAGGCGACGCTGTGCAGGCTGTCGCAGGGGCCGGCCCTGACCGTGCGCTCGGGCGGCAGGAGGACGTCGACGCGCGTGCCCTCGCCGAGCCGGCTCTCGAGCCTGAGCGTGCCGCCATGGGCCTCGGCGAGCGCCTTGCACAGGGGCAGCCCGAGGCCGGTGCCTTCGCTTTGCCGCGAGAGCGTGCCTTCGGCCTGCCCGAAAGGCTCCATGACCCGTTCGAGATCGCCTTCCGCGATGCCGATCCCCTGGTCGATGACGGAAAAGACGATGCGCTCCTTCTCGTCGAGAGCGACCCGCACGAGCACGTCCTTGGAATCCCCGGAGAACTTGATCGCATTGGAGAGAAGGTTGAGCAGGATCTGGCGCAGGAGCTGGCCGTCGGCATAGACGTCGGGGATTGCCGGAGCGATGTCGAGGGTGACCGTGATGCCGTGGCGCTCCGCCGTCGCGCGCATCATGCGGACGACCGACTGGGCGGTCTCTTCGGGATCGATATAGTCCTCGTTGAGCTCGATGCGGTTGGCCTCGATCTTCGACATGTCGAGGATGGCGTTGATGACATTGAGCAGGTGCTTGCCGCTCTCGTTCACGTCATTGATGTAGTCCGCATATTGCGGCGGCCGGATGGGTCCCAGCGTTTCCGAGCGGATGAAGTCGGTAAAGCCGATGATGGCGTTGAGCGGCGTTCTGAGTTCGTGGCTCATATTGGCCAGGAACATCGACTTCGAACGGTTCGCCGTCTCCGCCGCGATCTTCGCCCGCTCGAGCTCCTCGGAGCGGTGCCGCGACCGCTCCATATTGACATGGAGCAACGACAGCGCGGTGCCGATCCCGAGATAGCGCCCTTCGCGGGTGACGATGAAGCCCTGCATCAGCGCCGAGGGGCGCTCGTCGAGGATGAGCTGGCTGAGGAAATCGACGCTCTGCTCGGCCTCGATGATGAGCGGCCGCGGGTCCATGAGCCGGGTGACTGGCTTCTTCTCGAACAACGGACGGCCGAAACGGTCGGCAAGCTTCAAAGTGAGCTGATGCCGATTGACGAGCCCGATGGGCCGATCCCCGTCGACGACCGCAACGGCGAGAAGATCGTCATCTGTCGAGAAGAGCTCGTAGACCTCCGCGCAGATGGTCCTCGGCGAGACGGTCGGCGCCTGGATGGCAAGCGCTTCGATGCGATCCATGTCCCTTTCACCCCGATCGCCCCAGTAAAGACCATCGCGACTTAAACTTCGGTTAATTTCACGGTCGACTCATGTGAATGATACAACGAAGGCGGGTGGCGGTACGCACTCTGCCCGGGCGTTTCGCCGGAATGCCCTGGCGCTTGCGCGAGGGCGAGGGGCGGCGCACATCCGGCGGTGGCGCTCCGGTGGGCGCGCGCCTGCGAGCCCCGGCGCAGGGGAGGCCTCCGCATATGCAGGATATCAGGCGTCGAGTTTCTGCCTGAGAATCCGGTTGACGAGTCCGGGATTGGCCTGGCCGCGGGTCTCTTTCATCACTTGACCGACGAAGAAGCCGAGCACCTTGGTCTTGCCCGCCCTGTACTGCTCCACCTGCGCCGGATTGGCGGCGAGGACCCGGTCCGCGATCGCCTCCAGCGCATCCGTGTCGGACATCTGCCGGAGGCCCTTTTCCTCGACGATCTCGAGGGCGCCCCTGCCGCTCGCGATCATCTCGGCGAAGACCTCCTTGCCCGTGCGATTGGAGATCGTACCGCTCAGTACAATATGGATCAGCTCCGCTCCCGCGGCGGGCGCGATCGGGCTTTCGGCGATCGAGACGCCGGCCTCGTTGAGATGCGCGAAGAGATCCGAGAGGATCCAGTTCGAGGCGCGGGCGGCCAGCTCCGCCGCCGGCCGGCCACTCAACTGTACCAAATGGTTCAGAAGCGACTCGAAATACTCCGCGCTCTCCTTCTCCGCCACCAGGGTCGCGGCGTTGTATTCGGGGAGACCGAAGTCGGCGATGAAGCGGCGCTTCTTGGCATCCGGCAGTTCCGGCAGCGAGGCGCGCGCCGCCGCGATGAAGGCGTCGTCGAACTCGAGCGGCAGGAGGTCGGGGTCGGGGAAATAGCGATAGTCGTGCGCCTCTTCCTTGGAGCGCATGGAGCGGGTCTCGCCCTTGCCGGGATCGAAAAGGCGCGTTTCCTGATCGATGCGGCCGCCGGCCTCGAGGATCTCGACCTGCCGCCGCGCCTCGAACGCCACCGCCTGCATGACGAAGCGGATCGAGTTCACGTTCTTGATCTCGCAGCGCGTGCCCAGGGGGCCGTCGGGACGGCGCACCGAGACATTCACGTCGGCGCGCATGGAGCCCTCCTCCATATTGCCGTCGCAGGCGCCGATATAGCGCAAGAGCGTGCGCAGCTTCCTGAGATAGGCGCCGGCCTCCTCGGGCGAGCGCATGTCGGGCTTCGACACGATCTCCATCAGCGCCACGCCGGCGCGATTGAGATCGACGAGGGTGTAGCGGGGATGCTGGTCGTGCATCGACTTGCCGGCGTCCTGCTCGAGATGCAGGCGCTCGATGCCCACCGTCTTGCTGCGCCCGTCCGCGAGATCGATCTCGATCGCGCCCTCGCCGACGATCGGCTGCTGATACTGGCTGATCTGGTAGCCGGCGGGAAGATCGGGGTAGAAGTAGTTCTTGCGGTCGAAGACCGAGAAGCGGTTGATCCTCGCTCCCAGCGCCAGCCCGGTGCGCACCGCCTGGCGCACGCATTCGGCATTGATCACCGGCAGCATGCCGGGGAAGGCGGCATCGACGAAGCTGACATGGTCATTGGGCGCGCCGCCGAAGTCGGTGGGGGCGCCGGAGAAGAGCTTCGCCTTCGAGATCACCTGGGCATGTACCTCCATGCCGACGACGACCTCCCAGGGGCCGGTCGCGCCGTCGATGCGGTAGGGTGTGGCGTCGGTCGTCACGCGTCAAGGTCTCCTTGCTGACCGTCATGGGCTTCGCCGCGGACAGAAGGCGCGGGCGATGCCGGATCGGCGGAATTCGCGGCACGCGGGGCATCGCGCCGCCCGCCCCGCCTGTAGCAGATCGCCGCGCGGAAGGAAATCTCGGAACACGTCGCCGCGCACGGATGTCCCCTCGATCCACAGGCAATCGCAACGTCCGCCGGACGACACGGCCCGGACCTCCCGCCTACTCCGCCATTCGTTCGATCAGCGCATCATCGGCGGCCGCCGCGCGGACATGCGCCGGACGCGCCGCAAGCCGCGACCAGTAGTCCCTGATATGAGGCCGCTCCGGGAGGCTGCCGAACTGAAGCGCGAAACCGATCTGGGCGCCGAGATAGACGTCGGCGGCGGTGAAGCGCTCGCCGGCGATGAACTCTCGTCCTTCGAGCGCCGCATCGAGAATGTCGGCCAGTCGGTCCATGTCGGTGGTGCCGACGAAGCCGCGCTGCTCGTCCTTGATCGCCACGCCGAGCGCCCTGAGGGTCATTGCCTGTTCGAAGGGTCCCGCGGCGAAGAAAAGCCAGCGATACCAGGCGCCGCGCTCCGCGGGCGGCGGCGCCAGTCCCGCCTCGGGATGGAGCTCGGCAAGAAAAGCGCAGATCGCCGCCGTTTCGGTGACGGTCTCGGCGCCGACCCGGATCGCCGGCACCTTGCCCATCGGATTGACGGCGAGATACTGCGGGGACTTCATGGGCGGACCGTATTCGACGATCTCCGTGCGATAATCCGCCCCGCACTCCTCCAGCATCCAGCGCACGATCCGCCCGCGCGATCTGGGGTGGGTATAGAAAACGATCTGCTCCGGCACGACGTCCTCCCGATTTCGACAAGGAAATTGAAACATATAGAGAACATCGAGGCCGGTCAAATCTCCGGACCGACGTCCCGGGCCGGGATCGCCGCACAGGCGAGGGGCGTGCGCGGTGGATGTCCGCATCATGCGCACCCCGTGCTGCGGCTTGCCGACTCGCAGGATTCGCGCAGGAATGCGGCCAGCCCATCATCGGCAATCTGGCCGGCGGCGAAATCGAGCACGATCCGTGCCGCCGCTTCCTCGCTGGCCGCGAATTGCTCGCCATTGAGGTCGAGGAACAGGGTCGCAAGGACGAACCCCGTGCGTTTGTTGCCGTCGACAAAAGGGTGGCCGCGGATCACCCCGGATGCGTAGGCGGCGGCAAGGTCGAAGAGATCAGCCTTTGCATCATAGATATGGAGATGTTTCGGCCGCGCCAGCGCCGAATCGAGGAGCGAAAGGTCGCGTATGCCCGAGGTTCCGCCGAAGCGCGCGACAAGGCGTTCGTGCAGCGCCAGAGCATCACGGCGCTCGAGCCACGTCGGCTCGGTCATTTGGCAAGCGTATGGAGCGTGTTGCGATAGCGTGCGATTATGGTATCGGCACGTGCCATCCTGTCCTCGAATTCCGGGTCATGGGGCGTCAGGCGATAGCCGCCACCGGGCACCTCGGTGAGGAATAGCGTGCCGCCTTCCCCGACCTGCAGCCGCCCCACGACGTCCTTCGGCAGGACAACGCCCAGCGAATTGCCGACCTTGCGGATCTTGAGCGCGATCATTCCGATCTCTTTCCATGTTGTCACGAGTGTAATAATAAGAGCGGCGTTTCGCAAGACGCGGCACGACCGACAACACTCGCGATTCTTCCACTTTTCCGATAAAACAATGCTTCGGCTTGATCTCAAGGCCAAGTGGCGTGCTTTCCTGAATTGCTCCCGCTTGAGGTCCATCTGTTGCCCGAGAGGGGAGACCGGCGGTGAAGCGCCGCGGGTCTTCGAAGGAACGGAGTCTCGAGATCTTGACGTAACATGCGGCCGGCCATGGGCTGTCGGGAGCGTGCAGTCGCCCTGATGGGGCGCGGGGCGCCGGTAGATGTGGCGCCTTTCCGGCCACGCCATGGGCCGACACGGCAGCACTCGGGCGCCCCTTTCAGCCCTCCGTGTCGATTCCCGTCCAGCGGCGGGTGATACCGGCATCGAGGCCGAAGAGGTCGAGCACGCGGCCGACCGTGTGATCGACGAGATCGCCCACCGTCTTCGGCCTGGCGTACATCGCGGGCATCGGCGGCGCGATGATGGCGCCGAGCTGCGCGGCCTCGTAAAGCAGTTTGCAGTGTCCGGCATGGAGCGGCGTCTCACGCGGCATGAGGACAAGCCGACGCCGCTCCTTGAGGACCACGTCGGCGGCGCGGCCGAGGAGGTCGTCGGCGTGGGAATGCACGATCGCCGACAGGGTCTTCATCGAGCAGGCGGCGACGATCATGCCGTCGGTGCGGAAGGAGCCGCTGGCGATCGTCGCCGCGACGTTGGAGACCTTGTGCACCTCGTCGGCGAGCGCCTCGACGGCGCCGACGGTCCAATCGGTCTCGATGGCGATGGTCATGCGCGCCGTGCGCGAGAGCACGAGATGGGTCTCGACATCCGCGATCGGTTTCAGGACCTCGAGAAGCCGGATGCCGTAGATGGCGCCGCTGGCGCCGCCGATGCCGATGATGAGCCGCATGACCGCTTCCTATCCCCTTCTCGCCGGGCGGCCGGCGACAAAGCGCCCGACCGCGTCTTCGACCTCGCGCGCGATCGCCGCCTCGCCCGGCGCCGGCTCGTCGATGCACAGGCGGCGGAAGAAGGCCCGGTGCACGAGCGCGCCGGCGAATCGCTCGCCCGCCTTCTTATCATGACAACCGTGCCGCGCGAGAAAGCCGTCGATCCAGCGATAGGCCCGCGCCGGCCCGCGCCGGTAATAGATGCGCCCGATGGCGGGAAAGCGTGCCGCCTCGGCGATGACCACGCGGGCCAGCGCGACATGCCGGTCCGAGGTGACGATACGATAGAGCGTCGTGCCGATGCGCGTCAGGCCCTCCTCGAGCGACAGGGCGCCGAGCTCGGTCGCCGCGGCGTCCTCGAGCTCTTCGAGGGCCGCCGCGACGACGGCCGCGAACAGCGTCTCCTTGTTGCGGAAATGAGCGTAAAGGGTCGATTTCGAGCCGCCCACCCGGCGCACCAGCGCATCCATGCTCGCCGCCTCGTAGCCGACCTCGAGAAAGAGGTCCGTCGCCGCGTCGAGGATCGCCTTGCGCCGGGCCGCCGCAGCGGGGCGGCGCGCGGAGAGGGGAACGGGTCCGCGTCGGGGGCGCGGCGGATACCTCCCGGCGGTCGCCGCTGGCGCGCCGCGGCGTTGTCCGTCCCCCCATTCGATTCGCGCCGTTTCGGCCGGCTTTTCCGCCATCGCCTGCGGCTCCTCATCGGGACTTGCCAAAAAACGTACCGTACTGTACCGTACGAGAGTGACCGGGGCAAGCTGGCGCCATGGGGGTGCGGGAGCCATGCGCGGCCGGTGTCGCCTGTGCCGGTGTCGCCTGTGCCGGTGTCGCCTGGACAGGGGCGTTGCGCGGAACGGGGCCTCGGCGGCCGGTGTGGCGGCGGCTCTTGTCGGGACGGCCACCGCGGCGGGGGACCGCGTCGCGGGTGAGGGCCGGGAGGCGCGCGCGGTTCCGGGGACGGGGCCGGCGTCGGGCGGCAAGGGAGGTGGTGCGATGGACGGGGCAAGTTTTCGCGATTTCCTCGCACGACAGGAGGAAAAGGGCGAGATCCTGCGCATCGGCGCGGAGATCGACACCCTCGACGAGATCGGCGCCGTCATCGCCCGCGCCGACTACGCCCATGTCGACAAGGGCCTCCTGTTCGAAAACCCGAAGGGCTTCGATATCCCGGTCTTCGCCAACACCATCGGCACCGGCTATCGCCGTATCGCCGAGACCTATGGCGTGCCCGAGGAGCGTGCGGTGCCGGCAGCGGCGGCGCGCATGCGCGAGGTCATGGCCTCGGGCGGCATCGCGCCCGAGCTCGTCGACGCCGCCGACGCGCCGGTCAAGGAGGTGATCCTGACCGGCGGCGACATCGACCTCGGCCGGCTTCCCATCCTGCGTATGAACCCCGAGGACGGCACGATGACCAAGGAGCGGCTCGAAGGCCGCTTCCTCTGCGCCGTCTGCTGCACCAAGCCGGCGCAGGGGGCCTACAATCTCTCCTATCACCGCTTCGAGATCACCGACCGCGACCAGGGCTCGGTGTGGATCTTCCGCTATACCGGCGACGCCCGCAGCATGGAGGAACACTGGGCGGCGAAGATCGACGACGACCCCGCGACCTGGGACTACGACAAGGCGCGCCCCTTTCCCGCCGCCTTCGTCGTCGGTGCGCCGCCGGACATCGTGCTCGCCGGCGCCAATCCGGCGCTCCCGTACAAGTACAACGACTTCGCTTTCGTCGGCGGCCTGCGCGGATCACCGGTGAGGCTGGTCAGATGCGAGACCATCGACGTCGACGTGCCGGCCGATGCGGAGATCGTCATCGAAGGCGTCTTCAAGCCCTTCGACTGGGCGATGCAGGGCCGCTTCGCCTCGTTCAACGGTTTTTACGACGAGGCGCGCCGGCGGCCGCGCTTCCATGTCACCGCGATCACCATGCGCCGGCGTCCGATCTACCAGCATGTGCATATCGGCCGGCCGCTCAACGAGACCAACAATATCGCCGCCTTCTTCCGTTCGGTGAAGGTCTATCAGGACCTGCTGCAGGTGATGCCCAATGTCCACGACGTCTATGTCGATCCCGCAGCGGGCTGCGGCTTCACGGTTCATATCGCGATCGACAAGAAGCGCATCGGCGAGCCCAAGCTCGCCATGCTGCGCGCCTATACGACGCTGCAGGGCTTTGCCAAGCACGTCTTCGTCTATGACAAGGACATCGATATCCGCAATCCGCACGAACGCGACTGGGCGCTCGCCCATCGCTTCATGGCGGACCGGGACTTGACGGTGATTCCCTATGTGCTCGGGATGAACATCGACCCCCTCGCCCAGGCGCATATGGGAACCACCGCCAAGCTCGGTGTTCATGACGGGCACGATGCGATCCCGCTCAACACGCGCCCCTTCATGGGGGTCGACTGCACCGTGCCGCTGGGGCTCAAGGTGATGGAGCGGGTGATGCCGAAGCCCGAGGTCGAGGCCCGCATCGACGACATTCTCGAACGCGCGCGGATCCGGCTCTAGGCATCCTTGGGCGGCTTCAGACCCACCAGCGCCGGGGGCGGGCGGTGAATCCGGCTGCGGTCTCGAGCACGTCGGCGACCCGGAGCACCGTTTCCTCGTCGAAGGCGCGGCCGAGCACCTGCAGGCCGAGCGGCAGGCCGTCGGCGTCGAGCCCGGCAGGCACCGAGATCCCCGGAATGCCGGCAAGGTCGGCGGGCACGGTGAAGACGTCGTTGTAGTACATCGCGATCGGGTCCTGCTTCGTGCCCATGGGGAAGGCGGCCGAGGGCGCGGTCGGGGTGAGGATCGCATCCACCGTCCCGAAGGCCTGCGCGAAGTCGCGCGCGATCAGCGCCCGCACCTTTTGCGCCTTCAGATAATAGGCGTCGTAATAGCCGGCCGAGAGCGCATAGGTGCCGATGAGGACACGACGCTTGACCTCCGGCCCGAAACCGGCGCCGCGCGTCGCCTCGTACATGTCGGTGAGCGAATGGGCGCCTTCGGGCATCACGCGCAGGCCGTAGCGCACGCCGTCGTAGCGGGCGAGATTGGACGAGGCCTCGGCCGGCGCGATGATGTAGTAGGCGGGCAGCGCGTAGGACGTGTGCGGCAGCGAGATGTCGACGATCTCGGCCCCGGCGTCACGCAGCCACTCGCATCCCTTGGCCCACAGCGCCTCGATCTCCGCCGGCGTGTCGTCGGCGTGGTACTCCTTCGGGATGCCGATCCGGAGGCCGCGGATATCGCCCGTCAGCGCCGCCTCGTAGTCCGGCACCGGGCGGTCGACCGAGGTCGAGTCCTTCGCGTCGTGCCCGGCCATGGCGCCGAGCATGATGGCGACGTCGCGCACGCTCCGGCCCATCGGTCCGGGATGATCGAGCGAGGACGCGAAGGCGATGACGCCCCATCGCGAGCAGCGCCCGTAGCTCGGCTTCAGACCCACGATGCCGGTGAGCGAGGCCGGCTGGCGGATCGAGCCGCCGGTGTCGGTGCCGGTGGCGGCAGGCACGATGCCGGCGGCGACCGCAGCCGCCGAGCCGCCCGAGGAGCCGCCGGGCACGGTATCGGTGTCGCCCAGCCGCCAGGGATTCCTCACAGCGCCGAAATGGCTGTGCTCGTTCGACGAGCCCATGGCGAACTCGTCGAGATTGGTCTTGCCGATCATCACCGCCCCGGCGGCCCAGAGTCTGGCGGTGACCGTGCTCTCATAGGGGGGCACGAAGCCGTCGAGGATACGGCTCGCCGCGGTGGTGCGCACGCCGCCGGTGCAGAAGAGGTCCTTGACCGCCACCGGAATGCCGGTCATCGCCGTCGCCGTCCCGTCCCCGAGCCGTTTGTCGGCGGCGTCGGCCATCTCCAGCGCGCGCTCGGGCGTCTCGGTGATGAAGGCGTTCAGGGGCCGCGCCGCCTCCATGGCGGCGATGGCGGCTTCGGTCAGCTCGCGCGCGGAGAGGTCGCGGGCATGCAGGCGGTCGCGCGCCTCGGCGAGCGTGAGGTCGCTGAGCTCCGTCATGTCACTCGATCACCTTGGGGACGGCGAAGAAGCCGAGTTCGGATGCCGGCGCATTGGCGAGGACGGCGTCGGCCTGATGGCCGTCCGTCACCACGTCCTCGCGCCAGTGCAGACCGTGCGCGACCGCGCTCGTCATCGGCGGCACATCGGTGGTGTCGAGCGCATTCAATTGCTCGACGAAGGCGAGAATGTTCGTGAGCTCGCGCGCCAGCGGTTCGAGCGCATCGTCCTCGATGCGGATGCGCGCGAGATGCGCGATGCGCTTTACTGTTGCCTTGTCAACCGACATTGGGGTCCTGTGATATCGTGATGCGGATCGGGCACCGCCGCCCGGTGGCGGCCCGGCGGGCGGAAGCTACACCCTGGCCGGGAGCGGCGCAAGGTGCCGGCGACGCGACGGGAGCGGAGCAGGAGGAGCGCGAGGTGATCGTCCCACTTTCCGAACTGAAGGCGCATCTGCCGCGGCGGGCGCGGCTGATGGGGCTCGATATCGGCAGCAGGACCGTCGGACTCGCGCTGTCGGATACGACGCTCCGGGTCGCAAGTCCGCTTCTCACCATCCGCCGCGGCAAGTTCACCCGCGACGCGGCCGGGCTCGCCGAACTTGCCGCCGAGCACGGGGTCGGCGGGCTGGTGCTCGGCCTGCCGGTCAATATGGACGGCAGCGAGGGACCACGCTGTCAGAGCGTGCGCCAGTTCGCGCGCAATCTCGAAGCCGTGCTCGACCTGCCGACGGCGTTCTGGGACGAGCGCCTGTCGACCGCGGCGGTCGAGCGCATGCTGATCGCGGCCGACACCAGCCGCAAACGCCGTGGCGAGATCGTCGACAAGCTCGCCGCCGTCTGGATCCTGCAGGGCGCGCTCGACGCCATGAATGCCGCGCGATAAGGCTCATCGATAGTCCCCGGCGGCGTGCGGCGAACGGAGCTTGTCCAGGGCGGCCGATCCGCCCCGCCTTGTGGCAACAGATTTTGGTGTGCGCGGCCGCTCAGGCACGGGCCACCGACGCCACGGGTTCCGTGTGCGTCTGCCGCGACTCGACGATGACGCGGGCCTTGGGCAGAACGATCGTCGCCCGGGTTCCGGCGCCCGGTGCGGAGCGGATCTCGAGCCGACCGCCATGCAGTTCGGCGAAGGTTTTCACCAGGCTCAGTCCGAGCCCCGTGCCCTCGTGACCGCGGGTCATCACCGACTGGACCTGTCCGAAGGGCTCGAGGGCGATGGCGATCTCGCTTTCGGTCATGCCGATGCCCCGATCGCTGACCGTGATCGCGATCTCGCCCGTGTCGCCCAGCACGGCGCGCAGCGTGACCTTGCTCTTCTCGGGGCTGAACTTGATCGCGTTCGACAGCAGATTGGCGATCGCCTGCCGCATCAGGCGACCGTCGACGCGGACGGGCGGCAGCGTCGACGGCGTGTCGACCTCGATCACCTGCGCCTTCTCCCGGGCATGGACGGCGACCAGCTCCTGCGCCTCGCGGACGAATTCGGCCACCGCGACGTCCGTTTCCTCGAGCTCGAGGCGCCGGGCCTCCACGCGCGAGAGATCGAGGATGTCGTTGATCACCGCCAGGAGGTGGCGCCCGGAGCGGTGGATGGCTTCGGCATAGCTCTTGTATTTGGCGTTCGGCAGCGGGCCGGCCATCTCGCGCAGGCACATTTCCGAAAAGCCGATGATGGCGTTGAGCGGTGTCCGCAGCTCATGGCTGATATTGGCGAGAAAGCGCGATTTCGCGAGGTTTGCCGCTTCGGCTCGGCGGCGGCTGGTTTCCAGTTCCCTGGCCATGCGGCGCTGATGCAGGAAGGCGGCGAGAGCCGCAAGGCCGGCGAATGCCAGTATGACAAGGACAAGGCGCTGGATGCGGATTTCCTCACGCGCCATGGCGCGGGCGCTCTCGGCAAGGGCGTGTTCCGCCCGCTCCACCGCCAAGGCACCCTCGAGACTGGCGCGGATCGATTTCACGTCCTCGGCGAAGGTGGCGCGCGTCAGCCGGGTCCGTTCATTCGCATAGGACTTGTAGAGATCGAGCGCTTCCTTGTAGCGCCC
The DNA here is from genome assembly GCA_964484045.1 of uncultured Sphingomonadales bacterium. Classification (GTDB taxonomy): domain Bacteria; phylum Pseudomonadota; class Alphaproteobacteria; order Sphingomonadales; family Rhodothalassiaceae; genus J134. The sequence goes on from CAZAEP010000006.1 coordinate 14,138, forward strand.
TTCCGCTTCCGCCAGGCGGGAGCGCAGCAGGATATTGTAGCTCGCATAGACGGTCTTGCCGTAATCGGGTCCGCGGGTGATCGCGCGCTCGGCGATCGCCAGTTGCTCGGCGGCCTCTTTCGTTCGGCCGAGGGCGAGCAGATTGAGACCTCGATGCTGGGCGATCGCGGCGGCGAAGATCGGCGGCGGGGTCATCGTCGCGAGCGCCTGCTCGGCATAGGCGTTCGAGAGCGTCGGGTTGTCGGCATTGTGCGCGACCTTCATCAGGCCGTAGAGCGCATAGAAGCGGTTCTGCGCCTGCCGCGACCGCTTCGAGAGCGCCAGGAGACGACCGAAACTCGCGCGCGCGGTCTCGTAGTCTCCTTCCTGCATGAAGAGATTGCCGAGATTGTAGAGCAGCGCTTCGCCGTCGAGACGCCAGCCATTGCCGTCGGCGATATCGAGCGCGTGCTCGAATTCCGTCAGCATGCCCGGAATATCGCGCAATTGCGCATCGAGCGTTCCCAGTGCGGCATGGAGCTCGGCGCGCAGACGCATGGCCGTCCGCCCCTCTTCGGGCACCTCGCGAAAGGCGGCGTTGACGTGTCTGATGGCGCTGTCGAACTGTCCCAGCGGCGGGGCCACGGCCGCGATCAGAAGCCGGATCTGTGCCGTCACCCGCCAGTCGGTGCGAACCGTCTCCTCCGTGAGGAGGGCTTCCAGCTCGGACAGCGTGTCGTAGAGCACCCCGGACATGCTCTGGCCGAAAATCCGGAAGGCGTCGGCGAGCACGCGATAGCGGTCATTGCCCTGCGCCTCGGCTTCGGCGCGAAGCCGCTCCGAACAGACGAGCAGAATGTCCGTCTGCCTTAGCGCCGTACTCTTTCGGAGCGCTTCGTAAAGCAGCTCGAGCCGCGCTTCGCCCTTGGCCGCCCGGGCCCGTTTCTCCAGATCCGCGATCATGGCGTTGGTGACGAAGTGATCGCGCCTGTCGATGCGTTCGACGATCACCCGCGCGCGGTCTCGCAGGTCGCTCTCCGTGGCGGAGAGCCGCGGTGAGACGGCAAGCAGCAGGAGCGCCATCGCAAGGATACCGAGGCGGCGGAAGGCGGTCGGTCCCCGCCCCTCTTCATCTCCTCGGGCCTTGTCTCTTGTGGCACGCAATTCCGTCGACCCTTTGGGCAAGGACATCATCCCGATCGGCCCAGCCCTCCTCCTTGCGCGACGGCAAGGTATCCGGCCGCTGACACCCCCACGCAAAGGATATTGGAGTTGTCCTTAACGAGGCGTAAAGTTTTCCTGTCGCCGCGTGCGGGGCGTGTTCCGGAAAAGGGCGTCAATGTCCGATGTCACCATTCATGATCGTCGCCGTCTGCTCGACGACGACCTTGCCGTCGAGGCGGCGGAGATCTCGTTCGAACGGGAGGACGGCGAGCGGACAGCGCCGCATCGCCTCGTTCGTGTCCTGCGCGACGATGCGGCGGCGGTGCTGCTTATCGACCGCGCGCGGCGGGAACTCCTTCTCGTCGAGCAGTTCCGCTGGCCGACCCATGAGAAGGGGCCGGGGCGGCTCGTCGAGATCGTCGCCGGCGTCATCGAGCCCGGCGAGAGCCCCGAACAGACGGCGGCGCGCGAGGCGCTCGAGGAGGCCGGCGTGCTGAGCGGAGAGATGATCCCGATCGCGCGCTGCTATCCGACGCCGGGCTATTCCACCGAACGCGTCCACATCTTCGCCGCCGAGGTCCGGCCCGGCGCGCCCGCCGGTGCCGGCGGCGGTGTCGATGTCGGCGAACATACGCGGACGGTGCGGCTTCCCTTCGCGGCCGTGGACGACCGGCTCCGGGACGGACGCATCGCCGACGCCAAGACCCTGATCGCGCTGCAATGGTTCCGCCTCCGCGACGGCCGATAGAGCCGGCGTCGCGCCGCGGAACCGCGTCAGCCGAGTGCTGCGACGATGTCCACCCGGCGGAGGCGGGCCTGCAGACGATCCGGGTCGAGCCGCAGCCGGTTGCCCTTCAGCCGCTCGATCGCACCGGCGCGTTCCAGTCCGCGCACGATGCGGCCGGCGTGAATCTCGGTGATGCCGATCGCATCGGCGATCAGGGACAGGGTGAGCGGAAACGGAACGATGTCGCCGTCTTCATCCTCCGCCCCGGATCGACGGGCGAATTCGAGAATCAGGGACGCGACCGCTTCCTCCGCATTCAACGCGCCGAGGCGCAGACACCGCCGGTCGGCGCGTTCCTGTTGCGACCGGAGATGGGCGAGAACCCCGCGGCGCAGATGCGGGTGGCGGTCGATGACGGCGAGGAGGCTCTCGCGGGCAAAGCGACAGACGGTCACCACGGTCAAGGCCCGAACGGCGCTCCGGACGCGGCTGCCGGCAAGCATGCCGAGGGTGAGGAAGTCCCCTTCCCCGAAAAAGTCGAGTATCTGACGACGCCCGTCACCGAGCAGGGCATAGCGATAGGCCCAGCCGGATCTGAGCGTGAAGACATGTGCGCTTTTCGCCTCGTCGGCGACGATCATTGCCCCCTTCTCGAACTGCTCGACGCGCAATCGGGCTTGCGCGACCTCCTCGAGTTCGCTGCCGGCGGCGGTACAATAGATCGCGGCGCTCCGGGCTCGACAGTCTTCGCATTTCATCTGGCACGGCTTCCTTCCTATGATAAGGGCCCGCGACCCTTCCCGCCCGACCTGTCATGGCAAGAATAGTGATGCCGGGGCCGAATTCGTCACGAGGATGTTCGCCTTACAAAATGCGGCGAACAGGGCATGCGGTCCCTATAACGATCAAAAATTAAAGCATGTTATACATCATATGTTGATACGATCACGCGATTACACGCGCGTAACACTTGTACCGAATCTATGTACGCATCATAAATATTGCGAATGCACGCATATATAGAGCAATAGTATAGAAATGCATCCATGTATGGATTGCGTTTGTCCGTATATTTTTCCATGCACGATAGAACAAGTGCATTGAATATCGGAAATCCACCGGAAATAGCGCGGAGAACATACATACATATATTATATTATAGCATATATACCGAGTACGTTATATGCCTGTTAACCAATATTTGCTTGTTTGTATGAATTCGCAATCTTATTTATGGCCGGAACATGCCGCAAGAGCCGCTTTGCTCCAGTCCGTGCCCGGCGCCCGCGGAAGAAGTGCCGGTGCAGTGGGGCCAGTTCGCCGAGGTCGTCGCCCTGACGGCCGATGCGGTCCTGTGCTTCGACGGCGCGATGACCGTTCGCTTCGCCAATGCCGTCGCGGCGAAGATCTTCGGCTATGACGAGGGGGAATTCGTCGGCCTGCCGCTCGACCGGCTGATCCCGCCGTCGGCGCGGGAGACTCACCACACGCATATCGCGACGTTCGTCGGAGGCACGGAGCGCGCCCGCATGATGGCCGAGCGGCGGCCGGTAACAGGCCTGCGCAAGGACGGGCGCACCGTGCCGCTCCGGATCTCGCTCGTCAGGCACGCCGCGCCGGGTCCCTTCCATGTCACCGCGATCGCCCGCGATATCAGCGCGTTCATCAGCCGCGAGGCGGACCTGGAGCGGGCCGTGCAGCGGGCGCAGGCGGCGGACGTCGCCAAGTCGCAGTTCCTTGCCAATGTCACGCACGAGCTCAAGACGCCGCTCAATGCCATCATCGGCTTCGCGGATCTGCTTGCCGACAGGACGGCGGTCACCCCGTCGCGCTCGCAGGTTCTGGAATATGTCACCTATATCGGCGAGAGCGGGCGCCATCTGCTCGACATGCTCGAGGAGGTGATCGCCGCCGCCCGCCTCGAGGCCGACCGGATACGGCCGGTGAGCGACAGCGTCGATCTCGGCCTCCTGGTCGCCAGGGCGGTGGGAGCGATCGACGAGATGGCGCGCGCCGCCGGGATCACGGTGAGCACGGGCGACATTCCGCGTCTTTTCATCCGGGGCGACGAGCGGCTGTTGTGGATGGCGCTCCGGCACGTTCTCTCGAACGGCGTCCGCTTCGGCCGCAAGGGCGGCGCCGTGGTCCTTCACGCCGAGGTGACGCCCGAGGCGGTGGTCCTCGTCGTCGCAGACGACGGGCCGGGCATGGACGCCGATGCGTTGCGGCGGGCGGGAGAGCCGTTCTTCCAGTCCGATGCCGGGATGACCCGGCGCAGCGGCGGCCTCGGTCTCGGTCTCTTCATCGCCCGGCGCATCCTGCAGCTTCACGGCGGCACGCTCGACGTCACGAGCGTGGTCGGCGAGGGGACGTCGGTCGCGCTGTCGATTCCGCGCACGGTCTCCGAATCCTAGACGGACAGCCACATTCACATCAGAAAGGGGTGCCTCATGTCACAACAGAACGGTCTTGCGGACAAACTCGATTTTCTCCGTCTCGATGACGCGGCCTGCGATCGCCTGCGCGATTTCCGTCCGGCCGTCGAGGCCGAGATGGACGGGCTTCTCGAACGCTTCTACGCCCATGTCACGGCGCGGCCGAACCTCGCCGGGATGCTGGGGAGCGACGGCAACATCGCGCGCGTCAAGGGGGCGCAGAAGGCCCATTGGCTGGGGCTCTTCGAAGGCCGCTTCGACAGCCATTACGCCGACCGCGTGACCCGTATCGGCGAGGCCCATTTCAAGAACGATCTCGATCAGAGCTGGTACATGGGCGGCTACTGTTTCGCCCTTGACGAGGTCGTGGGCATCGCTCTCGCGCGGCATGCCGACGACCCGCAGGCGGCGCGCGAGGTCATCGCCGCCGTGCTCAAGGCGGTCTTTCTCGACATGGACATGGCGCTCGGCGTCTATCATGACGCGGTGCTCAAGGAACGCGAGCGGCGACAGGCGGCTCGCGAAGCGCTGATCGTGCAATTCGAGGACGAATCGCAGGCGCCGCTCGCGGCCAACGAGGAGGCGGGACGGACGTTGGCGGCGATCGCCGAGAAGGTCGGCGAGATCGCGGCCTCCACGTCGGAGCTCGCCACCGCGGCCTCGAGCGCCGCCGAGCAGGCCTCGACCAACGTCCAGACGGTCTCGGCGGCGACCGAGGAACTGACGGCCTCGATCACCGAGATCACGTCGCAGGTCTCGCGCTCGAGCGAGATCGCGCAGAAGGCCTCGAGCGAAGCCGAGACCACGACGGCGACGATGCGCACGCTCGAGGAGACCACCAATTCCATCGGCCAGATCGTCAATCTGATCAAGGATATCGCCGATCAGACCAACCTGCTGGCGCTCAATGCGACGATCGAGGCGGCGCGGGCCGGCGAGGCCGGCAAGGGCTTCGCCGTGGTGGCGAGCGAGGTCAAGTCGCTGGCCGGTCAGACCGCCAAGGCGACCGCGGAGATCTCGTCGCATATCGAGAAGGTGCAGACGGTCTCGACCGAGGCCGTCGGCGCCATCGACTCGATCAGCGGCATCATCAATTCGATGAACGAGATCGCGTCTGCGATCGCCGCCGGCATGGAGCAGCAGGGCGCCGCCATTCAGGAGATCGCGAAGAACGCTCAGGAGGCGGCGGCGGGAACCGACGAGGCGGCCAAGAGCGTCGATCGTGTCCGCGCCGACGCCGGCGAGACGCGCGCCGCTTCGGACGAGGTCTCGGAAGTGGCCCGCCGGTTGGTGGATTCGGGAAGCGCCCTGCGCGAGACCATCGTCCACTTCCTCGAGGAGGTGAAAAGCGCCTAGGCTGCGGCCACGCTTTGCGCCGGGGCGTTCCGCACCGCCTCAGCGCGAACCGAGGGCCGCCTTGGCCGCCTTCAGGTCGTCGTCGAGCGCGGTCCAGAAGACGCTGCGTCGCGGCGTCGGCTCCTTGCGCTTTCTGAGCCAGCGGATCTGTTCAAGGAGAATCTTGCGGCCAAGGAAATCGTCGCGCTCGAAGAGCCCGGCCCCGGCGTCGGCCATCCGCTCATAGAGCGACTGCAGGGGGGTGCCCGACAGCCCGACGCGGCGCAGGATCTCGATCGTGTAGGCGTCGAGCTTCTGCGCATGGGTGCGGATCTCCTCTTCCGAGGGGCCGAAGGCGCCGGAGCGCTTGACCGTGTCCATGGCGGCCTCCCGGCTGCGCTCGGAGAGCCGCTCGTCGACGCTTGCGGACATGCCGGAATAGGCGGACTTGCTCGGCGGTCGCGTCTTGACCCGGAATCCCGAGGGGAAGACCTTTCCCGGCCCCTCGATTTCCGCCGCGGCGATCAGATGGGCGACGATGGCGGCGATCTCTTCCGGTCGCTCGACGAGGCGGAAGAGACTGTCCGAGACGGTGGCGCGCGACTCTCTGACCACCACCGCCCGCACCTCGTCGTCGTGGACGACGCGGATCTCGAAGCGCTTGTCGGGCGCCACCTCGGCGGCAGCGAAAACGTGCTCGGCGATGCGGGCGATGAGCTCCGCCGCCGCCACTCTCTTTTCGTCTCCCTCCTGCGCCGCCGGCGGATCCGCCGCCAGCGAACGGGGGGCGAGGGCCAGAAGAACCACGAGCAGGAATGGACGAAGCAAGGAAATGGTCACGGCGGGTCCCTTCATCAAGTGCTTCCTTGGCCCGCGCAGGGGGTCGCCCTCATGCGCAGCTTCTCACATATAGGCGCATCGCGGGCCGGCGTCACCGCCGTCGTCGCGTCGATGGGGGATTATTTCCTGATCTGCATCTCGACCACCTTGCGCAGCCGCGTGCCATAGGGCGGCTCGGCCCCGATCAGACGGGCGATATCGAGGCGCGACTGGCGATAGATCGCTCGCGCGTGGCTAAAGGTCCGGAACCCGTCGCGGCCGTGATAGACGCCCATGCCGGACGGCCCGATGCCCCCGAAGGGCAGGTCCTCGTGCGCCACGTGCCAGAGCACGTCGCCGAGCGTGACGCCGCCCGAGACGGTGCGGTCGAGGACGCGGCGTTCCTCCGCGCGGTCGCGACCGAAATAATAGAGCCCGAGCGGCCGCGGGCGGGCATGGACATAGGCGATCGCGTCCTCGATCGCGCGATAGGGGACGACGGGCAGGAGCGGCCCGAAGATCTCTTCCTGCATCACCGTCATGTCGTCGGTCACCTTGCGCAGGATGTGGAGCGGCAGCACGGTGGAATTCTCGTCGGCGGCGACGTCCTCGTCCGCCGGATTGACGACGGTGATCGCGGCGCCCTTCCGCTCGGCATCGGCGATATGGGCGAGCAGGCGCGCCTTGTGGCGGGCATTGACGACCGGCGTGTAGTCGGGATTGGCCTTGACCGTGGGATAGAGGTCGCGCGCCGCCATGACGAGGGCCGCGACGATCTCGTCCTCGTCCTCGGCGGGAACCAGCATATAGTCCGGCGCGAGGCAGATCTGGCCGGCATTCATCATCTTGCCGACGACGACGCGGCGGGCGGTCGCGGCCGCGTCCGCGGAGCGCGAGACGATGACCGGCGACTTGCCGCCGAGCTCGAGCGTCACCGGCGTCAGATTGTCGGCGGCGGCGCGCATGACATGGCGGCCGATCGAGGTGGCGCCGGTGAAGAGAAGGTGGTCGAAAGGAAGGGACGCGAACGCCTGCCCCACCTCGGGGCCGCCGGTGATCACCGTGATCTCGGTCTCGTCGAAATAATCGCGGATCAGCCGCGCCATCGTCTCCGAGGTCGCCGGCGTGATCTCGGAGGGCTTGATCATCGCCCGGTTGCCGGCGGCGAGAATGCCGGCGAGCGGGGCGAAGGTGAGATTGACCGGAAAGTTCCACGGGCTGATGAGGCCGACCACGCCCTTGGGCTGATACTCGATCCACGCCTTCGCGCCAAGCAGCCCGAGCGGGAATTCGAGCCGCCGGCGCTCGCGGCGCATCCAGCGCCGCAGATGCCTTTTCGCGAAGGCGAGGGCCTTGACCGAGGGCGCGACATCGCTGAAGAGCGACAGCAGTTCCGGTCGCCCGCCGTAATCCTCCGCCATGGCGTCGGCGAGCGTGCGGCCGTGATCGACGAGGAGCGCCCGGGCCCGCTCCAGCCGGTCGATGCGCACGGAGGCGGGGACCGGGCTCTCGGCGAGCACGGCCGCGCGTTGCGCTTCGAGCACGTCCCGCATCGCCGTCCGCACGACGGCGGTTTCCTGCGTCTCGCTCACCGCATCGACATGGGTCGCCATCTCGGCCTCCGATTCCTGTGCCGGCGTCAGGCCTCGACTATAGCGCAGCCTGCAGGCCCCGCGCGCTCACAAATCCGGCAGCGGAGCGCCCGTCAGCATTTGCGCGCGAGCGTGACGCCGTCGCCGATCGGCAGCATGGCGAGCTCGATGCGGGGATCGTCCTTCAGTCTGGCGTTGAAGTCGCGGATGGCGGCGGTGTCGGGGTCTTGTGCCGCGGGGTCGACGACCTTGCCCGACCACAGGACATTGTCCACCGCGATGAGCCCGCCCGGGCGCAGGAGTGCGAGGCAGGCCTCGTAATAGGCCGGGTAACCGGTCTTGTCGGCGTCGATATAGGCGAAATCGATGCTCGCCTCGTGCCCGGCGCTGCGCAGGCGCGCAAGCGTCTCGAGGGCCGGGCCGATGATCAGGTCGATGCGCTCCGCGACCCCCGCCTCGTCCCAGTAGCGGCGACCGATGTCGGTCCATTCGGTCGAGATGTCGAGCGCGAAGACCTTGCCCTCGCGACCGAGCGCGCGGGCGAAGGCAAGGGTCGCATAGCCGGTGAAGACGCCGACCTCGATCGCCCGCCGCGCGCCCATGAGCCTGAGGACGAGCGCAAGCGCATTGACCTGTTCGACGGAACTGCGCAGGTCGGCGCGCGCGAGGGCATCGCTCTCCTCGCGCAGGCGCCGCATGATGTCGGGCTCGCGGACGCCGTATTCCACGAGATAGTCGTGGAGCGTGGCGTCAAGACCCATGGTGCGGAGGCTCATGGCAGATTTTCCCCTGCGGCGTGCCGTCATGCTCGCCCAAGATCGACGCGATCGCAAGAGCCGATGGGGGCGATGTTCGCGCTTGCCAAGTTCGCCGGCCTCGGCCACAGAATGCGGGGCAGGCCCACCGATCATCGAAGAGGAGACCGCTTCATCATGGCTCGTATGCCGCTGATTCTCGCTTTTCTGCTCTCAGGACTTTCCGCGCTCGCGCAGGAAGTCCCGGCCCCGCCGCGCGCGGACCCGATGTGGCAGAGCGCCGAAGCCGCGCTCGCCGCGCGCCGCGCGGTGCGCCCCCGCGAGGGGCGGGCGAAGAACGTGATTCTCTTCATCGGCGACGGCATGGGCGTCTCCACGATTACCGCGATCCGCATCTTCGACGGACAGAGCCGGGGCGGGAGCGGCGAGGAGAACGTGCTTTCCTTCGAGCGTTTCCCGTACACGGCGCTCGTCAAGACCTACAACGTCAATGCGCAGGTGCCCGATTCGGCAGGCACCGCAAGCGCGATCATGACCGGTGTGAAGACCAATCGCGGAGTCATCGACATGGCGGCATCCCACGAGGTGGCGACCTGCGGCGATCCGGCGGACGGTCTTCTGCCGAGCCTTGCCGAGCGCGCCGCGGCCGGCGGGCGGGCCGTCGGGGTCGTGACCACGGCGCGGCTCACCCATGCCACCCCGGCCACGGTCTATGCCCACAGTCCGTCGCGCGAATGGGAGGCCGATGTCGATCTCAGCGACGAGGCGCGCCGTCATGGCTGCACGGACATCGCCGCGCAGCTCATCGCCTTTGCCTATGGTGACGGGATCAATGTCGCGATGGGAGGCGGACGCGCGAACTTCCTTCCCGCCGCACGGGGCGGTCGCCGCCGTGACGGCCGCGATCTCGTCCGCGAATGGCGGGCCCGTCACAGCGATGCGCAGGTGGTGACCACGGCGGCCGGGCTTGCTGCGGTCGCGCCGGCATCGACGCGTCATCTGCTCGGCCTCTTCGCCGATTCCCACATGGCCTATGAGGCGAAGCGCGGCGACGATCAGCCCTCGCTTGCGGAGATGACGCGGCGGGCCATCGATATCCTGGCGCAGCACGAGGACGGCTTCTTCCTGTTGGTCGAGGGCGGGCGCATCGACCATGCCCATCATGAAGGCCGCGCGGCCCTTGCGCTTCATGACGGGCAAGCCTTCGCGGAAGCCGTGGGCGCGGCCCTGGCGCGCGTCGATCTCGACGAGACATTGATCATCGTCACCGCCGATCACAGCCATGTCTTCACTATCGCCGGCTACCCGGCGCGCGGCAATCCGATCCTGGGCCTTGCCCGCGGGCTCGACGAACACGGCCGCCCCACGGGCAGGCCTCTTCTCGCCGCCGACGGCAAGCCCTACACCACGCTCGGCTACTGGGACGGTCCCGGGGCCGTCGGCGCCGCCCGTCCCGATCTCGACGAGGCGACCGTCACGGCACGCGACTACCGTCAGCAGGCGGTGGTCCCGCTGCGTTCGGAGACCCATGGCGGGGAGGACGTGGCGGCCTTTGCCACCGGCCCATGGGCGCATCTCGTGGGCGGCGTGATGGAGCAGAATCTGCTCTATCACGTGATGGCGCGTGCGATGGACCTCGACGGGTCGTGACGATTCAGGATTCGAGCGGCCCGTCCTCGGGACGACCGAAATAGAAGCCCTGCATGTAATCGGTGCCCATCGAGCGCAGCAGACGCGCGGTCTTTTCGTCCTCGACGCCCTCGGCGATGACCATGACGCCGGACTGTTTCGCGGCATCGACCATGTTTGCGGTGATGTTCCAGATCGGCGGTTCGGTGCGGATGCGGCTGATCAGGGACTTGTCGAGCTTGATATAGTCGGGCTTGAGGCCGATCAGCATGGTAAGGTTGTTGAAGCCGCTGCCGAAATCGTCGAGCGCGATGCGATAGCCGGCGCTGCGGCAGAAGTCGATGACGCCGGCGAGCTTGGCGATATCGTCGACGGCCTCGCTCTCCACGATCTCGAAGACGACGCGGTCGGGGTCGATCCCGGCGGCCTCGATGAGATCGAGCGTATCGGCGAAGGCCGACTGCTTGATCGAGACGCTCGCGGGAAGGACATTGATGAACAGCCGTTCCTTGATCCCGTATTTGGCCGCGGTGCGGACGGCGCTGTCGCGGGCGGCGTTGTCGAGGCGCGTCGCGAGCTCGCCCTGCGCGGCGAGGAACATTTCCAGCGGCGGGACGACCTCCCCGTCGCGCTTGAGACCGCGAAAGAGAAACTCGTAGCCGTGGACGGCGCCGTCGGAGGCGTTGACGATGGGTTGCAACTGACTCTTGAAGCGGCGCTCGGCGATCAGCTCGGCGAGCCAGCGGGTCGAATGATGCTTGACGAAGGACTCCACCGTGTCGATGCGTGCGAAGTCCGCAAGCTGCGGCGTTGCGCTCGAAAAGACGAGCGCCTTGGTCTGACGCTGGGTTTCGAGGGACAGGCCCTCGCCCAGCGTCCGCGCAAGCGTTTCCACGTCTTCGGCGAAGACCCCGACGACCCGGCTCGAGTCGGTCGCGAAACTGACGAAGCCGGCCGCTACCAGCATGTCGGCGATCGATATGGCAGACGAGGAACTCTTTGCCCATAGCAGAACGCGCAACGTGTCCCTGTCGCTGTGCGGCAGGGAGGCCTCCATGAGCGGGAGCGTCATAGGCCCTCCATATTTTCCGGCGGCATCCGCGCGTGGTCCGGTGCTGACATGCGAGAGGTCGATCCTCTTTATTCATTCTTGGGGGGAGGCGTGCCGCTCCCCTCCAGCCATTCCACGCTAGCGATGAAGGTTAAATAAATCCTTAGCAAATCCACTCAACCGCGAAGAAGAGCGCCAAGCTCCGCGCGAGGTCCGCCCGCGGCGAGAGCGAGGATGAGCAGGAGGCGCGCCCTGGCGGCGCTGAAGCCGCCGGCGGGGATGAGGCCGCGAGCGATGAGGTCGCGCTCCGCGCCCTTGTAGCCGTAGGTCTCCTCGAGCACGGATCCGGCTCCCGTCCGGGTGGTGAAGACGACCGGGATGCGCGGGGCGAGCCGGGCTGCCCGGTCGGCCATCGCCGCCGGAAGGTGACCGGCGCCGAAGGCTTCGAGAACCACCCCCGCGGTGTCGAGCGGCAGGTGGTCGAGGAGGGCGCCGTCGTCGTCGAACGCCGCTGCGACGAGCGCCACGCGGGGCAGTGGCGCGTCGGCGTCGGGCCGCGGCAGATGCGGCGGCAGGAGCGGTCGGGCATGAAGCCGGACCCGGCCCTCGACGACATGGCCGACAGGGCCGCAATCGGGCGCGGCGAAGGCCGCGGGATCGGTGCTGTGGCGCTTCTCCACGAAGCGGGCGGCGTGGAGCGTGTCGTTCATCGCCACGAGAACGCCGCATCCGGCGAGCGCCGGCGTGCCCGCGGCGACCGCTGCGGCGAGGAGATTGGCCGGCCCGTCCGGTGAGGGCTGGCTCGGACTGCGCATGGCGCCGGTCACGATGACCGGCACCGCGAGTCGCAGGAAGACACCGAGCAGGAAGGCGCATTCGGCCAGCGTATCGGTGCCCTGGGTGACGATGATGCCGCGGGCGCCGGCCGCCGCGGCCGCTTCGATGCGGTCCGCGAGGCGGGCGATGTCGGCGATCGAGAGATTGGCGCTCGCCCGATTCGCGACTTCGCTCACCGCAATGTCGGCGATGCCGTCGAGCGCGGGGACCGCCGCGACGAGCGCCTCTCCGGTGAGCGCCGGCACGAGCCCGCCCGTCTTGTCCCCGGTCATGGCGATGGTGCCGCCGAGCGAGAAGAGGGCGAGGCGCGGCCGGGTCATGAATCAGGCCGCAAGCGCGTCCGCCGCCGGCACATGGTCGACGCCGAGCGCCTCCGCGACGGCGGCGTAGGTGACCTTGCCGCGATGGATGTTGAGTCCGGCGAGAAGGTGCGGGTCGTCGCGCAGCGCTTCGGCATAGCCCTTGTCGGCGAGGGCGAGGGTGAAGGGCAGGGTGACGTTGTTGAGCGCGAAGGTGGAGGTGCGGGCCACCGCGCCGGGCATGTTGGCGACGCAATAATGCACCACGTCGTCGACGATATAGGTGGGGTCGGCATGCGTCGTCGGATGCGAGGTCGCAAAGCAGCCGCCCTGGTCGATGGCGATGTCGACGAGCACCGAGCCGCGGCGCATGGCGCGCACCATCTCGCGGCTGACGATCTTCGGCGCCGCGGCGCCGGGAACGAGCACGGCGCCGATGACGAGATCGGCGGCGAGCACATGCTCTTCGACCGCATGAGCGGTGGAGAAGACCGTGTTGAGCTTGGAGCCGAACTGGAAATCGAGCTCCTGCAGACGTCGCACCGACTTGTCGAGCACCGTGACATGCGCCTCCATGCCCATCGCCATGCGCGCGGCATTGGTGCCGACCACGCCGCCGCCGATGATCACCACATTCGCCGCCGGAACGCCGGGAACGCCGCCGAGCAACATGCCGCGGCCGCCCTGGTTCATCTCGAGCGCATGGGCGCCGGCCTGGATCGACATCCGCCCGGCGACCTCGCTCATCGGCGCAAGCAGGGGCAGGCCGCCGCGATCGTCGGTGACGGTCTCGTAGGCGATGGCGATGCAGCCGGAGTCGATCAGGCCCCGCGCCTGTTCGGGGTCGGGCGCGAGATGGAGATAGGTGAACAGCACCTGGCCCTCGCGCAGCAACCTGATCTCGGAAGGCTGCGGCTCCTTCACCTTCACGATCATGTCGGCCCGCGCGAAGACCTCCTCGGCGCCGTCGACGATGTCCGCCCCGGCGGCGCGGTAGGTCTCGTCGTCGAGGTCGATCTCGAACCCGGCATTCTTCTGCACCATCACCTCATGGCCGTGGCGGACGAGTTCGCGAACCGCCGACGGCGTCAGGCCGACGCGATATTCGTGGGTCTTGATCTCCTTGGGGACACCGATGCGCATGCCGTTTCCTCCATTTTCGCACCTATCGCCACGCGGGCTGCCGTTTCGCCGCTTATAACGCCGCTTTCCCGGCTTGTCTTCCGGCGCGGTGCGTGGCGTGCAAAAAATTTTCCGCATGGTCTAAAATCGACCGGAAAGACCGGCTGTCAGGAGGCCGGGCGGTCAAGCCATTCGGGCACCGGGAGGCCCTTGCTCCTGAGGAAGGCGGGGTTGAAGAGGCGCGAGCGATAGCGCAGGCCGGAGTCGCACAGGAGCGTGACGATGGTGCGGCCCGGTCCAAGCGCGCGGGCGAGCCGGATGGCGCCGGCGACATTGACCCCGCTCGACGCGCCGACGCAGAAGCCCTCCTCGCGCAGGAGGTCGAACACGATCGGAATCGCCTCCGTGTCGGGGATCTCGTAGGCGCAGTCGACCGGTGCGTCCTCGAGATTGCGGGTGACCCGGCTCTGCCCGATGCCTTCCGTGATCGAGGATCCGCGGCTTTCGAGCTTTCCATGGGTGAACCAGGAATACATGGCCGCGCCCGGCGGGTCGGCGCAGGCGATGGTGATGTCGCGGTTCTTCCGCTTCAGACCGAAGGCGACGCCGGCGAGCGTGCCGCCGGTGCCGATGGCGGCGACGAAGCCGTCGATGCGGCCGCCGGTCTCCTCCCATATCTCCTGCGCCGTCGTTTTCTCATGGCTCTCGCGATTGGCGACATTGTCGAACTGATTGGCCCAGATGACGCCGTGCTCTTCCTCCGCCGCCCGCTCGGCGGCGATGCGCGCCGCCACCTTCTGGAAATTGCCCGGGTCCCTATATGGAACGGCGGGGACAAGCACCACCTCGGCGCCCAGAAGACGCAGGGTCTCGACCTTCTCCGGGCTCTGCGTCTCGGGCATGACGATGAGCGTGCGATAGCCGCGGGCGTTGGCGACGACGGCGAGCCCGATGCCCGTGTTGCCGGCGGTTCCCTCGACGATCAGTCCGCCGGGTTCGATCAGTCCGCGGCGCTCGGCATCGAGCACGATCTCGAGCGCCGGGCGGTCCTTTACCGACCCGCCCGGGTTGGCGTATTCGCATTTGACGAGAATGTCGCAACCGGTGGTCTCGCTGGCGCGACGCAGCCTGACCAGCGGCGTGTCGCCGATGGCCGCGACGGCACTCGTCGCCGCCGTCGGGATGGTGCCGCCGGCGCGCTTCACCGGACGGCTCCGCGGCAGGAGTGGACGTGTCGTTGCGCGTTCATCCCTGTCCTCGTGCGGTCGTTGCGTGTAGGCATCATGTTACCGCATGCGTCGGGAATTCCCAATCGCGGCGCGGCCGTCGCGCGGCATTTCCGCGTACTTGACGCACGCCTCCCGGGCTGCGAGCCTGCGGTCGACGAAACGTTCCGCGATCGGAGATGCCCCCATGCGCACCGCTGTCACCCTTCTGCTCGCCGCCCTGCTGCTCGCCGCCTGCGATGGCGGCGGGCCGGATGCCGGGAAAGAGGCCGCCACCACGCAGCTCTCGCCCGAGATCACCGCCGACGACATCGTGCAGCATGTCAAGGTGCTGGCCTCGGACGAATTCGAGGGCCGCGCCCCGGCCTCGGAAGGCGAGAAGAAGACGCTCGCCTATCTCACTGCGCAGTTCGAGGCCATGGGGCTCGCGCCGGGCAATGGCGCGTCCTATCTGCAGGAGGTGCCGCTGGTGGCGATCACCGCCGACCCGGAAACGGCGCGCGCACGCTTCGCCAAGGGCGACGACGTCCGTGATCTCGCCTATCTCGACGAGATGATGATCTGGACCAAGCGCGTGCGCGAAAGCGTCGATGTGGCGGATTCGGACGTCGTCTTCGTCGGCTACGGCATCAATGCGCCGGAATATGGCTGGAACGACTATGCGGGCGTCGACGTGCACGGCAAGACGGTGCTCATGTTCGTCAACGATCCCGGTTTCGCCACCGGCGATCCGGCGCTCTTCAACGGCAAGGCGATGACCTATTACGGCCGCTGGACCTACAAGTACGAGGAGGCCGCGCGGCAGGGCGCGGCCGCCGCGATCATCATCCACGAGACCGAACCGGCGGCCTATCCCTGGGACGTGGTGTCGGGAAGCTGGTCGGGGGCGCAGTTCGATCTCGAACGCGAGGACGGGAATGCCGGCCGCGTCGCCATCGAGGGCTGGATTCGGGAGCGCATCGCCCGCGAGCTTCTGGCCAAGGCGGGGCTCACGCTCGAGGAGGCGCATCGGG
>CAZAEP010000007.1:0-29848 GCA_964484045.1 uncultured Sphingomonadales bacterium
TGTCCACGCGCACCGGTCATGACCTTCTATTCCGGCAGACGGACGACGAGCCCGTCGAGCGCAGTCGTGAGCACGATCTGGCAGGCGAGGCGCGAGGTGGGCGTCAGGCCCGCGGCAAGGGCCAGCATCTCTTCTTCCTCGATCTCCGGCGGCGGCAGGCGGTCGTAATCCGCGTCATCGAGGATCACATGGCAGGTCGAGCAGGCGAGGCCGCCGCCGCAGGCGCCTTCGAGATCGACACCCTCGCGATGGGCCAGGGCAAGCAGCGTTATCCCCGGTTCCGCCGCGACCGTCCGGCGTTCGGCGCCGTCGGCCGTGACAAAGGTAACCCGCACAGCCGCGCTCATGCGGTCGCCTCGCGGGCGCATACACCGCCGAGCCGGCTGATCGCGGCGATCAGACGCTCGGCGGCAACCGCCATTTCTTCCGCTGTCGTGAAGCGGCCGATGCCGAGGCGCAGTGACGCGCGCGCGAGCGCTGGCGAGAGCCCGATCGCCTCGAGCACGTAGGAGGGCCCGCTCGTTGCCGAGGCGCAGGCGGCGCCCGACGAGAGAGCGAGTTCCGGCAGTTCGGCAAGCAGACGCTCACCGTCGATGCCGGGAAAGCTCAGATTGAGGTTGCCGGGATAGCGATGCACGCGGTCGCCATTGACGCGGATACCGGGGTGCGCGGCGCGCACGCGATCGAGAAAATTCCGCATCAGCATCGCGATACGCTCCGTCTCGCTTGCCATCTCCTTTGACGCGATACGCGCCGCTTCGCCGAAGCCGACACACAGCGCCGGCGCCAGCGTGCCCGAGCGAATGCCGGCCTCCTGCCCGCCGCCCGACAGTTGCGGCACGATCCGCACCCGTGGCCGGGCCCGGCGCACATAAAGGGCGCCCACTCCCTTGGGACCGTAGATCTTGTGCGCCGAGAGACTCATGAGATCGATCTTCATCGCTTCGACGTCGAGCGCGATCCTCCCCAATGCCTGCGCCGCATCGCAATGGAACCAGACGCCGCGTTCGCGGCACAGCGCGCCGATCTCGGCGAGCGGTTGGATGACGCCGATCTCGTTGTTCACCGCCATCACCGAAACGAGCGCGGTCTCGGCTGTGATCGCGGCCGCAAGACGGTCGAGATCGAGGAGTCCGTTCGGCTGCACCGGCGATATGGTGAGCCGGCAGCCTCTGCGGGCCATGGCCTGCGCCGATTCGAGAACGCATTTGTGCTCGGTGGCGGCGACGACGAGATGCGGCCTGACGTCGCGCATCGCCTCCATCACGCCCTTGATCGCCAGATTGTTGGCTTCCGTCGCGCCGGACGTGAAATGCACGGCTTTCGCCTCCGCCCCGATGAGCGCGGCGATTGTCGCCCGCGCCTCGTCGACCGCCGCTTCCGCCTCCCAGCCATAGCGGTGGGTCACGGAATGCGGATTGCCGAAGCGCTCGCGATAATAGGGCGCCATGGCGTCGAAGACGCGCGGGTCGAGCGGAGTCGTCGCCTGATAGTCGAGATAGATGGGGAAACGAACCGCCATTCTCGCCTGCGCCTTTCGTTTCAGACCGCGCCGACGCGACGCTTTGCGGCGCGCTCGTACAAGTCGAGCCAGACCGTCACGAAACGGTCGATCTCCGCCTGCGAAGTCTCCGCACCGAGGCTGACGCGGATGACGCTCTGCGCTTCCTGAGGCGTCGCCCCCATGGCGGCGATGACATGGCTCGGCTGCACCTTTCCCGAGGAACAGGCCGAGCCGGCGCTGATCGCGATGCCTTCGAGGTCGAAGGCCATGACCTGCGTCTCGGCCGCCATGCCGGGCATGTAGATGGCGCTCGTATTGGCGATGCGGGGTGCCGTCGCCCCGAAAACCCTGGCATCGCGCGCCGCTTCGAGAATGGTCGCCTCGAGGCGGTCGCGCAGGGCGCGCACGCGGCCGACTCCCCGGAGTGCGTGGCCGGCGGCGGTCGCGGCGGCAGCGAAGCCGGCGATGCCGGGAACGTTTTCGGTTCCGGCCCGGCGACGAAACTCCTGCCCGCCGCCGACGAGCAGCGGCGCGAGATCGATCCCCTCGCGGACCCACAGCGCACCGATACCCTTGGGCGCGCCGAGCTTGTGCCCCGAGAGGGTCAGGAGGTCGACAGCGAGATCCTCGACATCGATGGCGAGGCGGCCGGGACCCTGTACGGCATCGCAATGAAAGAGCGCGCCGTGTGCATGGGCGCATGCCGCCAGATCCCGGATCGGCTGAATGACGCCGGTCTCGTTGTTGGCGAGCATGATCGACGCCATCGCCGGCGCGGGCGCTTCTCCGAGCAGGCGCTCGAAGGCCGACCTCTCGACCACGCCGTCGTCATCCACCGGGCAGACGAACAGCGGTCTGCCGCTCCGCTCGGCGGCCGTGCGAACGCTCATATGCTCGACGGCGGAGATGACGAAACTCTCCGCGGGGGTGCCGAAGAACGCGAGATTGTTGGCTTCGGTGCCGCCGGAGGTGAAGACGATCTCGCGCGGGCGCCCGCCGATGAGGGCCGCCACGGCGTCGCGTCCGTTCTCGACGAGACGGCGCGCCGCGCGCCCCTCGCCATGCACCGAGGAGGGATTGCCGAAAACATCGAACGCCTCCGTCACGGCCCGCCGCGCGGGAGCGCAAAGCGGGCTCGTCGCATTGTAATCGAGATAGATGCGCTCGCGTGCGTTCATCTCCCTGAGATAGCGTCGCCCGCCCGCGGTTGCAATCGCCGGCGCCCGATATGCGATAAAGCGCTGGTCGCACCGTCACTTGCGCACAGGCCGGTGGACGCTATATATGGGCCGGTTCCGCTCTGCGTGCAGGGCGTTGCCGAGAGCTTTTCCGTTCCTTTTCCGGAGCAATATGTTCGCCCATGCCCGACGTCATTTTCAATGGCCCGGATGGCCGCCTCGAAGGTCGCTATCAACCGGGCAAGACACCCGATGCGCCGCTGGCACTCATCCTTCACCCCCATCCGCAATATGGGGGGACGATGAACAACAAGGTGGTCTACCACCTCTATCACGCCTTCGCGCGGCGCGGCTTTACCTGCCTGCGCTTCAATTTTCGCGGTGTCGGCCGCAGCCAGGGGACCTTTGACAACGGCGTCGGCGAGCTGTCCGATGCCGCGGCGGCGCTCGACTGGTTGCAGACCATCCACCCCGATGCGAAGGGGGCGTGGATCGCCGGCTTCTCCTTCGGGGCCTGGATCGCCATGCAGCTTCTCATGCGACGCCCCGAGGTGCAGGGCTTCATCGCCGTCGCGCCGCCGGCGAACAATTACGATTTCAGCTTTCTTGCCCCGTGCCCGTCTTCCGGCCTCATCGTGAACGGCAGCGTCGACGATATCGTGAGCCCGGCGTCGGTGCAGAAGCTGGTCGAGAAACTGAAGCAGCAGAAGGCGATCACCATCGATCACGAGGTGATCGAGGGCGCGGATCACTTCTTCGAGGGACGGCTCGACCAACTGAATGCGGTGATCGACGCCTATCTCGACAAGCGTCTCGGCTGACGGTCGTTCGCCCGACGGCCTGAACCGGCTCAGGCTCCCGCGGAGACGAGCCCGGGCTCTGCCGCCGCCGATGCGGTGTCGCGTGTCAGCCGGTTGAGCGCATCGACATAGGCTTCGGCGCCGGCAAGGACGATGTCGGTGGCGATGCCGCTGCCGTGCACCGAGCCGCTTTCGGTTTCGAGGCGCACATCCGCCCATCCTTGCGCGTCGGCGCCGGCCCCGATCGAGCGGACGGAGAAGTCCACGAGCCGCGCGACACCGCCGATGGCGCGCTTGATGGCATTGAAGGCGGCGTCGAGCGGCCCATTGCCGGTCGCCGCCTCATGCACTTCCCGGCCATCGACGTGCGACAGCGCGACGGTCGCACTGGCGATCGCATCTTCTCCGGTGGCGGTCGAGACCTGAAGCGATTTCAGGGACCATGGTCCGGGCGCTCCGGTCTCGCGCCCGAGCACGATGGCCTCGATATCGGCCTCGGTGATCGTCCGCTTGCGATCGGCGAGGGCCTTGAAGGCCCGGAAGGCGGCATCGAGCGCTTCGCCCTCGAGGCGATATCCCATGGTTTCGGCGCGCCGGGCGAAGGCGTGCCGTCCGCTGTGCTTGCCGAGAACGAGATCGCTCCGCGGCACGCCGACGTCTTCCGGGCGCATGATCTCGTAGGTACTGGCATCCTTCAGGACGCCGTCCTGATGGATGCCGGATTCATGGGCGAAGGCGTTGGCGCCGACGATCGCCTTGTTGCGCGGCACCGCATGGCCGGTGAGCCCGGCGAGCAGACGCGAGACGCCGTAGAGCCGGCGGGTGTCGATGCCGGTGGTCATCCGATAGACGTCGCGGCGCGTGCGCAGTGCCATGACGATCTCTTCGGTGGCGCAATTGCCGGCGCGTTCGCCGATGCCGTTGATCGCACATTCCACCTGTCGCGCCCCGGCGCCGACGGCGGCGAGCGAATTGGCCACCGCGAGTCCGAGATCGTCATGGCAATGGGCGGAGAAGACGACGCGTCCGGCATCGTCGACCGACCGCCGCAACCGTTCGAAGAGGGCGGCGATGTCGGCTGGCGTCGCATAGCCGACCGTGTCGGGGACATTGATCGTGGTCGCCCCCGCCGCGATGACCGCCGAAAAGATCTCGACAAGGAAGTCGGGCTCGGTGCGGAGCGCATCCTCGGCGCTGAACTCGACATCGTCGGTAAAGGTTCGCGCCATGCGGACCGCGGCGACGGCGCGTTCGAGAACCTGCGCGCGGTCCATGCCGAGCTTGCGCTCGCGGTGGATGGGGCTGGTCGCGATGAAGGTGTGGATGCGCCGCCGGCGCGCGGCGCCGAGAGCCTCGCCGGTGGCGCGGATATCGCCCTCCGTGGCGCGCGCAAGTCCGCAGATCACCGGGCCATGCACTTCCTCCGCGATGGCGGCGACAGCGGCGAAGTCGCCGTCCGAGGCCGCCGGGAAGCCGGCTTCGATGACGTCCACGCCAAGCTCGGCCAGAGCCCGCGCCATCTTGAGCTTCTGCCCGTGGTCCATGGAGAAGCCGGGCGCCTGCTCGCCGTCGCGCAGCGTGGTGTCGAAGATGAGCACGCGCCCATCGCCTTCATGCCCCGCCGGTCCGTTGTTTCTTCCGTCCGTCATTGCTCGTCCCCGAAAATGAAAAACCCCGCTTCCTTGCCGGGAGCGGGGTTGGAAAATCCGATCGACTGTGTCGCAACCGTCAGCCAGGCACCCCGCTGTGGCCCATAAGGAGGAGAATCCCGATGAGACCGGGGCCGCTCGCCAGAATCAGCGTACGCAGATCCTGTCGCGCCGCGACGGCGGCGGTGGTGCGGTTCCGGTGCGTGTAAGGCCCTGTCATCATCGGCGGCAGCATAGGGGCAAGATTCCGTCTGTCAATGAAATAGACACGAAATCTTTGCAAAAGGATTGACGATTTCGTGATCCGATTCGGCGTTTTCGCACGAAGCGGGAAGAATTTTGCGGGCGATCGCGTTGTCGATGCAGGCGGGCGGTGCGACGCCCGTCCGGACGCAAGACAGCACAAGGATGGGAACGATGAACAGCTTGAAGACGGCAGTACTGGCGGCGCTTCTGGCCTTGCCGGCGATCGCGTCGCCGGCGTTCGCACAGGACGCTGCGACCGATCCGCAGCCTGTCCCTCCGCCTCAGAAGGATCCCCGCGATGTCGTCAAGCAGGCACGCGAAGACGCCCATGAGGCGATCACGGAGGCGCGCGAAGAAGTCAAGACCATCAATATGGAAAGCCGCGAGGAGCGTCGGCAGATTGTTGGCTCGACGCGTGATGCGATCAAGGACGTGACCGCCGCTGCGCGCGAGGAGGGTCGCCCGCTGACCGAAGAGGAACGGATGCAGGTGCGCGAGCTGCGGCAAGGCGCCGTGCAAGATGTTCGCCAACTCAATCACGAGCGGCGAGACAAGATCCGCGACGTGCGCCACGGCACGCGGGATCAGATCCGCGACATCCGGCGCGGTGCGCGCGACCAGATTCGCGACATCCGGCGCAATCGGCCGCATCGTCCGGGGCGCAACTGATTTCATCGGCCCGATCCGATGGATGGCGGGCCTCCGCTTCCCCCCTCCCGGCGGAGGCCCGCGCGGCCGCAAATGTCATTCGAGGAAATGCTCGAGGGAAACACATGATCCGAACAATCATTCGCTTCATCGCCGTCGCGCTTCCTGCCGCGACCATGTCGTGGCAGTCGGCGAGCGCCGACGAGCTTCGCTTTTCGACCGGAATCGACTTCGCATCCGGTGATTTCGGGGCGCCGACCGACACGGACATCCTGTCGGCGCCGTTCCGTGTCGCCTTTTCCGCGGGGGATTTCGAGCTCTCCGCTTCCGGCTCTTTCGTCAGCGTGACCGGCACCGGCGACATCATCCCCGGCGATGTCGGGCCGATCATCACCTTTCGCTGCGCGCGACTGAGAGAGAAGCGGCCGGACCTCTTCGATCGCTTCTGCCGCGACCGTCTCAGGGATCTCCTCGATCAGCCTCAGGAACGGACGACCAATTCCGGAATCGGCGATGCGGTTCTGGGGGTGACCTGGTCCCTGCCTGCCGCGGTGACGGGGAATTGGCTCGTCGATCTCGGGGCGCGGGTGAAGCTCCCCACCGCATCGGCCAATCAGGGGCTCGGCACCGGCGAGACCGACGGCAGCTTCTCGCTCGATATCGCGCGCAGCGTCGGCGCCTGGACGCTTTATGCCGGCGCCGGTTATCGCATTCTCGGCGATCCCACCATCGATGGCCCCGGCGGTGCGCCCGTCACCATCGATCTCATGAACGGTGCCACGGCGTCCGCGGGGCTGCTCTATCTTTTCAGGGACGGCAGCAGCCTTTCCCTGAGCTACGACTATCTGGCGCGGACCGTCGAGGGATCGAGCGCGGCCCAGGAGGTGACGCTCGGTTTCGGCATGCCGCTCGGTGACAGCCCCTGGCGCTGGACCGCCTATGGCGTCGCCGGACTCAGTCGCGCCAGCCCGAATTTCGCCGTCGGCATGTCGATTTCCTACGGCTTCGACATTCTCTGAGCGTGCCGCTCGTAGCCGCCGAAACTGACCCACCCGTATCCGTAGACCGGATCATGACCGGGCACGCCGAGATCGATGGCCGCATGCTCGAGGGCCGCGACGGCCGCCGTGGCGGCCGTCGGCTCGGGGACCGGGAGCCCACGCAGGAGCCGGGCTGCGACCTCGGGGACGGCGAAGGATGTGCCCGCGACCGGTTCCAAGTGATCGGGATCCGCGGCCGCGGGCAGATTTACGCCGACGGCGGAGAACATCACTTCCGGCCCCCTCTGTGCGCCGATAAAGACCTTGCCCTCCGCATCGGTCGCGGTCACCGCGACGACGCTCGGATAGGCCGCGGGGTAGGCGACCGGGCGTGTCGGGCCCGCGTTGCCCACCGGCGCGACGACGAGAACGCCGCGTTCGGCGAGGCGCGCGAGGCTCATTTCGAGCAGCAGATTGGGCGGCCCGACGAGCGGCATGGCGATCACCGGAACCCGCTCCTGTGCCAGCCATTCGAGAGCAGCGAGGATCATTTCCGCCGAACCCCCGGTATCGGCGTCGCCGAAGACGTCGGCGGCATAGAGATGCGCGCCGCGGGCGGCGCCGACGAACTCATCCGTCGCTCCGACGAGAAGCGAGGCCACCGCGGTGCCGTGCGCCGAGGGCGACGAGCGCTTCTCACCGGTGAAGCTCCTGATGTCGATCGCGGCGCTTTCGAGCGCCGGGTGCCCGGGGTCGACTCCGAGATCGACGAGCCCGATCGCCCCCGTCTCGAGGGGCGGCAGATCGTCCCAGGGCAGGGGCGCGGGGGATGGCGCCGTCTTCTGTTCGTTCCGCCCCGCCTCGCTGCCCGACGGGTCAAACATGTGATTGAGCTCGAGGCGCACCGCCGGAAGCTGCGCCCGCAGGGTCTCGAGCGTGTCGATGGTGTCGCGATTGCGCGGGACCTTGAGGGTGACGAGGTCGAGCCCGAGCGTCTTGAGAGGATGCCGGCGCAGGACCGTGAGGCCGAGCTTGCGCGCCGCGGCAAGGCCTTCGGCGTCGAGCCCGATGGCCAGAATCTCGCCGCGCACCACCCAAGAGCCGTCGCGGGTGACGATGAAGGCTCGCCGTGCCGCCGCGCGGCGCCTGGCGACCGATCGACCGACCCGCCTCTCGATCCAGCGACGGATCTGGGCGCGGTCGGCCTGGCGCAGGCGCTCGAGACGCGCCGCGCGCTTCATCTGCTCGAGCCGTGTTCTCAGACGGTCGGAACGCTGGCTCAGACGCTCGAGACGCTGGGCCTTGTGCAGCGGTGGCTGCGCCTGCGCCGCGGCGATCGGCAGGCCGCCGATCGTGGCGACGGCAAAGAGCGCAAGAAGCCGGGAAACGCGCATCGTGCAACGGGTCCTTATGACAGGGGCGGCGCTTGTCCTGATAGTGATACAACGGTTAACGGGCTGCAAATCTTCCGTCGTCATGATGCGACATGGCGGGAAGGAATCTCCCCGCCGATCCGTTGTCCCAGCGAACAGAGTGCAGCATGACCGATGCCTTTCGCCGCGAGCTGGTGGACCTGATTCCGCGTCTGATGCGTTTTGCCCGCGGACTGACGGGCGATGCGGCGGCAGCGGAGGATCTGGCGCATGACACGCTGGAGCGGGCCTTGGCACGGCGGGCGCAGTGGCGCGCGGGAACGCGGCTCGATAGCTGGGTCTATCGCATTGCGCAGAATCTGTGGATCGACGGTCGGCGTCGGGCGAAAACACGGGGACCGCATGTCGATATCGACGCCGCGCACGAGATCACCGGAGTCGACGGGCACCGGGCGTTCGAAGCCCGCACGCGGCTCAAGGAGGTCGAGCGCGCGCTTGCGGCGCTCCCGGACGAACAGCGGGCGACCGTCGTGCTCGTGCATGTCGAGGGCTACTCCTATCGCGAGGCGGCGGATTTGCTTGATGTGTCGGAAGGAACCGTTGCCAGTCGCCTGGCGCGCGCGAAACCGGTGCTTGAAAGCCTGCTGCTTGATCCGGCGGAGGACATCAGGCGGGGAGAACTGTAATGCGGATTGCGGATGAGATGATCGTCGCCTTTGTCGACGGCGAACTCGACGACGACGCCCGGCAGTGCGTGGAGGCCGCGGCAGCCGCCGATCACGAGGTCGCGGCGCGGATCGCACGCTATCGCGCCGTACGCGAAAAGCTTGTCGACGCCTTCGCGCCGCTTGCCGAAGCCCCGGCGCCTGCGCGCCTGCGGCGCCTCGTCGAGGGATCGGGGGGGACCGGTGTGCTCGATTTCCGGGCGGCTCACGCCGGCAGGGCCGCCGCCCGTGTCGGCTGGTCGGGGATTGCCCGCTGGGGCACGGCGCTGGCGGCGAGCCTGCTTCTGGGACTCATGATCGGGCGGCTGGGCGATGTGCCGGGCGGCATCGCGCTGCCGGGGAACGACGGCGTCGTTCTCGCTGCCGGCGATCTTGCCGAGAGTCTCGAGCGCGATCTTGCGGGGAATGGCGGCGCGACGCGCGTCCTCCTGAGCTTCAGGGCCCGTGACGGGCGCATCTGCCGGGTCTTCGAGCAGGGGCGCAGGACGGTGGAGAGCGGCATCGCCTGCCGCCGCGGCGATCGCTGGCAACTTCTGGCTCTTGCGCCGACCTCCGCGGACGGGCCGGAAGCGAGCGATCGCTTCCGTCCCGCCGGCGCACGACCCCTGCCGCAAGCGATCGAAGAGACGATCGCCGGTCTCATCGTCGGCGACCCCCTGGGCGCCGACGCGGAGAGAGAAGCGCGCGCGAGAGGCTGGCGCTAGAAATTCGCGCGTCGTCCGGGAAAAGATATTGCGTCGCCGGAGCGTGATACGCAATAAAGCGCGGCATGAGCGCGCAAGGAAAAGCACTGGAACCGGGCGTCACGAAGACGGCGCGGCGCATCGTCGTCAAGGTGGGCTCGTCGCTGCTGGTGACGCGCGGCCGCTTGCGTCGGCGCTGGCTCGCGGCGCTCGCCGCGGACATCGCGCGGCTGGCAGCGGACGGGCGGCAGCTTGTCATCGTGAGCTCCGGCGCGGTCGGGCTCGGGCGACAAGCGATCGGCAATCCGTCGCGTCTGCCCGAGCGGCAGGCCGCCGCGGCGGTGGGGCAGGTGCGGCTGGCCGACGCCTACCGCCGCGCACTCGCGCGTGCCGGGCTCGCGACCGCGCAGATCCTGCTTACCCCCGGCGATACCGAGCATCGTCGGCGGCATCTCAATGCGCGGGCGACTCTGGGTGCGCTTCTGGAGCGCGGCGTCGTGCCGGTGATCAACGAGAACGACACGGTGGCGACCGAGGAGCTCAAATTCGGCGACAATGACCGTCTGGCCGCCCGCGTGGCGCAGCTCGTGAGCGCCGATCTTCTGGTTCTGCTCTCCGATGTCGACGGGCTCTACGACCGGGATCCGCGCCGATTCGCCGATGCGCGCCATGTTGCGGAAGTACATGTCATCGACAGGGCGATCGAAAGGATGGCCGCGGGCGCGGGCAGTGCGCTCGGCACCGGCGGCATGGCGGCCAAGCTGGCCGCGGCGCGCATCGCGCTTGCGGCGGGGACGCACATGGCGATCACCAATGGCACCATGCCGGGCGCGCTCGGGGCCTTCTTCGCCGGCGCGCAGGCGACCTGGTTCCGCCCCGCGCTGGCGCCGCTCACCGCGCGCAAGGCGTGGATCGCAGCCACCGTGGCGCCCCGGGGGAGCGTGGCGCTCGATGCCGGCGCGCTCGACGCCGTGGAACGGGGGCGCAGCCTGCTCGCGGTCGGCGTCACCGGCATCGATGGACGTTTCGAGCGCGGCGACGCGGTGCGACTCCTGGCGCCGGACGGCGCGATGGTGGGAATCGGGCTGGTCAATTACGACGCCCGCGAGGCGGCCCGCATCGCCGGGCACCGCAGCGATCGCATCGCGGAGCTGATCGGCTATGACGGGCCCGATGCGCTGATCCATCGCGACAATCTCGTTCTTCATCCGCAGGTGACGCCGGCACGGGCGGAGGCGGGCTCATGAGGGACGGGTCCCTGCAGGAGCGGATGGAGGCGCTCGGCCGCGCCGCGCGTGCGGCGCAACGGCGCCTGACGACAAGTGATCACGCGGCGCGACAGGCGGCGCTCCGGGCGGCGGCGCGAAATCTGCGTGGATGCGAGGCCGAACTTCTGCGTGCCAACGACGCCGATCTCGAGGCGGCGCGGGACCGTCCCGCCGCCTTCTGCGATCGCCTGGCGCTCGACCCCGTGCGTATCGCGGCAATGGCCGACGGGCTCGAGGCGATCGCGGCGCGTCCCGATCCTCTGGGCGTCGTCGATCAGGCCTGGACCCGGGACAATGGTCTCGTCTTCGAACGGGTGCGTGTGCCGCTCGGCGTTGTCGCCGTTATCTTCGAAAGCCGGCCCAATGTTGCCGCCGACGCCGCGGGGTTGTGCCTCAAGGCCGGCAATGCGGTGATCCTGCGCGGCGGCAGCGAGAGCCGGCGTTCGGTTTCCGTCATCCTCGATGCCGTGCGCGCCGGACTCGCCGAGGCCGGCCTGCCGGTCGATGCGGTGCAGCCGGTGCCGACGCAGGATCGGGCCGCGGTCGGTCACCTGCTCGCCATGACCGAGCACGTCGATCTTCTGATCCCACGTGGCGGACGCTCGCTGGTCGCGCGTGTCGAGGCGGAAAGCCGGGTGCCGGTGCTCGGGCATCTGATGGGCATCAATCACTGCTATGTGCATGAAGCCGCCGACCTCGAGACCGCGACGCGCGTCGTGGTCAATGCCAAGATGCGTCGGCCCGGCATCTGCGGCGCCACCGAGACCCTGCTCATCGACCGGTCGGTGGCCCCGACGCATCTGCCGCCGATCGCGCAGGCGCTTGCAGCGGCCGGCTGCCGGCTGCGCGGCGATGCGGCGGCGCGGGAGATCGTGCCGGCGATGGAAGCGGCCGCGGAAGGAGACTGGGACACCGAATGGCTCGATGCCGTGATCGCGGTCCGCGTCGTCGACGGCATCGACGCCGCGCTCGCGCATATTGCGGCGCACGGCACCGGCCACACGGAGGCGATCCTCACCGAGGATACGCGGACCGCCGAGCGGTTTCTGCACGAGGTCGATGCGGCGATCGTGATGCACAATGCCTCGACGCAGTTCGCCGACGGCGGCGAGTTCGGCTTCGGGGCCGAGATCGGTATCGCCACCGGTCGCCTTCACGCCCGCGGTCCGGTCGGGGCGGAGCATCTGACGAGCTACAAATACCGTGTCCGGGGGCAGGGCCATGTGCGGCCTTGAGCGGCGCGGAGGGGGAGGACGGACATGACCTCCGAATTCTACCGCATGCGTCGCCTGCCGCCTTATGTCTTCGCCGAGGTCAATGCGATGAAGGCGGCGGCCCGTGCGCGCGGCGAGGACGTGATCGATTTCGGCATGGGCAATCCCGACCTGCCCACCCCGCCGCACATCGTCGAGAAACTGCGCGAGACGGTGAAGGACCCGAAGACGCATCGCTATTCGGCCTCGCGCGGCATTCCGGGGCTTCGGCGGGCGCTCGCCGCCTACTACGCGCGGCGCTTCGGGATCGAGATCGACCCCGAGCGCGAAGCGATCGTCACATTGGGCTCGAAGGAGGGGCTCGCCAATCTGGCGCAGGCGATCACCGCGCCGGGGGACGTCATCCTGTGTCCCAATCCGAGCTATCCCATCCATGCCTTCGGCTTCACCATCGCCGGCGCAGGCGTGCGCAATGTGCCGCTGCTGCCGGTCGATCGTTTCATCGGTGAGCTCGAGAAGGCGTACCGCCATTCGGTGCCGCCGCCCTCGGCGCTGATCCTCAATTTTCCCTCGAACCCGACGGCGGCCGTGGTCGATCGCGATTTCTACGGCGAGATCGTCGAATTCGCGCGCGCCCGCGGGCTCTACATCCTCTCCGATCTCGCCTATGCGGAGATCTATTTCAACGACACGCCGCCGCCCTCGATCCTCGAGATCCCCGGGGCCAAGGAGGTGGCCGTCGAGTTCACCTCGATGTCCAAGACCTATTCGATGGCCGGCTGGCGGATCGGTTTCGCGGCCGGCAATCGCGACCTCATCGCGGCCTTGGCGCGGGTCAAGTCCTATCTCGATTACGGTGCGTTCACGCCGGTGCAGGTGGCCGCCGTGGCGGCGCTCAACGGGCCGCAGCACTGCGTCACGCTGCACCGCGAGACCTATCGCGGCCGCCGCGACGTGCTGGTCCGCGCCTTCGCCCGCGCCGGCTGGGAGATCCCGCCGCCGCCGGCGACCATGTTCGCCTGGGCGCCGATTCCCGAAGACTATCGCGCCATGGGCTCGGTGGCCTTCGCCAAGATGCTTCTCGAGGAAGCGAAGGTGGCGGTGAGTCCCGGTCTCGGCTTCGGCGAACATGGCGATGATCATGTGCGCATCGCGCTGGTCGAGAACGAGCACCGCATCCGTCAGGCGGCACGGAATCTGAAGCGGCTGTTCGACAAGGGCCCGCCGGGCGCGGGATGAGGACGCCGCCAGGGACTGTCCCACTCTGAGACAGGATGTGCCGTTCTTGCCGGTACATGTCGCACCGACGGACACCCGTCCGGGGCACGCAGGACCGCCCGAATCCGCCGTTCTCCGCAGAATTCCGGGGATTCCCGTCGCCTTGCGCGGCCTGGTACGGAGCTTGCAAGTGCAAGGTCCGAAAGGAGCGCCATGGACCCTGCGCGCCGCAGGAGGTCAACGGGGGTCGCGAGAGGAGAAGACCCATGTTTCGAGCCCAGGAAGCCACCGGACCGGCCATTGCACTCTTCGGTCTCTGGAGTGCCAGCTACGGCGCGCTGGTCGTCGCGCTGATCTGGATCGGCCTGTCGCTCTGATCATTCCGCATCATTGTCGGGAAGCGCCAGCGGGGCGTCGGTCCCGATCTCGAGCGCATCTCCGTCCGCGGCGTCCACGATCATCCTGGCGAGGCCGTAGGCGAAGCCGGCACGCATCATGGCGGCGATCTCGCGCCGTCGCCGCGCGGCATCGAGCGGTCGTGTGCGATAGGGGCCGAAGCGGCGGCGGCGGGCGAAATTGAGCGCCGCCATGTGCGCCGTCATCTCATCCCCGCCGGTTTCCTCGGCGAGCGCTGCGAGGGCGGCTTCGATATCGGCCTTGCCGATTCCGCGCGCGCGCAGCCACTGGGCCACATGACCGGGTGGCCGGCCGCGGCGCAGCAGGGAGCGCGCTTTCATCTCGGCATAGCGGCGGTCGTCGAGAAGGCCGAGGCGCACGCATTTTTCCTCGATGGCGGCGATCCACGCCCGCTGCGCGGGGCTCGGCGGCCCCCTGTCCGGACTGGCGCGCCGGAGTTTCCGCTCGAGCACCTCGCGAAAACGGGCCCGGCTGGCGGCAAAGCGCTGCAGATAGTGATAGGCGGCGCGTTCCAGACGCTCGGGTGTCATCTCTCGTGGACGGCTCATGAGGCAAGATTGACGCGCCGCCCGGGAGGCTGCAAGCGTGATCCGGCATGGGGAGCGAGGCCTTGCCGCCGTCGCGGCGGCCAAGCTCGCGTCATGCTTTCGTCATATTTCCCCGATATCCGGCCGGGTGGTTGCAATGCGGCGACAAACCGCTTGCGAATATGTGGGTTTCTCCTGTATTCGACTGGCTTGGGACGGGGGTCCCTCAGGCGGGTTTCATATGGGGTCAGGCCGAAATATCCGGGGAGGGAGCCGTTCTTGAGAGGTGCGGGTTCGCTGGCTAGCTGAATTTGGCGAAGGCGTGTACGTCCAAGACCACTCCATTCAATCACCTGCGACACTCCAGAGGCGCATCATTGAGTTCGACGGTGCTGAACAGGTCCTGCGAAGGGATAGAACCGACGCCGACGCGTGACAGTCTGCCGCGTCGGCTGGCGGATTTTCCGACATTGATCGATGCCGTGGAATATGCGGCACGCGGCGCGCGAGGGGCGAACTTCTATTCCGCCCGCGGCGAGCTGATCTCGGTTCTGAGCTATCGCGAGCTGCGCGACCGGGCCCGATCGGTGGGCCGGCGGCTCGTCTCGCTCGGCTACGAGGCGGGGGACCGCGTCGCCCTCATTGCCGCCACCGACCCCGCCTTTCTGATCTACTTTCTCGGCTGCCAATATGCGTCGGTGCTGCCCGTGCCGTTGCCGCTTCCGACCTCGTTCGGAGGGCGTGAGGGCTATGTGGCGCAATTGCGCATGCAGATGAAGAGCTGCCAGGCATCGGCGGTTATCGGGCCCGACTCCATGGCCGAGTTCGTGGCCGAGGCGGCCGCAGGGCTGTCCGTCCGGTTCGCCGGCACCTTCGCCGAATTCGATGCCCTGCCGGCCGCCGACGGTACGCTGCGTCTGCCCGGGAGCGAGGACCTCGCCTATCTGCAGTATTCTTCCGGTTCGACGCGCTTTCCCCATGGCATCGCGATCACCCACCGCTCGCTGATGAACAATTGCGCCGGTCAGGGGCGCGATGCGATGCAGCTCCGGGAGGACGACCGCTGCGTCACCTGGCTGCCTTTCTATCATGACATGGGGCTCGTCGGCACCTTGCTGACGCCGATCAGCAATCAGGTCTCGGTCGACTTCCTCGCCACCGAGGACTTCGCCCGTCGGCCGTTGCAGTGGATCGCGCTCATGTCGCGCAATCGCGGCACGATTTCCTATTCGCCGACCTTCGGCTACGATATCTGCGCCCGGCGGGTGGGCCGCGATGCCGCGGCGGGCTATGACCTTTCGGCCTGGCGCGTGGCCGGCATCGGGGGTGACATGATCCGGCCCGATGTCCTGCGGCGCTTCGCCGAGGCCTTTGCGCCCGCCGGTTTCCGGGCGACGGCCTTTGTTCCCAGCTACGGGCTCGCCGAGTGCACGCTCGCAGTGAGCATCGCACCGCTTGGCCGCGGGGTGGAGGTCGATCTCGTCGACGAGCGCCTGCTCTCGGGCGAACGGACGGGGCCGGTCGAGCTCAATGGCCATGCCGCGCGCAATGGCGGCCCTGCGGGCAGCCGGAGCGAAATCCGCATCGCCGAGCCGGGGGGCGCGCCGCGCCGTCGCGAAGTGGTCAATTGCGGTCGCATCCTGCCCGGCTATGAGGTCGCCATTCGTGATGAATCGGGGCGCGATCTGGGTGAGCGTCAGGTCGGGCGCATCTTCGTTCGCGGCGACAGCGTGATGACCGGCTATTACAACGACCCCGAAGCGACGGCGGCGGTTCTCTCGGCGGACGGCTGGCTGGATACCGGGGACATGGGCTATTTGCGCGAAGGATGCCTCTTCGTCATCGGCCGCGCCAAGGACATGATCATCGTCAATGGCCGCAATCACTGGCCGCAGGACATCGAGTGGGCGGTCGAGCAACTGCCGGGGGTTCGCCCGGGCGATATCGCCGCCGTTTCGCTGCCCGGCAATGACGATGAGGAAGTGCCGACGGTGCTTGTGCAGTGCCGCATCCGCGACACTGCCGAACGCCATGCCTTCGCCGAGCGGGTGCGGCGGCAGATCCTCGCGGTCACGGGCATTCAGTGCCGTATCGAACTGGTGCCGCCGCGCACCCTGCCGCGGACGTCTTCGGGCAAGCTCAGCCGTTCGAAGGCGCGGCAGCAGTTCCTTTCGGGCGGCATCCCGGCTCTCGCGTATTGAGTTGTTGAGATCGCGACGAGCGATCCGTAGCCATGACCAAGATCGCCATCACCGGGGCGACCGGCTTCATCGGTCGCCATCTTCTCGATGCACTGGCGCCGCGGGCACGCATACGGGCCCTGACGCGGCGTCCGCAGCCGACACGGGCGGGAGTCGAATGGGTCGAGGGGAGTCTTGAAAACGAGGCGGCGCTCGCATCGCTGCTGGCCGGGGCGGATGTCGTGATCCACTGCGCCGGTCTCGTCAAGGCGCGCCGGCGGGCGGAGTTTTTCGACTGCAATGTCGTCGGGACCGAACGCCTGTTGGCGGCGGTGGCGGACAGGGCGCCCGCGGCCCGCCTGATCCACATCTCGAGCCTTGCCGCACGCGCGCCGCATCTTTCGGCCTATGCCGCAAGCAAGAGGGCGGCGGAAGACCTGGTGCGGGAACGGCCGCGGGGTGAGCAGGGACGCTGGCTGATCGTCCGCCCGCCGGGGGTCTACGGCCCGGGCGACCGCGAGATCCTGCGGCTGATCCGTGCTGCGGCACGCGGCATATTGCCGGTTCCCGGACGCCTCGGCAACCGCGTCTCCCTGATATTCGCCCCCGATCTCGCGCGTCTGGTTGCCGATCTTGTCCATGCAGGGGCGCCATGGGGCAGGATTCTGGAGGTCGATGACGGACGCGCGGGCGGCTATGATTATCGCGACCTCGCCAAGGTGTTGTCGGAGGTGCTCGCCCGACCGGTACGGCCTTTCGTTCTCCCCTCGCCGGCGCTTTACGGGCTTGCGGCGACGGCGGAGCTGCTGGGCCTTCTCGCGCCGCGCCCGGCAATGCTCAGTCGAGACAAGGTGCGCGAGCTGCTGCATCCCGACTGGGTCGCCGGCGGTGGTGACGGCTCCGTCGTCCACACCCATCCGGCGACGCCGACGGATCTCGATGCCGGCCTGCGGGAGAGTTGCGCCTGGGCACGCCGGCAGGGTCTGCTTTGAGCGGCGCTGCCGGTGCTGTTCACTCGGCGCCGCGGCTGCTATAGCTATCTGCTGGCGCCGCGGGATGCGCCGGGCGAAAAATGTGAGGCTATATGAGTTCTGACGACAAGGAGAAGACGGCCGTCTATGAGCGCATCTGCGAACTGATCGCGCCGTTCAACAAGAAACGGATCGCGCTGGAGCCGGCGACCACCTTTGCCGGCGACCTCGATTTCGATTCGCTCACCGTGATGGATCTGGTGGCGGCAATCGAGGACGAATTCGACATCGTCCTGCCGCTCAACATGCTCCCCGATCTCGAGACGATCGAGGAAGTCGCCGAGGCGGTGGTCAGAATCAGAAAAAGCAGGTGAAGCCGTGGACCTTCTGGACAAGTTCGACCCCTTGATCGAGGAGCGCGCGCGCCTCGGCCATACCGATCCCGATCCCCTCGATATCGTCATGGACGAGGTGCTCTCGCCGACCGAGGCGATGATCGAGGGCCGCAAGACGATCCTCGCCGGCACCAACAACTATATGGGCATGACGTTCGACAAGTCGGCCATCGAGGCGGCCAAGGCGGCGCTCGAAACCTACGGAACGGGGACCACCGGCAGCCGTATCCTGAACGGCACCTACCGCGGGCATCGCGAGCTCGAGGAGACACTGAAGGATTTCTACGGCACCGCGCACGCGATGGTCTTTTCCACCGGGTATCAGGCCAATCTCGGCATGATCTCGACACTCGCCGGACGCGGCGACTATGTGCTCATCGATGCCGACAGTCACGCCTCGATCTACGATGCCTGCTCGCTCGGCCGCGCCGATGTCGTTCGCTTCGGGCACAATGACCCGGACTCGCTGGCGCGGCGGCTCAGGCGCCTGCCCCGGGACGCCGGCAAGCTCGTCGTTGTCGAGAGCATCTATTCGATGCTCGGCGACCGGGCCCCCTTGCGCGAGCTCGTCGCGGTGAGCAAGGAGGGGGGGGCGCAGATCCTCGTCGACGAGGCGCATTCCATGGGCTTCTGCGGCGCCACCGGTCGCGGTGTGGTGCAGGAGGACGGTCTCGAGGACGCGGTCGATTTCATCGTCGGCACCTTCTCCAAGAGCGTGGGCACGGTGGGCGGTTTCTGCGTCTCCAATCACCCCAAGTTCGAGGTCCTGCGCTTCGCCGCGCGGCCCTACATGTTCACCGCCTCGCTGCCGCCTTCGGTGGTCGCCTCCGCGACCGCCTCGATCCGCGCCCTGAAGCACGCCGGGAATCGCCGCGCGCATCTCTGGGAAAACGTGAAGGTGCTTCACGCAGGGCTCAGGGCCCTCGGCTTCCGGCTCGGCACGGCGCGTGCGGAGAGTCCGATCGTCGCCGTCTGTCTCGACACGCAGGAAGAGCTGTTCGGCATGTGCCAGGCGCTGCTCGCGGAAGGCGTCTATGTCAATGTGGCGCGGCCGCCGGCGACCCCGAACGGACTTTATCTCCTGCGCTGCAGCCTCGGGGCGGGTCACAGCCGGGAGCAGGTGGAGGCAATCATCGCCGCCTTTGCCGCGGCTGCGAAACGGCTCGGTCTTTCGCTCAGCGAAAAGCCCCGCGCCGCTTCAGACGAAGGAAAAGAAGGAGACCCGCGAGCAGCGGGTGCCGCCGCTGCCACGGGCTGATCCGGATTTCGACCCCGGAGTGGCGGCGGATTTTCCAGGCGAGATAGTCGATTCCGCCATCGAAGGTGAAGGCCGCCTTGAGGAGGCGCAGGAGGCTCGTGATCTTGCCGTTCCAGCGTCGCCGCCGCCATTCTCTCACCGCCCGGTGCCGCTCGTCGGGGGAGGAGGGGTCCTCGACAAGACGCAGGCGAGCGTTCGCATCGCGCGCTGTCGGGATGTTCCGTTCGCGGCAATAAGCCTCGAACAGCCGATCATAACGTTGGCGCGCGGCATCGTAGATCTCCCGCCCTTTGCCCGGCCGTTCGGCGCGCAGTTCCGCGCTGTAGGTGAGGTCGAAGGCGCGCGCCCAGACGGCGGCCGCATCGTCGCCCGCGCGGCACAGCGGCAGGCTCGCGGAAAGCAGCGTTCGCACGGCTTCAGCAACGGCATCGGTGAGGCGTGCGCGCACGGTGTCGTCGCGCGCGCAAACGAGGACCGTTGGCTGCGCGAAACGGGCCCAGATCGAGACATTGCGGCAATCGGCGCGAACACGACGCGAAAAGTCCTCGCCGCTGATGACATTGTATTTGCTGCGCAGGACAAGGCCATCCTCGCCGCGCACCTCGTCATAGAAGACATTTGGCGGCAGAAGGCGGTTGGCCCAGGCGAGCCAGGTGCGCCGGTAGGCTGCGGCATAATCCGAGACCAGCACATAGAAATCGAGGATGCGATCCTCGAACACGCCGGTGCGCAGGCACGAGCCGTAAAAGAGGACGGCCTCGACCGCATCGCCGTGCCGGGCGGCGGCATGATTCGCGGCGTGGTGCACGGATTCGGGCTGTGGACGTGCCAGTTCGGCGGCGACGATCGACGAGATCGAGGAGCCCAAGGCCGCCTCCCTTCGCGCGCCGGTCACAGATGGACGAAGCTGAGGGTGCCGGGGCAGTCGAGAACCACCGGACGGCCCGCGGCCGGGCGATAGATTTCGCCGTCGAGCGTGACCGGCGCCGGGCCTTCGATGCGGATGTGATCGGCGCGGCCGACATGGCAACCGGCGATTCCGCCTTGTGCGAAGCGTCCGAGCGCAAGTCCGAGAATGGCGCGCCAGATGGGGCCGGCGCCATAGCCGATGGCGGAAAACTTGATTCGCCCCTTGCCTTCGAGTCCGAAGGGTCGAAGGCCGAAAAGCAGGCGCTCGAGGGTCGATGCGATGACAATCGCGAACCGCCCATGGAGACGCCGCCCGTCATCGAGAACGATCGTCTGCGGTTCCGTCCGCAAGGGGGAATTCTTCACGCCCAGCATGGCGGCGAGAAGAAGGCCGGCAATGGAGAAGGCATGTGCGAGCGGCGCGGGAATTCCGAGCGGGTGGATCTTTTCGCGGCACCATCGAATGCCGTTCGCCACGCCGCCGGTGCCGAAGAACAGGCCGATCCGGGGCGGCGAGCCGTCGCCGAGATCGAGCGAGATCACGGCCCGCTTGGTGAGATGCCGCTCGAGGCGACCGCGCTTTACCAGACGAAACAGGCGCTTGAGCACCCGCTCCGGCGTGCCGCGCGCACCGAGATCGGCGGCGATCATGTTGGTCTTTCCGCCCGGCAGGATGGCCAGTGGAGGGACGGTCTTGAAGGGGCGGTCATCGAGGATGCTCGACAGCGTCGCCTGAATGGTTCCGTCACCGCCATTGATGACGATCATGGCGACCTGCGCATCGGCGAACAGGCGCAGTGCTTCGGGGATCGCCGCGATGTCCTCGAACTGGAAATGAAACACGTGCGGCGACCGCGCGACGAGCCGCCGTACCGCGTTCAGACGTCGGCGATTGCGTGTGCTGGCGCAATTCGACAGAATGCCGATCAGAGGGGTTGCAACGGCGGCATCCTCGCGATGAATGGGTTTTTCCAGCATCAATCTTCCGTCACGCTATCGGAGGCGTCATCCGATGCATCCGCATCAGTCGGGCGGCCCGGCCCGGGAGGCGTCGCAGCGGGTCGGGAGCGCGGATCGTCGGGCGCCAGCCGACCGAAGAGAGCATAGGTTAAAAAAATCTTCATTTCCATGCCACCGGCTTGTGACTCGAACAGCGTCTCCGCAAGATCCGGCGCCGAGAGCCCGAGCCGGGGATTGTTCGAAAAACCGAACCCTTCGGTGAAGAAGTCGGCCCGGCCATTGGCGTTGCGGTCGTGCATGGCGACCAGAGAGAAGCGCCCGGGGCCGGGCAGGGGGACGCAGATGTCGGTGTCGCCCGCGCGGCTTGGCACCTCGATGCGCAGGAGTTTCTTGCCCTTGGCGAGGAAGTCCGCCGGTTTGTCGTCATAGAGCTGAATCCGGATCCGGCCCTCCGCCGAACGAATGCCGCGCACATGAACGAGGATCCAGCGCCCGCCTGCGCCGTCGCCGCAGTCCGCGGCCTCAGGTCTCGCTTGCACTGACGGGGCAAGCAAGGCAGAGAAAGTGAGGCAAAGACAGGCGAATGTGCGCATGCTGCAGGATCAGGTCGGCGTTCGGATAAGCCAAGCCCGCCGGGTCTTGGCCGTGCATGGTGCCAGAGAGCCAAGAAAGGTGGCGGAAATATGACTTTGGCAGCGGCCTTCGCGGGCGATGCGCGGGATGACGAAGGCGGACGCGATTCCCGGAAAATCGGGGGGAGGCGATGATCCGCCGCATTGACCTTTATGTCCTGCAGCGCGTCGCACTGCCCTTCGGAATCACCGTGCTGATCGCGGCGCTGCTGCTGTTGCTCGAGCGCATGCTGCGTCTCTTCGATTTCGTGGTCAACGAAAACGGCCCCGCCGGCGTGGTGTGGCAGATGCTGGCCCATCTCGTGCCGCACTATCTCGGTCTTGCGCTGCCGGTCGGGGTCTTTCTCGGGGTGCTGCTCGCTTTCCGCACGCTCTCGCTCGGCAGCGAGCTCGACGCACTGTTCGCCGCCGGTGTGGGGCTCCCGCGACTGATCCGCCCCATCTTCGTACTGTCGGCGATGCTGGCCCTGTTCGATATCTGGCTCGTCGGCTATCTGCAGCCATACAGCCGTTACGAATATCGTCAGCTCGATTTCGAACTGCGCAGCGGCGCGCTCGGGGCGAGCGTCCGTGTCGGCGAGTTCGTCCATCTGACGAAAGACATCCTGTTGCGGGTCGGAGCGACCCGCGAAGGCGGACGCGAGCTCGACGAAATCTTTCTTCGTCGCGAGACGGGGAGGGGAGAGGAGATCGCCGCAACGGCCAAGCGCGGCGCCTTCTTCGCGACCGCCGACGATCAGACGATCCTGCTGCGCCTTTATGACGGTCGTCTCATCGAATTCGATCCCGAATACCGCACGCCGCGCGTCCTGACCTTCCGGTCGCAGGACGTGGTCGTCGACCTGCCGCGCCTCGAGCAGTTCCGCCGCCGCGGCGGCGAGGAACTCGAACTGACCCTGGGGGAACTGGCGCAGGCGCTTGCCGACCCGCAAACCGCGCCCGACCGGCGCAGGCGTTTTCTGGGGAATTTTCATTGGCGGCTGTTCCACATCCTGACCTTCTTCGCACTGCCCTTTCTCGCCGCACCGCTCGGTATCGCGAACAAGCGGACGGCGGCGGCCGGCGGTCTCGTCGCCGGCCTTGCGCTGCTCATCGTCTATAACGAGCTGAGCGAGGCGGCGGAGCGGCAGGTGTCG
The DNA here is from genome assembly GCA_964484045.1 of uncultured Sphingomonadales bacterium. Taxonomy (GTDB): domain Bacteria; phylum Pseudomonadota; class Alphaproteobacteria; order Sphingomonadales; family Rhodothalassiaceae; genus J134. The sequence goes on from CAZAEP010000007.1 coordinate 22,872, forward strand.
CTCGAGGGGGTCTCGCCCTTTCTCGCCATCTGGCCGCTCTATCTTGCTTTTCTGGGAATCGGTATCGGTCTCTTCGTGACGGCCGCCTATCGTCCCGGACGGGGAGTCGCCGGCTTCATCGACTGGCTGACGGAGGTGGCCGTGCGGCCGATCCGGCAAGCCGTCAAGGCGGTGCGGGAGGCGGTTCGATGACTTCCCCGACGCGGCCCCTGAGGCGGTATTTCATTCCGTCACGCACCTTCGGTCGCTATCTCGCACGGCATTTCGCGGTGCGCTTTCTGGCCCTCGTGATCGGGGTGGTGACCATTCTGCAGATGCTCGACCTGCTCGACCAGATGGATGCGATCCTCGCTGCCGAGGGCAACAGCGGCGCGGCATTGTGGCGCTATGTGGCGCTCCGTCTGCCCGACCTTCTGAACCGTTTCATTCCCTTCAGCGCCCTGCTCGCCGTTCTCCTGACCCTCGCCACGCTCAATCAGCACAGCGAAATCGTGGTCATGAAGGCCTCGGGCATGTCGGCGCACCGTATCCTGTTGCCGATCGGACTCGTCTGCGCCCTCATCGGCGCACTGCATTTCGTTTTCGACCAGAGGGTGGTCGCGCCCGCCGTCGCCGAGCTCGCCTACTGGCAGCGCTTCGACTATGCGGCGGATCTGCCGCCGCCCCCCGACAATCTGGCCGACATCTGGCTTACCGAAGGGCGCTCCATCGTCCTCGTGAAGGCGGTCAGTCGCACCGGCAACCGGGTGGTGCTCGACAATGTCACGATCTACGAGCGCGACGAAAACGGTCTCGTGAGCGATGTCGTCCGCGCCGAGTTCGCCTGGTATACCGACGGTCAGTGGACGCTTTATTCGGTGCGTCGGTTCGATGTCGCGAGCCAGAGGGTGAGCCGGGCCGATTCCGAACCCTGGGGTCTTGAGGTTCACCCCGAGCGCTTCTTCTCGCTCTCCATCGTTCCCGAATATGTGAGCTTCGGGGCGCTCAGGCAGGCGATCCGGCAGCGCGAGCGGGAAGGCCTGCCGGTCGCGGCGCTCAAGGCATCGCTCTATCAGAAGATCGCCATGCCGCTGTCGACCCTGATCATGCCCATACTGGCCGCAATGGCCGGCTTCGGCGTGCATCGGCGCGGACAGCTCTTTGCACGCACGGCGTTCGGCATGGGGCTCGGGTTCGCCTTTTTCGTCGCCGATAATTTCATGCTGGCGATGGGAAAATACGGTGCCGCACCGCCGGCGCTCGCCGCTTTCGGACCACTTGTCGTGTTTTTCACCATCGGACTTGGCGTCCTGTTCTATACCGAAGAATGAGCGGGGAAACGCAACCGGAACCGGCCTCGGCCGTGAAACAGGGCGATCGCCGGGAGCTTGCGCGCGGTGCCGGCCTCGCCTTTCTCGGTCGCGCCGGAGCGCTGATCGAGGCGGCGAGCTTTCCGCTCTATCTGTGGCTCTACGGCTCGGTCATGTTCGGCATCTACGCCACCCTGTGGGCCGTGATCCGCATCGGCACCGGGTTTACGCAGATGGGCATGGACGTCGCGCTTCAGCGCTTCCTTCCCGGCTTTTCCAGCGAGACCGACGTGCACCGCAGCGTCGGTATCGCCATCGTCCTGTCGGGCGTCGCCGGGCTTGCCGGAGCGGCCGGCCTTGTGGCCGCGGCACCGTGGCTGACGGTGTTCACGCAAGGCGCGACCTCGCTGGATCGGGCGACGGCCATCGGCGTGATCCGGCTCTATGCCTGGCTTCTGCCGCTCTGGACCCTGCTCGAGATCCTGACGGCCTGCGTTCGTGCGCGGCGCAAGTTCGGTCCCGAAATCCGCATCCGTTCCTTCTACGAACAGGCGATCCGGATCACGCTCGCGCTCGCCTTCTTCGCTCTGGGCTTGAAGACCTACGGGCTTTTTGCGGCGCATGTCGCCTCGATGGGACTTTCGGCCGCTCTGGCGTACCGCCTGCTCGGACGCTTTTTCGATCGACGGCGCATCTTCACGGCCGGATTCGACATCGCTCTGTTCCGGCGCATGTTGCATTACGCCCTGCCGATGGTGCCGGCGACGCTCATTCAGCGTTTCTTTTCCGAATTGCCGGTGGTGTTGCTCAATGTCCTCGTGCCGGGCGCAGCCGGGGCGGCCTCGGCCGGCTACTATTCCATCGCGCGCAAGATTTCGAGCTTTCTCCAGGTCATTCATACGAGCTTCGATTATGTCATCGCGCCGCTCGCCGCCTATCGTGCCGGCGCCGCGGGGGTGCGCGCCGTGGCCGACATGTACGCCTATTCGACCCGTCTGATGGTGGCGATCGGCCTGCTTGCGGCGGCTGCCGTTCTGGCGGCGCGGGGTCCGCTCCTCGAAGGTCTCGGGGCCGCCGCCGGCGAGGTCGCGACGGCTCTCGCCATCCTCGTGCTGGGGCGCCTGTTCTCCTTTCTTTTCGGTCAGGCGCCGGCGATCATCCGCACCATCGCCTCGACCTACTGGTCGCTTGCGAACGGTGTCGCCGGTCTTGCCGTGATGGTGGGTCTGCTGCTGTTTCTCGCCGGTCCCTACGGCACCGCGGGGGCGGCGACCGCGGCGGCGGCGGGGATGGTGACCTCGGCGGGGCTCGCTTTTCTCGAGGTGGCCCTGATCGCCCGGATCGTCCCCTATACGCGGGAGATGCTGCGTCCCGTCGGGGTCGCCGCGCTTCTGGGCGGGATCCTTCTCCTTGTCGGCGGGGCGGTCGCCTCGCTGCCGGCAGCGGCGCAGTTCGCGGTCCTGTTCGTCGTCTTCCTGCTTTCGCTCGCGGCCTTCGTGCGATACGGGCCGAACGATGAGGACGCCGTCGCCTTCGGTCGTCCGGGGCATGTGTTGCGTCGAGGACGCAGACGGCGGAAAAGTCGACCCGAGACCCCGCGATAACGCCTCTGTGACCCTCCGCGGGCTTGGCGGCACCGGCAGCGGCCGCTAGCATGGCCCGCCATTTTTTGGGCACGAACAATGGCGATACTCGTGCGATACATCGCAGCGTCCAATCGAAGGGGCCGATCTCATGAGAGCGCCGGGCGACGTGACCGTCAGACGGGTCGGGGACCGCAAATCGCTGAAGCAGTTCATCCGCCTGCCGGCGGCGATCTACCGGGAGGATCCGGCATGGGTTCAGCCCCTGATGGCGGAACGGCTGGAGCTTCTCGACAAGGGAAGGAATCCCTATTTCGCCCATGCCGAGGCGGAATACTGGATCGCCTGGCGCGACGGCGTACCGGTAGGGCGGATCAGTGCGCAGATCGATCGCCTGGTTGAGGAGACGCGGGGCGAACGCATCGGGCATTTCGGCATGTTCGAATGCATCGACGATGCGGCCGTCGCCGAGGCGCTCTTCGCGACGGTGCAGGCGTGGCTCGAGGAGCGTGCCTGCTCCTGCATCGAAGGGCCCTACAATCTTTCCATCAACGGCGAGATCGGCCTTCTGGTCGACGGGTTCGATACGCCTCCGACGCTGATGATGGGCCATGCACGTCCCTATTACGGGCGGCTCGTCGAGGCACAGGGATTTGCCAAGGCGAAAGACGTATTCGCCTATGAGCTCGATCTCCTGAAAGGGCCGCCGGCGCGGATCACGCGCTTCGTCGAGGCGTCGCGACGCAATCCCGGTTACCGGCTCCACGAGATCGACATGCGTCGCTATGACGAAGAACTGGAGACGGTCATCGACATCTTCAATGACGCCTGGTCGGACAATTGGGGATTCGTTCCGCTGACCCGTGCCGAAGCGCGCCATATGGCGAAGGAGATCCGCCCCCTGATCGACAACAAATGCGTGCAGATCTGTTATTACAAGGGTGAGCCGATGGCGATGATGGTCGCGCTCTACGATCTCAATTCGCTCATCGCCGATCTCGAGGGTCGCCTTCTGCCCTTCGGCTGGCTGAAGCTTCTGTGGCGCCTCAAGGTGCGCTATCCGGAGCGATTCCGCGTGCCTCTGATGGGGGTTCGCAAGGCGCATCAGAACACGCGGCAGGGCGCGGCGATGGCCTTGCTGCTCATCGAGGCGATCCGGCAGGCCTGCGTGGCCCGTGGGGCCCGCTGGGGCGAGCTCTCCTGGATTCTGGAAGACAATGAGGGGATGCGCAGCATTCTCGACGAGATCGGCTGCCGGATTTACAAGACCTATCGCATCTATCGGAAAGGTCTGGCGTAGGGGCGGCTCACTGCGGGAAGGGGGCGGTGGGTCGCCAGTCCCTCAGCTCGGCGAGCACGCGCGCGCGGCTTTCCGGCGCGAGTTCCGGCTCGATCTTCCGCTTCAGACGCCGGGCCTCCCCGGCGATGTCGCCGCCATGGCGCTCGGCGAGGCTGAGCCATTTATAGGCTTCCTCGACGTTCCGTCTCACCCCCCGGCCCCTCGCATAGAGGGCGCCCAGGGCAAGTTGCGCGCTGCCGTGGCCCTTGAGCGCCGATTTCATGAACCACGCGGCGGCGATGGCGGGGTCGGCGTCGACGCCCCGGCCTTCGAAATACATGATGCCGAGCATGGCCTCGGCTCCGGCATGGCCCTTGAGGGCGAGGGTGCGGAAGCGGTCCCGAGCCGTCTCGTAGTCGCCGCTCTGATAGAGGGCGAGCGCATCTTCGTAGGTGCCGCCGGCGTGGCCGGGCGCCGCCGTCGCGGCGAGCAGAACAAGCGCGAGAAGGCTGGCGCGAAGCAGATGACGCATGACCCGGCAACCGCTATAAGAAACGATGAAGGACCGATCGCTTCGTTTCCATAGCACGCGCCGCGGCGCAGCAAAACAGGGTTTGGCACGCCGATGGGCAGCAAGCTGCGCACCTATTTCCTGACCGGTCTCGTCGTCTTTGCGCCGATCAGCATCACGATCTATCTGATCTGGGCGGCGATCGACGGCATCGACGATCTGGTGCGCCGGATTCTGCCGCCCGCCTACAATCCGGAAACCTATCTGCCGTTCAGTATTCCCGGCCTGGGCGTGGTGATCGCCATCGTCTTTCTCACCGCGCTGGGGGCGCTGGCCGCCAATTTCCTCGGTCGCAGCCTCATCGGTCTCGGGGAACGCGTCGTCAACCGCATGCCGATCGTGCGCGGCATCTACACCACCCTCAAGCAGATCATCGAAAGCGTGACGGCGCGCAATGGCCGGACCTTCCGGGAGGTCGTCCTGGTCGAATATCCGCGTCCCGGCCTGTGGGCGATCGCCTTCGTCGCCGGTCCGACCAGGGGCGAGGTGGGGCTGAAGGTTCCGCCCGATTCGGTGAGCGTGTTTCTGCCGACGACGCCCAACCCCACGTCGGGGTTTCTCCTCTTCGTGCCGCGCAAGGATTGCATTTTTCTCGATATGGGAGTCGAGGAGGCGGTGAAATACGTCATTTCCGCCGGCCTCGTCAGCACCCCGGTCGCATCCCCGTCCGCCGTGTCCGGGGACAGGGTACAGGATCCCGCGTCCAATCAATAAGTATCACGTCCCCGAAATAGCCTAGTGACGCGCAATCGTCGCATCGCGATACTGGCGTGCGCGCCGGAGCTCGTCGCGGAGCTCGAGCGCCGCCGCGCCGGCGAGCTTGTGCACCAGATCGAGCCCCAGGATGGAGGCCCAGAGCTCGAGTTCGGTCGAGCGTTCGAGCAGGTGCTCGAGAACGTTTTCGACTGTCGGTTCAGGGTCATGTGGCATCAGGCGGCTTCCTTCTCCTGGAGGCGACGAAGTTCCTCCGCGATCGCGGGTGGCAGGGCATCGACGGCCGGGAGCGCGGACGGGCGGTTCTCGTCGAAGAGTACCGCGGGCGATTGATTCTCGTACCCGCCGAGATTGGGACGGTGAATGCGATAGCCGATGAGGTCCTGGAGGGCTTGTGGAAAATGCCGGGCCACCTCAGGCGGATAGGCGAGGAACTGGTTCTCATACTGCTTGAGCCAGCCGAGGCAGTAGCTGAAGATGAGACCGGTTCGTGGACCCCGGCTGCCGTTCGCCCCGCCGCAATGCGTCAACGATCCGAGAAACACGAGCGCCGAGCCGCGGGGCATCTCCGCGACGACGGCGGATTCGGGGTCGGGGGTGCGCGTCAACGGGCCGAACTGGCTTCGCGGCCAGAGGCGGGTCGCCCCGTTTTCGGCGGTGAAGTCATCAAGCGCCCACATGACGTTGACGAGATATTCGTTGCTCTTGGGACAGGGCCACATCTCCTCGTCGCGGTGCGGCGGTTGTTGAGGCGCCCCGGGGTGAATCCGCACTGCCTGGCTGAGATTGAGCTGATACCAGTCGCAATGGGGGCCGAGCACCGGCTCCACGAGCCTGTGGATGCGGGGATCGAGGGCCAGTTTTCGGCTGGTCGGCGCCTTTGTCAGGATCGAACCGAAGCGGGTTGTCTGCCAGCCGTAGAAATCCCCCCGGCAGCGCGGGGTCCTGGCGAACCACGGTTCGAGCTCGCCATAGAGGCGCTCGACCGTGTCCGAGGGGAGGAGATTCTCGAGAATGACATAGCCCTGTGCACGCAGGCGGTCGAGGACCGTGATCCTGGTTTCCTTTGCCGGTCTTGAGATCATCGTTTCTCTCTCATTGTCTCTCTTGCGGCATTGCCGGGAAAGGCGGCGGCGGTCTCTCCTCAGGCCGCGGTTCGCACCGTGCCTTGCGGATAGCGCAGCAGCGGGCGGTCGGCTCCGGCGTAGCGACGGACGTTCTGAAGGCCTGCCGGGGTGACTTCGACACGAAAGGCGCCGATCCGGTCTCGCCCCAGTTTCTGCGGCAATCCGAGCGGGCGGATGTTCCATCCGCACTCCAGGCAATAGGGTATGATCGCCATACCGACGACGAAGGTGAGCGCTTCGATGCCGAAAAGGAGTGCGGATTCGATGAGGCCGCAGAAGATCTGGCGGAGCAGCAGGAGACGCGAATTGCGATCCGTGATCTGCGGGTCCGTGCAATAGCGCGAGACCTCCCAGATGCTCTCGCCCTGGGGCACGCCACCCGCGCAGAGATGCGAAAAGTGGTCGCCCATGAGA
>CAZAEP010000008.1:0-29121 GCA_964484045.1 uncultured Sphingomonadales bacterium
GCCGCCCGTCGTCAGGAGGATTCGCTGACAGGGATGATCTCCGGTGCGATGACCGGATCGCGCTTGATCGTGCGCAGGACGACGTTCGAGCGGATATGGTCGATATAGGGCATCTGCATCAGCACGTCCTCGAGAAAGCGCCGATAGGCGCGCATGTCCGCCGCCAGAACCTTGAGCACATAGTCCTCGTCGCCGGTCGTGGCATAGCACTCCTGCACCTCGGGCCGGGCCAGCACCACCTTCATGAACTCGTCGGTGTTCGTGCGCACGTGCTTTTCCAGCCGCACATGCACGAACACCGCCTCCATCAGCCCCACCTTTTCGGGGTCGACGAGCGCGGCGTAACCGGTGATCACCCCGCGCGCTTCCAGGGCGCGGATCTTGCGCCAGCAGGTGGACGCCGACATGTGCACCCGCTCGGCGAGTTCCTGGATCGAGAGACGTCCGTCCCGTTGCAGGGCGGCGAGAAGGGCTCTTTCGTCATCCTTCAACATGATGAATGAACCGTCCCACGTGCGCCGTTAACGAGAAATGAACATTTCATAATCTACGACTGAGTGGGAAGAATGAAAACCCCTTTCACGGCAGTCGGGCTACAATCGCCGACAGGGGGGGTGTTTCGGTCAGGGCGCAAGGGGTGCGGGTCAGGACGATGGCGGAGAGGGAGGCAAGGACCGGCGACGACGCGACGGCGCTCGACGAGACCTATCGTCTCGAGGACGGCTATGCGCGGCCCCGGGGCCGGGTCTTTCTCACCGGCACCGAGGCGCTGGTGCGCATTCTGCTCGACCAGCGCCGTCTCGACCGCCGCGAGGGACGCCGCACCGCCGGCTTCGTCAGCGGCTATCGCGGCTCGCCGCTGGGCGGGCTGGACATGGCGCTGTGGCGGGCGCAGAGCTTTCTCGAGGCCGAGGACATCGTCTTCCGGCCCGCCGTCAATGAGGAATTGGCGGCGACCGCGATCATGGGCACGCAGCAGGTCGAAAGCGATCCCGGGCGCACCGTCGAGGGCGTCTTCGCCATGTGGTACGGCAAGGGGCCCGGCGCCGACCGCGCGGGCGACGCGCTGAAGCACGGCACCGCCTATGGCAGCTCGCCGACGGGCGGCGTGCTCGTCGTCGTCGGCGACGACCATGGCTGCGTCTCGTCGTCGATGTCGCACCAGTCCGATCTCGCCATGCGGTCCTGGTACATGCCGGTGATCCACCCCGCGAGCGTCGCCGAATACCGCGATTTCGGCCTCTGGGGGATCGCCGCCTCGCGCTTTTCCGGCGCCTGGATCGGCTTCAAGGCGATCTCCGAGACCGTCGAGAGCGGTCAGACCGTCGAGCTCGGGCCGCTGCCGCACTTCGCGACGCCGGCCGACTACACGCCGCCCGAAGGCGGACTCCACTATCGCTGGCCCGATCTGCCGGGCATGCAGGTGGAACGGCGCAATCGCGAGAAGATGCGCGCGCTCGCCGCCTTCGCCCGGGCCAATCCGCTCGACCGCCCGGTCCTTGGCGAAAAAGGCGCGGCCTACGGCATCGTCGCCGCCGGCAAGGGCCATCTCGACCTCATGGCGGCGCTCGAGCGTCTCGGCATCGACGACGCCCGCGCCCGCGCGCTCGGGCTCGCGGTCTACAAGGTCGGGCTCGTCTGGCCGCTCGAGGCGCAGGGCATGCTCGATTTCGCCGCCGGCAAGCGGGAGCTCCTCGTCGTCGAGGAAAAACGCGGCCTCATCGAGGATCAGGTGAAGGTGCTGCTTCACGACCATGGCGGCGCGTCTCCGCCCCGGGTCTTCGGCAAGCACGGACCCGCGGGCGAGGACTGGATCGACGACGTCGACGAATTGCGCCCCTCGCGGCTTCTCGATGCGCTCGCGGCCTGGTTCGACCGCATCGCGCCCGGCATCGACCTGCGCACGCATCGCGAGGACGCGGCGCCGATCCTCCTTCCCGCGGGCGGCAGGCGGCAGCCCTATTTCTGCTCCGGCTGTCCGCACAACCGCTCGACGCTGGTGCCCGAGGGCAGCCGCGCCTTCGCCGGTATCGGCTGTCATTTCATGGCGAGCTGGATGGATCGGCAGACGACGACCCTCATCCAGATGGGCGGCGAGGGGGTGCACTGGGTCGGCCGCGCGCCGTTCGTCGGCAACGGCCATGCCTTCCAGAATCTCGGCGACGGCACCTATTTCCATTCCGGTCACATCGCGCTCCGGCAGGCGGTCGCCGCCGGCGTCAACATCACCTACAAGATTCTCTTCAACGACGCGGTCGCGATGACCGGCGGGCAGCCGGTCGACGGCACGCTCGGCGTCGACCGGATCGCCCGGCAGGTGCGCGCCGAAGGGGTCGAGCGCATCGCGGTGCTGAGCGACGCACCGGAGAAATACCGGGGTCGCGCGGACTTTCCCGAGGGCACGACGATCCACCATCGCGACGACCTGCTCGCCGTCGAGGAGGAGCTGCGCACCCATCCCGGCGTCAGCGTGCTCATCTACGATCAGGCCTGCGCGGCCGAGAAGCGGCGCAAGCGCAAGCGGAATCTCCATCCCGATCCGCCGAAACGTGTGTTCATCAACGAACGCGTCTGCGAAGGCTGCGGCGACTGCTCGGTGCAATCGAACTGCCTCTCCGTGGTGCCGGCGGAGACGCCTTTCGGGCGCAAGCGCCGGATCGAGCAGTCCTCGTGCAACAAGGACTATTCCTGCCTCGACGGCTTCTGCCCGAGCTTCGTCACCGTCGAAGGCGAAGGGCTCGCGCTCAACAAGGCCGCCGCGCGACTCGATGCCGCCGAACTTGCCGCCCGTCTGGCGAAGCTGCCGACCCCGCAAGCGGCCGGGCGCGGCGGCGATGCCGATATTCTCGTCACCGGCGTCGGCGGCACCGGCGTCGTGACCATCGGACGGATCATCTCGATGGCGGCCCATCTCGAGGGCCGCTCCGCCTCGGTGCTCGATTTCATGGGCTTTGCGCAGAAGGGCGGGGCGGTTCTGAGCCATGTGCGCCTGCGCGCTGCGCGCGGGGCGGCGCATCCGGTGCGCATCGATCGCGGCGAGACCGATCTTCTGCTCGCCTGCGACATTGTCGTCGCGACCGATGCCGAGCCGCTCGCGAGCCTTGCCCGGGGACGGAGCCGCGCCATCGTCAACCGGGCGGTGATCCCCACCGCCGACTATGTGCGCGACATCCGCGCCGATCTCGATTATGCGGGTCGGCTCGAGGCATTGAAGGCGCGGGTGGGCGCCCGACGGGTGACCGAGGTCGAGGCCTATCGCATCGCCGAGCGCTTCCTCGGCGATACCGTCTACGCCAACATGTTCCTGCTCGGCTTCGCCTGGCAGCAGGGCGCGGTGCCGCTCGGCGAGGCGGCGCTCCGGCGCGCGATCGAACTCAACGGCGTTGCGGTCGAGAGCAATCAGAGGGCCTTTTCGCTCGGGCGCCTGGCGGCGCATGATCCGGCCTTCATCGCCGGACTGATGACGCCGGCCGGGGCGCACGAGCCCGACACGCTCGAGGCCATCGTCGAACACCGCTCGGCCGAGCTTGTGCGCTATCAGGATGAATCCTATGCGGCGCAGTACCGCGCCTTCGTCGCGGCCGCGCGATCGGCCGAACATGCCGCGGGCATTGCCGACGACCGGTTGGCGAAGGCGGTCGCGCGCAATCTTTACAAGCTGATGGCCTACAAGGACGAATACGAGGTGGCGCGGCTCTATACCGACGGCGACTTCGCGCTCGAATTTCACCTCGCGCCGCCGCTTCTCGCCCGGCGCAAGGACGCTCGCGGTCGACCGCGGAAGATGACCTTCCGCGGCCGCTGGCTGATGCCGGTTCTGCGTCTGCTCGCCAAGGGAAAACGGCTGCGCGGCACGCGGCTCGATCTCTTCGGCTATCATCCGGACCGGCGGCTCGAGCGGCGGCTCATCGCCGATTACCGCATCCTGATGCGCGAGCTGTTCGGGGCCCTCGGGCCGGCGAATTACGACATCGCGGTGGCGCTTGCCGAATTGCCCGACCGCATCCGCGGCTTCGGTCCGGTGAAGGCGGAGAACGTGACGACGGCGAAGGCCGAGGAGGCGCGGCTTCTGGCCGCCTTCCGCAAGGCGGGGCGCGGGGCCGCGTCCGCGACAAAAAGACGTATCGTCGGCGGGGACCGGCGAACACATCTCGGACAATGAAAAAATCGGGAGCCGAAAAGATGAGCTGCGTACCTTATGACCACCCCGCTTTCGACGCCCATGAAGAGGTGGCGTTCTTCCACGACGCGACAAGCGGGCTCAGGGCCATGATCGCCATCCACCGCCACTGGCGCACCGCATCGGCCGGCGGCTGCCGCGTGCGCGAATATGCGAGCGCCGATGCCGCATTGGCCGACCTGCTGCGCCTGTCGCGCGGGATGAGCTACAAGTCGGTGATGGCCGGCGTCGACTTCGGCGGCGCCAAGGCGGTGGTGATGGGTCCCCTGCCCGAAAGCGGCGAGGCCCGCCGCGCCGCCCTTCTGCGTATCGCCGACTGGGTCAACACCTTCGCCGGCGCCTTCCGTACCGGTGTCGATTTCGGGCTGCGCTCGGAGGACGTCGCGGTGATGCACGAGCGCACGCCCTATGTCGTCGGTCTCGGTGCCTTCGACCCCGCCGCGACGACGGCGCACGGCGTTCATGAGGCGATCCTGAATGCCGTGCGTCATCGTCTCGACAGGAACGATCTCAAGGGCGTGCGCGTGGCGGTGCAGGGGCTCGGCAAGGTCGGTGGCGCTCTCGTCGACCTTCTGCGCGCCGATGGCGCGGCCGTCGTCGGCGCCGACACCGACGTCGATCGAGCGGCGGCGGCGGCACGGAAGGGCGTGCGCATCGTTCCGGTCGAGATCATCCACCGCGAGGAGGTCGAGGTCTTCTCCCCCTGCGCGGTGGGCGAGATCCTGAACGCCGCCACGATCCCCGAGCTTCGCGCCGCCGTCGTCGCGGGCGCGGCGAACAATCAGCTCGCGCGCCCCGAGGACGGGCTTGCCCTGCACCGTCGCGGCATCCTCTATGCCCCCGACTATGTTGCCAATGCCGGCGGCCTGATCGCCGTCGCGGCCGAGCTCGGCGAGCATGACGCGGCCTGGATCGGACGCAAGATGAAGGCGCTCGGCCGCACCCTGTCGCATGTCTTTACAGTGGCGGCGGAGAAGGACATCCCGACGCAGGAGGCGGCCGACGACATCGCGCTAGAGCGGATTCGCGAGCGGGACCGCCGCTTTGGTCACAATCCGCGGCCGCAACTTGCGGTGCAGCGCTGAGTCCTTTTCTTCGGCGTCGGCGATGCGCGCGGCCCGGACTCGTCGGGCCGTTCGCCCGCCGGGCGGCCGATCTGTCGGTTTCTTTGACAACTGCGGCGCCTGAACGGGACGCATCGCCCGGTCATTGCGCGCAGCGGCACTGAAAACATCGTAAAATCAGCCGGTCGGCTCATTCTGGCATGACCTTTGCGAAAAGCGCGGATGTGAGGACCCGGAGGCGACATGTGTCGCATGTCGCCGGCGTCGGGGGGGCGCCACGCGGTCCGACGAGGTCAAAGCGGGGGCCAGTGCGGGCAACGTCTCGCCGACCGGTCCGGGAGGGGGACGAGGAGGGTCGCCGGGCGGTCGGCGGCCCTCTTTGTCGTCGCGGCGCGAGGCCTCGCTGTCACGCCCCCTTCCATTTTCCGGCGATCTCCGTATGGTGCGCGCCGATTCCCCTGACTGTGGAGCCCGCATGAGTCTCGTGGACGAGATCGCCCGCCGGCGGACCTTTGCCATCATCGCGCACCCCGACGCCGGCAAGACGACGCTGACCGAAAAGCTGCTGCTCTACGGCGGCGCGATCGAGCTCGCCGGCGCGGTGAAGGCGCGCGGCGAGCGCCGGCGGGCGCGCTCGGACTGGCTCCGGGTCGAGCAGGAGCGCGGCATTTCGGTGACTTCCTCGGTGATGACCTTCCGCCGCGAGGATACGGTCTTCAACCTTCTCGACACGCCCGGTCACGAGGACTTCTCCGAGGACACCTATCGCGTGCTGAGCGCCGTCGATTCCGCAGTCATGGTGCTCGACGCGGCCAAGGGCATCGAGGCGCAGACATTGAAGCTCTTCGAGGTCTGCCGTCTGCGCGATGTTCCCATTATCACCTTCATCAACAAGATGGACCGCGATGCCCGCGAGCCCTTCGACCTTCTCGACGAGATCGAGGACCGCCTCGCGCTCGACGTGGCGCCGGTCTCCTGGCCGATCGGCATGGGGCGGCGCTTCCGCGGCTGTTACGATCTGCTCCACGAGCGGCTGCTGCTGTTCGATCCCGGGGATCGCGACGGGAGGCGCGCGCCGATCCCGCTCGGCGGCCTTGACGATCCCCGACTCGCGAGCCTGCTCGATGCCGATCAGCTTTCCGGATTGCGCGAGGAGGTCGAGATGGTGCGCGGGCTGACCCGGTCCTTCGACATCGCAGCCTATCGCGAGGGGCATCTGACCCCGGTCTATTTCGGCAGCGCCCTCAACAGCTTCGGCGTCGAGCCTCTGCTCGACGGCATCCGCGACCACGCCCCGCCGCCACGCCCGCAGCCCGCGCGCACGCGCATCGTCGCCCCCGAGGAGCCGAAGCTGTCCGGCTTCGTCTTCAAGATCCAGGCGAACATGGATCCCAGGCACCGCGACCGCATGGCCTTCGTGCGCCTCGCTTCGGGGCGGTTCCGCCGCGGTATGAAGCTGCTGCATGTGCGCAGCGGCAGGTCCGTCGCGGTTCACAATGCGCAGTTCTTCTTCGCCCGGGAGCGCGAACGGGTGGAAGACGCGGTGGCCGGCGACATCATCGGCATTCCCAATCACGGCGGCTATCATATCGGCGACACCCTGAGCGAGGGCGAGCCTCTGGCCTTCACCGGCGTGCCCGCCTTCGCCCCCGAACTCCTGCAGCGCGTGCGGCCCGAGGATCCGATGAAGGCGAAGCATCTTTCCCGCGCGCTCGTGCAGCTCGCGGAGGAAGGGGCGGCCTCGGTCTTCAAGCCGCTCGTCGGCTCGGACTGGATCGTCGGCGTCGTCGGCGCCCTGCAGTTCGACATCCTCGCCGACCGTATCCGGAGCGAGTTCGACATCCCGGTGCGCTTCGAGGCCACCGAGCTCATGACCGCGCGCTGGCTCGCCGCCGACGAACCGCGCGAGCTCAAACGCCTCGTCGACGGCGTGCGCACGGCGATCGCCGAGGATCATACCGGCCAGCCGGTCTATCTGGCGCGCAATGCCTGGCACCTCAACAAGGGCATCGAGGACTGGCCCAGGGTGCGCTTTCTCAAGGTCAAGGGGGCGGGGGCGGCGTGACCGGCCCCCTCACTTCGCCGGTGCATCGGCATTCTTCCGGGGCTGCGTGCGGTGGCCGGCGATCGCCTCCAGGAGATCGAGGTTCTCGGCCTTCCAGCGCATCGCCATCGTGACCCGGCTCTTGCCCGAGGGGTGGTCGTAGAAGATCGCCTCCTCGATCGCGCCGGGCGCGATCTTGCGATAGGTCGCAAGCTTCATCGCGATCGAGGCGAAGCCGTCGGGCGCGTGGGCGACATTGAGGCCGAAGATGTCGGCTTCGGCCTCCGAGTTTCTGGTGATCGTGTTGGTCAAGGGCGTGATCGCGAAGAAATAGACCGACATCAGGGCGACGATGAGCGGCAGACCCGCGACATCGTCGAGCCCGCGCACGCCCCACGCCGCGCCACGGCGTGCGACGATGCGGCCGAAGGCCCAGTGCACGAAGGCGAAGCCGACGGCGATGAGGATGGCGAAGCCGGTCATGAACTTGTAGGCATGGCCCAGCACATAATGTCCGAGTTCGTGGCCCATCACCGCGCGCACTTCCGCCGCCGTGCCCTGACGGAGAAGGTTGTCGTTGAGTGCGATGCGCGTGGTGCCGAAGAGACCTGCGACATTGGCCGAAATGCGCGTCGTCTGCCGCGAGGCGTCGACGACGAAGACATCGTCCGCAGGCACGCCGTTCATGCGCGCCATTGCCAGAATATCCTCCTTGAGCGGTCCCTCTTCCATCGGCGTGTAGTCGTTGAAGACGGGCTCGACGAAGACCGGCGAGACGAAGACCGCGAAACCGATGAGCCCGATCATTGCCGCCGCACCCCACAGATACCAGGTTCGCGGCGCGCGCCGGATCACCGCATAGAGCACGAGAACGGCGATCGAGATGCCGACGAGCGAAAAGCCGAGGCTCATGAGATGCTCGCCGAACCAGGCACCGAATGTCTGCGTCGAAAGGTCGTACCGATGCTCGCGCACGAAAGCGGTGTAGACGGTCCAGGGAAAGCCGAGAATCGCCACCGCCAGCAGATAGCCGGCGCCATAGCCCATGGTGGCGAGCCAGCGCCGCCGAAAGATGCGCACGCTTCCATCGCGCAGCCGCGCCGAAAGCCGGAAATGAAGAAGGACGAAGGCGATGGCGAGGCCGTACAGGAGATCCCAGAGCCGGATCCAGTAGCCGCCTTCGAAATAGGCGTCCGAGCGTGCCTTCTCCTCCGGCGTCAATATATCCAGATAGCTCTGGACCGCCGCTTCGACGTCGAACGCCGTGTCGGCCGCCTGTGCGCTTGTGTGGGCAAGGATGAAGAGGCTGCCGAGAGCAAGCAGCAACAGGGTCATGCGCATTTCCGGTTCCTCCCCATGCCGGCGCCGCTTTGGGCGACATGATACGCGTGCGGCGCCGAACCGCCAGCTAGAATCTGAGGGCAAGGGAAAGCGTCGCGCCGCTGCGATTGCGCGACGTGCCGGCGATACGGGCCCGGTAGGCGAGTACGAGGGCAAGGGCATGGGGGGCGGCGCGGAAGCGATCGCCGCCGAAGGGCAGGACGACCTCGAGCGCCGGGCCGCCCTCGACAAGGCTCGTCGTGCCGCCGGAATCGTCGACGATGAGCGTGCTCAGTTGCAGATGCGGCAGCAGGACGAAGGGTCCGAACTGGCGGCCCCAGCCGAGGCGACCCGCGCCGCTCAGTTGCAGGTCGGGATCGCCCGGGTCGATGAGCGCGACATCGCCATAGAGCGACCAGAAGAGCCAACTGCGGTGCCCCGGGGGCGCCTCGAGGCCGGCGCCGCGCGACCAGGAGGCGCGCAGCAGCCAGTCGTCGCGGGCCAAAGCGCCGACGGCGATCAGGCGCTCGACGCCGAGGATCAGGGTCTCGTGCGCGAACGGCTTGAACTTGAGCCCGATGCCGGCCTGCAGGCTTTCCGCACGCGGTGTCGGGCGATCGCCGTCGAGCGCCCAGAGGAGGCGACCGGAGCCGGCAAGCCAGCGCCCGGCGCCGAGCCGTGGCCAGGGCAGGCGGCCGTCGATCCCGGCCAGGCCCTGGCTCTGGCTGAGCACGCGACCGCCGACGGTGAGCGGTGCGTTCGACGGCCCGTCGCGCCGCCACAGGAGCGCGAGCCCGCCGTCGATGCGTTTTCCGAGCGCGCGCACCTCGCGCCGCAGGAGAAGGCGGCGCTCGGGATTGGCCTCGCCGGCCGCATCGGCGGTCCGCATCGCGGCACGAAAGGCGGCGGCGGCGCGACGCCGTGCCCCGATGCGCTGATAGAGATATCCGAGTTGGCGCAAGGTCGTCGGATCGTC
The DNA here is from genome assembly GCA_964484045.1 of uncultured Sphingomonadales bacterium. Taxonomy (GTDB): domain Bacteria; phylum Pseudomonadota; class Alphaproteobacteria; order Sphingomonadales; family Rhodothalassiaceae; genus J134. Next base: position 9,585 of record CAZAEP010000008.1, read on the forward strand.
GGGGTCGCACACCCGCGCCGCTTCGAAGGCATCGATCGCGCGCCCCGTATCGCCGGCGGCGAGCGCGGCGTAACCGAGGGCGCGGAATGTCGGTGCATCGGGGGCGATCCGCGCTGCGCGGGCGAAGGCGCCGGCGGCATCGCGATGGCGTCCGAGCGCCTCGAGGAGATAGCCGAGATCACGCGCGAGACGCGCTTCGAGATCGGGCCGGCGCACGCGGTCGAGGGCCTGTTCGAGGAGTGCGGCGGCTCTTGCGCGCTGGCCGTGCCGAAGGGCGCCGTAGGCGTCGTCGGCAAGTTGTCGGGCGGTCTGCGGAAAGGCGGCGCCGGGGCGGGGCAGGAGAAGGCCGAGGACCAGGGGAATGCAGGAAAGCCGCCACCTCATTCGGCGGGGATCCGGGCGGGCAAGTGATGGGCCGTCTTGTCCCAGCGCAGGGGCATGCCGCGGCGTCGATGCCGGATATAAAGCCGGAGTGCCCGCAGGGCGGCGCCGCAATTGATCGCATTCGCGATCGCGATCCGCGGCAGCGACAAGAGCGCCTGCCGCGGGCCGGCGAGTCGCCACACATAGCCCATGCGGTGCCCCGCACGATTGACCAGAAGGAGAAAATTCGCGGTGAGGAGCCAGGCCAGCGGTTCGCCGCCCCGCACAAGCGGCGGGACGCCGGGGCGAATAAGCGCGAGGCCGGCATAGAGCGTGACGCAGAGGGCGAGGACATAGGCGGCGGCGGACAGGAGCGCGGCGAGGATCGCCTTGCGATCGCGCAGCAGCATGTATCTGTTGCCGAGGGACCCGGTCCAGCCGTCGCGTGCCCAGGACTGCAGCACGATGCCGGTGAGCCAGCGCGCTTTCTGCCGGACGGCGGCCCTGAAATCGTCGGGAAAATACTCGCGTGTCGCGACCGCGACACCGTCGGCATCGTGCAGGCGCACGAAGATCGTTCGCCGATTCCGGCGCAGGAGGGCGAGCGCAAGCGCATAGTCCTCGGTAAGACTGCTCTCGGAAAACGGTCGCCCGCCATGGAGGGCCGCCATGTCGCCGAGCGCGTCGCGGCGGAAGGCGCAGCCGACGCCGGCGCTCGGCACGCCGCCCGCGAGCCATTCGCGGACGACAAGGTCCTTCTGGTGCGATTCCGCGAATTCGTCGAGATAATGGCCCGCGATCATCGCCCGCCGTCGCGGGATCAGGGGCACGACGGGGAGCTGCACCATGTCGGCGCGACGACCGAGATAGTTGAAGACCCGGAGCTCGTCGGCATGCACGATGTCCTCGGCGTCGTGCAGCACCACGAGGTCGATCCGCCCGTTCCGCCTCCTTTCCCGGGCAGCGACCGCCCGCCAGAGCCGGTTGAGGCAGTCCGCCTTGGTCGTCGGGCCGGCGGTGTCGAAGCCAATGACGCTCAGCCAGCGCCCGGAGGGGTCGGCCGCTCTCGCCGCGACGGCGGTCGCCGGGTCGTTGGCATAGGTGCCGACGAATACATGATAATTGCGATAACGGAGACGCGCCCGCAAGGTTCTCAGCATGGTTCCGATCACCGCCGCCTCGCGCCATGCCGGGACGAGAATGGCGATCGACTGCTCGGGAAGGCGGGGCAGGCTGGTACAGCTTGCACGCGGGTGGCGGCGATAGACGGTGAGGCGTCGGGCGAACCGGTGGAGGTGGGCGAGGCCGTCGAGCAGGAGATCATCCAGGCCCGAGAGGGCAAGGAGCCCGCCGACGAGCCAGCAGGCCGCCGTGAGTGTCGCATGAATCCCCTCCACCGGCGCCTCCCCCCTCCGGACGGGCGATGGCGCATACTACCCAAACGATTATTTCCTGCAAAGAGGCTTGCAAGCCATGGTCGCACAAGCTGTTTGTCATGCGGCGCCGGGAAGCCGGTTTTCGTCGGACTGCTCCGGCGCGGCAGGGGCTGCGCCATGGACCGTCCCGGAGCCTGTCGGCAGCGCCGGCGGCAGCGGATTTTTCGGTTAGGCCCCGCGGCAGGAGACGCGTTGCGTGCGCGGGCCGGCCGGGGATGCGGATCAGGAGGCGCGTCCTTCGCCGGCGGGGACCTTCGCCCGTGCGGCGTCGTCGCCCAGGCTGTTCAGCAATGTCAGGATCTGCTTCCGCACCCGCCGTTTCTTGATCTTGTTGAACGCACGGATGAGCTCGAGGCCCTCGCGGCGCAATGACCCGGGCAGGGCGTTGCGGCCGATATCCTCGAAGAAATAGCTCACCGGGACATTGAGAATCTTGGAAATCCTGTAAAGACGGCTGGCGGAGATGCGGTTGGCGCCCCGCTCGTATTTCTGGACCTGCTGAAAGGTGACACCCAGCTTGTTCGCGAAGGCTTCCTGGCTCATGCCGCACAGCAGGCGACGGGCGCGGACACGTTCTCCGACATGAATATCGACTGGGTCCGGCATTCTTCCTCTCACCGATATACCCCGGCCTCTTCGGGCCATGTGCAATCATCGACCTGTGAAATCTCGCGCGGCGCGATCGCACCTCTCATCGGTCGGGCAGTGAACAGCCTAGGCGAGAACTGGATGATGCGCCGACACAATCATGGGGTATCCTGCGCCTGCTTGCAAGCGCCATGGCGGAATTTGCATCAACTGCTCAGAAAAAACAGCGCAACTTGTTCCAGGGCCTTGAGATTCACGCGCGCAGAGCCTTGACCACGGCCGCGCCCGCCGGTCCGGACGGCTCAGAAATCGAAAAAGCCCGTGACATCGCCCGCGAGGCCTGGAAGCAGGGCCAGCAGGGCGGCGACAACGAGACCGGCAGCGATGAACAGGGAGCGGGCACGCCACAGATCGCCAAGCGTCGCCTTCCGGTCCGGCCCGAAGAAGGTCCCCGCCCGGCGGAAGCTGCCGATGCACACCGGCCCCCCCAGACGAACGCCGAGGACCGCGGCGAAGGCGGCGATGACGGGGGTGAAGACGGGCCAGGCATAGCGGCCTCTGCGGCCGGAGAATACGCCACGGATCCGTGCATGGGCGCCCGGCACGAGGAGCGCCGCGATGACCACGATCGGCGCCGCGAGGATGCTCGCGGGAAAGAGAAGAAGCGCGCTCAGACAGCGGGGCGCCCAGCCGAAGCTGCGCGCATTCTCCGATCGCTCGTCGATCATCGTGCTCGCGGTATCGATCATCTTGAAGACCAGCAGGGCGGGAAGGCCGCCGATCAGGTACCACAGAACGGGCCCCATGAGGCCCTGCGTGAGCACCATGGCCGCGCTCTCGATGCCGGCCGTGCAGATGCTTGCGACGTCGCCGTCGCAGGCGTCGCGGCTGGTGAGCAGGCTGAGGGTGGCGCGCGCCTCCTCGCCGCCGTCTCGTGCCGCATGTGCGAGAATGCGCATGCGCTCGAGATGCGGGCGAATATTGAGCAGGATCGAGATGAATGCCGCCTCGACCAACCAGCCATAGGGAAAGCCGCGGAGAAGGACATGGAAGCCGAGGCCGACACCGAGCGCGAGGATGACCAGAACGATGGCGATCGAAACCGAATCCGCCCGGCGCATGGCATCCGTCGCATGCGGCCGGTTGTAGCGCGCCTCGAATGTCTGAATGAGGCGCCCGGCCATGGTCGCCGGCCAGGCGAAGACCGAACTCAGCCGGCCGGCGCTGCACAGAACGAGATTGAGCGCCAGCGCCGCGAGGAGAATGCTCGGCGGCGAAATGTCGGCCAGTGGCAGGTCATCGGGCGTCATGTGCGGGCTCCGGCGGCACTATGCCGAGCGGGCCGTCCACAGGCAAGCGGCAGGTTGATGGCGGCGGTCAGGCATGCAAGATGAGGTCGCCGGCCAGGGCCGTCGGGGGCGATCGCGGGGAACGCAGGATGGATTTTGCATTGAGCGAAGAACAGCGGCTGCTGCGCGACAGCGCCGAGCGCTTCGTGCGCGAGAACTACAGCTTCGAGGCGCGGCGTGCGCTGGCCGCGGGCGCGGAGGGTTTCTCGCGTGCGCATTGGCGGCAGATGGCGGAGCTCGGCTGGCTCGCCCTGCCGTTTTCCGAACGGGACGGCGGGCTCGGCGGACAGGCGAGCGACATCATGGGGCTGATGGAGGCCTTCGGCCGTGGACTCGTGCTCGAACCCTATCTTTCCACCATCCTGCTCGCCGGGCGTACCCTGGCGGCGCTTGGTGATTCTGAGCAGAAGGCCGAACACCTGCCCTCCCTCATCGCCGGCGAGCGCCTGGCCGCGCTCGCGTTCGCCGAACCCGGAAGCCGCCATGATCTCGCACGCGTCGCCACTCTGGCGGTACGCGAGGGCGAGGGCTGGCGCCTCGACGGCCACAAGAGCGTCGTGCTTGGCGGGCCCGCGGCCGATCTCTTCGTGGTGACCGCGCGGATCGAGGGGGAGGCGGATATCGCCGCCTTTCTGCTCCCGGCCGATGCCGCGGGCCTTCTGGTCCGGGGCTACCCGACGTGCGACGGCGGCCGGGCGGCGGAACTGGTGCTCGAGGCGGTGCACCTCGATGCGCGGGCGCGGCTCTCGGCCGGTCCGGTGCGCCCGGCGCTCGAAGCGGTAATCGACGGGGCGACGGCGGCCGTCTGCGCCGAGGCGGTCGGCATCATGGAAGCGGCGACCGCCGCGACCCGCGAGCATCTCCTCACCCGCAGGCAGTTCGGCCGCCCGCTCGCGGCCTTCCAGGTGCTGCAGCATCGCCTCACCGACATGGTGGTCGCCTGCGAGGAAATGCGCTCGCTGATGATCGCCGCCAATCTCGCCGTCGACGGCGGGGACGCCGCCGAACGCGCCGCAGCGGTGTCGGCGGCGAAGGCGGAGCTCGGGCGACGCGGCACCTTCGTGGTGGCGCAGGCGGTGCAGCTCCATGGCGGCATGGGGGTCTCCGACGAGCTTGGCATCGCGAGTTGTTTCAAGCGTCTGCATGTCCTCGACGCGCTCTTCGGCGATCGCGACCACCATCTTCGCCGCTATGCGGCGCGCGCGGCCTGATCACGCTCCGACCGGGGCCCGCGTTGCCAGCAGGTGGATGCTGAAGAGGTCTTGCGGATCGGTCAGCACTCCCGCGGGGGCCCAGCCGGCGCGTGCGGCGAGCGACTGAAACTCCTCGATCGCGTATTTGTAGCTGTTTTCGGTGTGGATGCTCTCGCCTGCGGCGAAGGCGACCGTTCTGCCGGCGATGCGGGCCACCTGGTCGACCTCGGAGACGAGATGCATCTCGATTCGTCCCATATCGTCATTGTAGAAGGCGCGGTGCGCGAAGCGGTCGAGGGCGAAGCTGCCTCCGAGCTCGCGATTGATGCGCGCGAGGATGTTGAGATTGAAGGCGGCGGTGACGCCTTGCGCGTCATTGTAGGCGGCCTCGAGGGTGGCGGTGTCCTTCTTGAGGTCGACGCCGACGATGAAGAGCCCGCGCGGCTCGAAGATCGGGTGCACGGTGGCGAGAAAGTCGATCGCCGCCGCGGGATCGAAATTGCCGATCGTCGAGCCGGGGAAGAAGCCGACGCGACGTGCGGCGGAACTCGCCAGCGGTTCGGGCAGGGTGATCGGGCGCGTGTAGTCGGCACAGACCGCGGCGATCGGCACGCGGGGGAAGTCCCGCGCCAGCGTCTCGGCCGCCGCCTTGAGATGCGCGCCCGAGATGTCGATGGCGGTGAAGCCCTCGGGTCCTGCTAGCGCGGCGAGGAGCGTGCGCACCTTCTCGAGCGCCCCGGCACCGAATTCGATGAGCTGCGCGCCGGGTCCGATCGTCGCCGCCAGACGCGCCGCATTCGCTTCCAGGATCCCGAGCTCGGTCCGTGTCGGATAGTATTCCGGCAGCGTCGTGATGCGCTCGAAGAGCGCCGAGCCGCGATCGTCATAGAAGAATTTCGCCGGCAGGCTCTTGGGGATTCGCGAAAGACCCGCAAGCACCGCGTCGGCGAAGGATTCGCGCGCCGGGGCGTGATCGATGAAGGCGACGTCGGTACACGGTTTCGAGGTCATCAGGGATCCTTGGCCAGCCGCACACCGCTGAACTGCCATTGGGCATGGGCGGGGAAGAAGTTGCGGTAACTCGGGCGCCAGTGCCCCGCCGGGGTCACACAGGAGCCGCCGCGCAGAACATACTGATTGCACATGAATTTGCCATTGTATTCCCCCACCGCCCCGGTAGCCGGCCGGTAGCCGGGATAGGCCGCATAGGCGGACTGCGTCCATTCCCAGACGTCGCCCTGAAGCTGAAGGATGCCGGGACGCGTCCCCTCTCCGCCGCAAGCGACGGCGGGATGGCAACGCCCGCTCGAGAGGTCGTTGACCGGCCCGGGGTCGATCATGGCGGCGGCGGCGATCTCGAGCTCCTCCTCGCGCGGCAGCCGGGCGCCGGCCCAGCGGGCAAAGGCGTCGGCCTCGAAACAGGAGAGGTGCGCGACCGGCTCGTCGGGATCGATCTCCGCCCGGCCGTGCAGGGTGAAGAGCTGCCACTCACCGTCCGTTCCGGACCAGTAGAGCGGTGCGGTGCGGCCTTCCCGCCGCACCCAGTCCCAGCCGTCCGAGAGCCACAGGCGCGGCTCGCGATAGCCGCCATCGGCGATGAATTCGCGATATTCGCCATTGGTCACCGGCCGCGAGGCAAGGGCGAAGCCATGGACATAGCGCCGGTGCCGCGGCGTCTCGTTGTCATAGGCGAAGCCCGCGCCCGCATGACCGATCTCGTAGACGCCCTCGTCGAAGCGGTGCCAGGCCATCGCGGGCGCCCGGCGCCCCGTTTCCGGCGGCGGCGCGTGATAGGCGGGGGCGAGCGGGTTCTGCGCCAGCACATGCTTGATGTCGGTGAGCAGAAGCTCCTGATGCTGCTCCTCGTGATGGCAGCCGAGATCGATGAGGGCGGCGATCGCGGGCCAGTCGTCGCGGGCCGCGAAGGTGTCGAGGAGCGCGCACAGTCGCTCGCTGACGGCGGCACGATAAGCGTAGACGGTAGAAAGTGCGGGACGGGTGACGAGACCGCGGCAGGGGCGTGGATGGCGCGCCCCGAGCGTCTCGTAATAGCTGTTGAAGAGATAGGCGAAGTCGGGATCGAAGGGAGCGAAGTCGGGGTCGTATGCGGCGAGCAGCAGGGTCTCGAAAAACCAGCTCGTATGGGCGAAATGCCACTTCGTCGGGCTGACGTCGGGCATCGACTGCACCTGCGCGTCCTCGGGCGACAGCGGCGCGGCGAGATCCTCGGTGCGCCGCCGCACCTCGAGAAATCGCGCGCGGACCGCTGCCGCGGCCGGCACGTCCGAAGACGACGACCGCTGCACGGCGACCCGGGTCGCCGTGCCGGGGGCAGGGGGTGACGTTCCGCTCATCGCCGCCTAGAGTACCGATTGTCATGACGAATTCAATTGCACCTCGGGATAAAAACGAGGCAGCGCTGTCGACGCTTCTTGCGGCCATCCGCGCCTGCCGCGCCTGCGCCGGCGTGCTGGCCCATGAGCCGCGGCCGGTGCTGCAGGCGTCGGCGACGGCACGCCTGCTCATTGCCGCGCAGGCACCGGGGCGTCGGGTGCACGAGACCGGCCTTCCCTTCAACGACCCTTCCGGCGACCGCCTGCGCGACTGGCTCGGCATCGATCGCGCGACCTTCTACGACCCGGCACGCGTGAACATCGTGCCGATGGGCTTCTGCTTTCCCGGCACGGCGAGCAGGGGCGGCGATCTGCCGCCGCGTCCCGAATGCGCGGCGCTGTGGCATGATCGGCTGTTCGCCGTTCTTCCGCCGCAGAGTCTCATTCTCGTCATCGGACGCTACGCGCAAGCCTGGCATCTCGGCGACCGGGTGCACCGCACCCTTGCCGAGACCGTGCGCCACTGGCGCGACTATTTGCCGCGCCACCTGCCGCTGCCGCATCCGAGCCCGCGCAATCTCCTGTGGCTGCGCCGCAATCCCTGGTTCGAGGCCGAGGTGGTGCCCGAACTGCGCGCCCGCGTGGCGGCGATCCTCGGGCGGGCGGCCGCGCCGGCGGCGAGGAGCGCGGAGGGGCGCGGATGATGCGGCCGCGCCGTGCTGCGCTCGGTCTGCTCCTGGCCCTTTCCGCCGGTTGCGCGCCGCACCGGCTGGAGCCGCCGCACGCGCCCGGCTTCGAGCCGCCCCGTATCGAAGGCGCCTGCTTTCACACCGGCGACGGAACCGTGCTGCCGCTGGCCCACTGGAAGGCGCGGACGCCGCGCGCCGTGGTCATCGCGCTGCACGGCTTCAACGATTACCGGCGCGCCTTTGTCTGGTCGGCGCCGCTGCTGGCCGCGGGCGGCGTCGACGTGATCGCCTTCGATCAGCGCGGTTTCGGGGGCAGCCCGGGCGCCGGTCTGTGGGCGGGAAAGGAGCGCCTCGCGGCTGATGTGCGAACGCTCGTGCGTCTCGTTCACGCGCGCGATGGGGATCGTCCGATCTTCCTTCTCGGCGAGAGCATGGGCGCCGCGGTCGCCGTCCTCGCCGCGGCGCAGCCGGATACGGCCGCGCAGCTTGCCGGTGTGGTCCTGGTCTCGCCGGCGGCCTGGGGCTGGTCCGAACTCAATCCCGTCTATCGCGCGACGCTCTGGACGATCGCCCATGTCGCCCCCGGCTGGCGATTGACGGGGCGCGGACTGGCGCGCGTGGCATCGGACAATTCCGTCGCTTTGCGCGCCATGGGGCGCGACCCGCTGATCATCAAGGAAACGCGCGTCGATGCGATCTACGGCCTCGTCGATCTCATGCAGGCGGCGCTCGATGCGGCGCCCGGGATGGGCCCCGAGACCATGGTCCTTTATGGCGGAAAGGACGAGATCGTCCCGGCCCACGCCATCCGTGCGCTGATCGCCCGGCTTCCCGACGAGAGGACGACGGTGCGGCGCTACGGAAACGGCTACCATCTGCTTCTGCGCGATCATGACCGACGCCGTGCGGTGCGCGATATCCTCGCCTTCATCGACCGCCGGATCACGCGATCGCCGCGTTCGCCGACGGTCCGGAAGGACATTTCGCAGGAGGTCGCGGCGGTCCGTGTCCGCATTCCGGCTGACAAATCGAGGGTTTCCGGCGAGTCGCCCGCTCCCCCGGCCCGATGACCGGACCGCATCGCGTCCGCGAGGGGGACTTCCTAATGCGGCAGTGTCGAGGGGGACGATTTGAAAATGCCGAAGGCGAGACAGATGCGCATGATGCACCAGCCGATCACGCTTCCCGCCAATGCCCCCAGAAGGCTCGCGGAAACAATGAAGTAGGAAGACCCGCCAAGGAGATCGCCGAGCCCGGCGAAGAGCGCCGCTCCACTCGCGGAACTTGCCATCCCGCCTGCCAACAACCCGCCGAGGGGCATGGGTCCACCCTGTTCGTTCCGGTGCCACATTTTCGTTAGAGCCTTGGACCTCATTATACCGAATCCGCCGCACTCTCACCACCCGGAAACGCCGTCTTCCGGCGGCACGATTTGTGCATGAAGGAAAGCGAGGTGGCCCGGCGTCCGGTTCACGAGGCGGAGACCGGGCCGGTATCCCGGAATCCGGGCGGAGATCGAAGTGAACCAGGAGGATCCGCACAAGGCCGACGAGCGGCGGACGCAACTGACCCGGCGTCAGGCGGCGATCCTGTGGATTCTCGCCAGTATCCTCGGTTGGGCCGTGGTTCTCGCCATCCTGCTCCTCCTCTTCTGAACTCATCGCGGAGTCCGTGTCGCCCCGCACTACGGGAACCTCGGGTGCGGGTGAGAGAAATCCTTGCGGAGCGCGGAATTGTCCTGATTTGATACAGAAGGAGTCGGAAAAATTTACAATTCGGCAAGACGGCTCGGAAACAATGGCCCGCGAAGCGTCGCCCATCTGCACATCGCAGGGGCGCGAGAGCCCGCCGCAGGAGCGGCGGCAGCGTGGACATGAACAAGGGGGCCAGGGATGATCCGCTCCATTTCGTTGCTGGGAATGCTGCTTCTTCTTGTCGCGCCCGTGGCGTCGTCCGCAACGCCGGTCGCTTTCGGTACGCCGGTATCGGGGGTCGGCAGCGGCGCTCCGGTCGGCAGCGTTGACGCGACGACGCATGCGATCAGCTTCTTCATCCCCCTGACCAGCGGTCTCGCCGGCTCCTACGGCGTCGGCGGCGTCGGAACGGAGGCCGATACGGCGACTCCGAGCGCCTTCGATCACGTCGGCTCGCTGGATCTCTGGCTGCGCTTCGCGCCGCCATGGACGGGGCCGGCGACCGTCCGTCTCGATTTCACCGACCTTGATCTTCTCGGCGGAAACGATCCCGCGGGCTTTCGCGAGGAACTCGCCGTGTTCGATGCTCTCGGGGCGGCGCTTCTGGCGGTGGATGACAGCGGCGACGCGGGCGTCGTCTTCGCCGATGCGGACAAGCAGTTGATCGCGTTCGCGGTGACGCTGACCGCCGACCCTCTGTTTCTCCGGCTCCGCTTGTCCGCCGATTCCGGGGCCTTTCTCGGCCGGCGGCTGCGCAATACGCCCGAAGACCTCGTCGCCAGCGTGCGCCCGGTCCCCCTCCCGCAGACGCTGGCGCTGTTTCTGAGCGGACTTCTCGCGATGCTGGGCTGGCGGGGCGGCACGGCCCGGCGCCGTCGGCGCTGCGATGGGGACTATAGACGGCCCAGGCGCGTCTGCGTCGCCGCCCATCCCAGGCCCGAGCCGATGGCGGCACCGAGGGCGCTGCTGAACCACGGAACGGGCGCGATACCGGTGCCGGCGAGAACGGCGCTCATGAGCAGGGCGCCGACGGCGCTGCAGGCCGCTCCGAGGACGAAAATTCGCACGACGGACATTCCTGTCCCCCTTGGCTGGGTCCGGTCCGCCCATTCAAAGCAGGAAAATGCTTAGATTCCGTGAAGAAGCGCGGAGGGTGGGACGGCGATGCTCTGTCGTCAGCGTTTACGGTTGCTCTCACGGCGGCACCGACCCGTTTCGCACCGTCACCTGTCCGGCCGCTTTTTACCAAGTGGTGGAAAGTCAACGAGAAAGACACGGAGATGCGAAGGGATGGCCGATCCGGGGCGGACAAGGCCGCCATGTTCGAGGGGGCGCCCGCCGATTTTCCCCTGTCGGTATACTTTACAGCAGCACGTCGTGGCGTCTCTATCGGCGACATGAGGAGGAAGGCCGGATTATCGCAAGACGGGCAAGGGTCCGCTTCTCTTGGCACCGAAAGCGTCCACGGACCGGTTCACAAGCCGGTCGCGAGAAAATGTTCGATGCGGCGGGTGACCGTCGGCAGGGCGGGCTCGCCGATCAGCCAGTGGCCGAATTCCGGATATTCCTGATAGCGTGCCCGGCCCTCGAACCGCCGTGCCGCGCTGCGCGCCCACGGCACCGGCGTGATCCGGTCCTGCGATCCGATGACGATCAGAACGGGCATGCGAATGCGGTCGCGGTTGACGGCGGCGGCGCGGTCGCCGTCGAGATACCAGCATGAGAATTCGAACAGGACGCGTCCCGATTCCCAGACCTGTCGGGCGAACTCGCGCCGCGCCTCCTCTTCGGGAACCCCGGCATTGAAGATCCCCCAGCGCGCCACCTCCCACCGTCCCTTGATCGGGCGACGCCAGAAATCGATCCGCCGGATCGTCCGGAGAAAGATCTTCGTCGGGTCGGGCAGAAACGGAAACATGCCGGCGGAAGGCGCCGGCGCGAGGCAGACGAGGGCCGAACCGAGGCCGCGCGCGGCCAGCTTCTGGGCGAGGAATCCGCCCATCGAATGGCCGATCAGGACGGCATCGCGATCAAAGGCGAGGATCTCCTCCTCGAGCGCATCGGCGTAATCGAGGAGCGAGGCGGTTCCGATGCCCGGCGGAGGGGGGTCGTCGGGGGCGATGTCGTGATAGGGCAGGGTCGGCGTCAGCACGCGGTGGCCGCGGGCCTCGAAGTGCGCGCGCAGGCGGTCGAAGCAGCGCCCTGTCGTCCACATGCCGTGGATCATGACGATCGCCGGCCGGTCGGCCATCGGCTGTTCCTCCCCGTTCGAGCCTCCGCGCAGGATAACGGGCGACGCCGTCTCCCGAAAGCCCTGAGCGACGTGCCGCCGCGCCTTGCCCGCCGGTCTTCTCCGCCTGCTCTCAGTAGCTCCATGACCAGCGTATGCGGATACTGCTCTGCTGATCCGAGCGGACGCGGCTGGCGATGCTCAGATTGCGCGTCAGCGACCATTCGAGAACGCCTTCGGCCGTGCCCGTTCCGGTATCCGTCGCGACCTCGAAATAGACCTTGTCGCTGAGATACTTGCCGCCCGTGATGCGGGGGGCGGTGGCGCTTTCCGTGCCGGGGGCGATGCTCAAGCGGTCGAGTCCGAGCAGGCTGCGCGTATTGCCGATGACGTCGAAGACACTGCCTCCGGCGAGCCCGGCGAGCGCCGAGGCGAGCTGAATTCCCTCGATCGGAGACAATGACACGGTTCCGGTGCCGAACAGCAGGTGCGCGAGGATCTCGTCCTCGGGCAGAGCGGGCGAAGACGCGAGCCGAACCGTCGGCTTCGACATCGGCCCGTCGAGCGTCAGGGTGACTTCGAGCCCTTCGGTCAGTTGCCGCGCGACGAGATGGGCGACGGGATCGATGGTCTCGCCGCCGCCGAAGAGCAGCGTGCCCTCGTTGAAGTCGAAACGCCGACCAAGGAAATCGAAGCTGCCCTTGATCAGTCGCGCCGTGCCGCTGATGCGGGGGCGTTCCGCCGACCCCTCGATACGGAGGTCGGCTCCCCACTCCGTGTCCAGCCCGCGGCCATGCACGAAGAGCCGCCGCGGCGCCCGGATCCCGAGATCGAGACGCAGCGGCCGGCGCGTCGCCGGCGCGGCGGGCCTGCCCGTGTCACCGCCCGTCCCGGCATTGATTTCGACGACATCGATGCTCACCACGTCTTCATCGGCCTTGCGGTCGACACGGAGCTCGAGGCGATCGGCCTCGAGATCGCCGGTGAGTCGTCCGCTTTCGCTGTCCCCGCGGAAACGGAGCCGGCCCGACGCGACCGCCCGCACGTCCGCGCGACGCATGATCTGCACCTTGGACAGATCGAGCGAGAGGTCGGCAAGGGGACGGCCTTCGGACGACAGCTCGATCCAGCCGCTGCCCTCGAGCCGGCCGCCATTGCCGTCTCCGGCGCTCAGGCGCTCGAGCGTCATGCGGCGGCCGTCGAGACGGACCTCGGCGGCGATGTCGTCGGCGACGAAGCCGCTTTTCACATGTTCGAAACGACCGTGCGCAAGGGCCATCCGGCCCGCGAGGCGTGGCGTCGTCATCCGGCCGCCGATCTCGAGGGCGAGTGCGAGATCGCCGGCGACCAGTGCCGGTTCGCCGCTGAGCGCGAAAATCGGCGCAAGCGCACCGTTCCAGCGAAGCCGGCCGGCCAGCGGGGCTTCCTTTTCGAGCGACAGGGTCAGCGTTTCGAGGTCGACTGCGAGCGGCACCGTCATCGTCAGGTGTACATCCATCTCTTCACCGGCCTGTGATGCCGCGTCCAGGGAAATTCGGCCGTCGGCAAACCGTGCGCGGAGGTCGAGCCGCACCGGCGGCAGCGGCTCCAGAGGGGCGATCGCCGGCGCGAGATCGTGCAGGCCGAGGGTCATCGTGCCGCTCGCGGCCGGCCCGTCCTGTTGCAGGTCGAGATCGACCGCAAGAAGGCCGTTCGGCACCGGGCGCGGCAGGAGGCGATTGAAGAAAGCGAGCGGGAAATCCGTCACGCCGAGCCGCAGGCGGGCCTCCTCTCCCCGGTGTTCGGCGAAGAGATCGAAACGGCTGCCGGCGAAACGCAGGCCGTCCGCCGCAAGCCGCCATCCCTTTGCGCCGATCTCGAAGCGGGCGGGCGCGGCGAGCGCCAATGGGGCGCCGAACAGTCGGCCGGAGACATCGAATTGCGCCCGCGTGACGCCGGCCGCGTTGCGGTCGAGGTGGAGTGTGCCGTCGAGCGCCAGCGGGCCGCGCCAGTCGCCTTCGGTGCCGAGAAGGAGGCGAAGACCCGCCCCCTCGCTCGTCGCCCTGAGATCGAAATGCGCGAGGCGGGCAGGCCCGAGGCGCGCATCCTTGATCGACAGGACGCCATCGAGCCTGACGCGTTGCGGGGCAAGGCGCACGCCGGCGTCAAGTGCGAGGTCGGCGATATGAAGGCTGTCCGTGGCGTTCAGCGGGATCACCAACGAACGGCCCTCGGCGGCGAGGTCGACCCTCTGCGCGCCCGCCTTCGCGTCGAAAGCGAGATGCAGGCGGATATCGCCGGCGAGCCCGGCGGTCGCCGACGGCGCGAGATCGCCAGGACCGGCACTCTCGCCGTCCAGCTCTCCGTGCAGCAGGCCGTCGGCACCGAGCCGGAGTTTGCCGGCGAGATGCGCGGCACCGAGATCGAGGCGAAGAGCGTTGAAGTCGATGCCCCGATCACTGCCGGTTGCGAAGCCGGTCGTCAGGCGCAGGACTCCGAGCCGGCTGTCGCCGGCGAGGTCGAGCCGCCCATGGGGCGCGCCGAGAAGGTCGCGGCCCGTCGCCTCGAGGCGGAGATCGCGGAATTCGAGACCCTGAATCTCGACACGATCGACATGGCTCCGCGCCCGTCCTGCAAGATCGCCGGGCGGTCCGGACAGCTCGCCTTCGAGCACGGCCCGACCCGTGATGGCGGGGCGGCCGTCCCTGAAGAGCGCGCCAATGTCGTCAAGCGAGAGGCGATAGCGCATCTCCATGCGCCCGTCGTCCGCTTCGATGCGACCCTGCGCTCCGAGAGCGGCGCCGGGTCCGCGCAGGCGCAATTCGCGGACGGTGATTCGTGCCGTGTTGGCGAGTTCGAACGCCGCGCGCACCTGCGCGGCCGGCGCGAAGAGTCGGTCGACCGTCGGGTGCCCGCTCGCCAGTCCGGAGAGCGCAAGGTCGATCCGGCCGCGGACCGGCTCGCCTTCGTCGTCGCGCGCGAGCTCGAGCGTGCCCGCGGCCCGGCTCGTGATGCCGGATTCCGGCACAAGGCTCGCGAGATCGTCGATGACGAGCGCGGCGGCAAGCCGGAAGGCGCGTCCGTCCGGTCCGATGCGGGCCTTCCCCCGCAACCGGGCTCCCGGCCCGTCGAGCGTGAATGCCGCAAGGTCGACCCCATGCGTCGCGGGGTCGAGACCGCCTTCGAGCGTGAAGTCGATATCGCCGATGGCCCGTCCGCCGAGGGTCGCCGCCCGCACCCGCCCGCGTGCCGCGAGCGAAACCCGCGTCCCGTCCTTTCGCGCGTCGATCGCGGCAAGGAGCGCGGGTGTGGCGAAGCGGCCGGGCCGGGCGAGGCCCGAAAGGCGGATCTGTCCGGCGAAGCGGGGGGCGTCGAGCGTGCCGCTCCAGCGTCCCGCAAGCGAGGCCTCCGAGACCCCCATGGGGGCGAGGAGAGGCGCGAGCGCCCGCCCGTCCGCGAGCCTCAGCGCGAGGGCGAGGTCGAGACGCGCAAGGTCGTCCGGATCGAGCGGACCTTCGAGATGCATGTCGCCGCCGGCGAAGGTGGCATCCGCGCGCAGGGCGAGCTTGCCGCCGGGGGTCGCGGCGGCGTGCACCCTGAAGTCGACGGCAGGGGCAAGGAGCGCTTGCCAGGCCGGGGGGGCGAGGTCTCCTGCCATGACTGCGCCGGTGATGTCGATCGCCGTTCCGCGCGTGCGGATCGCCGCCTCGAGCTTCGTGCGCGTGCCATAATGGGCGTCGAGCCGTCCCCGCCAGGCATCGATCCGGCCGCTGCCTGCAAGTCGCAACCCGACCGCCTCGTTCCCCGCACCGTCGAGGAGGGCGGAAAAAAGGCCGTGTGCGCGACCCTCCGCTGCGAGCGACAGCTCGAGCGTTCTCGCGCGGACGTCATAGGCCAATTCCGCGTGCAGGGAGTCGAGGCCGCTGCGATCGAGTCGCCCGATGGCGAATGTCGCCGTCAGGCGGGACGAACGCAGGACGTGCAGATCTCCCTCCGCCTCGAATGTTGCGGCGGTCCCGCCGGCGTCTTCGGTGATCGTGAAGCGTGCGAGGCGAAAGCGGGTGACGCGGAGGTCGATACCGGGGTGCGGTACGCCCGGCCGGGCGCTGCGCGCGATGGCGGGCGCGCCGTGCCATTGCGGCCGCCGCAGGAGCCGGGCGCGGGCGATCTCGAGATCGACGATCTCGAGGCGGCGCTCGAGAAGTGCGGCCGGACGCCAGGCCACGCTTGCCTCCTCGAGCCGCAGATAGGGTCCTGCGGCGTCGCTGAAGGTCACGGCGTCGAGTTCGAGTCGGCCCCACGGATGCCCGTGCAGGCCGCGCAGCATGATGCCGTCTTCGGCGAGGGCGGTATTGAGGCGGCCGAGGAGCCAGCGCTGCCCCGCCGGGCTGTCGAGCCAGACCAGAGAGAGCCCGAGCGCGAGAACGGCAAGCGAAAGAGCCCCGCCGACGGCGACGAGCATGCGCCGCCATGGCCGGCTCCGTCGCGGCGGCGCCTGATGTCCCTTCCTGCTCAAAAGCTCTGCCCCAGGCTGATATAGAACTGGACCCGATCCTCGCCCGGCCGCCGGTCGAGCGGAAAGGCGATATCGAAGCGGATCGGCGCGAAGCCGGTGAAATAGCGCAGGCCGAGTCCGGCGCTCCAGCGCAGGCCGTCGAACTGCGGCAGGGTGTTGCGCCAGACCCGACCGCCCTCGATGAAGGGGACGAGGCCGACATGCCCGCCGATCCGGGTGCGCGCTTCGAACGAGACTTCGAACAGGGACCGGCCGCCCAGGGGATCGCCTCTGGCGTCGACGGGGCCGACATCCTGGAAGCCGAAGCCGCGGATCGAGCCTCCGCCGCCGGCGAAGAAGCGGCGGTTGGCGGGCAGGCGGTCGCGTGCGGCGCCGGCGATCGATCCCATGTGCAGGCGCTCGGCGAGGACCAGGCGATCGCCCGCCAGGCGCTGATAGGCGCTGGCCGCAAGCTCATTTTTCACGAATCCGAAAAGCGTGTCCTGGAGCGACAGGCTCGGCGCCACACTCGCCCGCACATGGGCGCCGCGCGTCGGGTCGAGGAGATCGTCGCGCCGGTCCCAGGCGATGCTGAGCGGCAGGGCGGCGATGAAAAAGGTGCGCGAGCCTTGCAGGTCGTCGACATCGCTGAGCGTCGCCTCGGCCTGGGCGGTCATCGTCCACAGACGCCCGATGCGGCGCTCGATGCCGAGATGGGACTTGAATTCGAGGCTGTCGAAGGCGTCGTTGTCTTCCCGCGCGAAGGCGGCACGGGCGGTCAGGACCTGATCGAGCCGGCGAAAATGGGGCTTGCGGAATTCGCCCACCAGCGACTGCTTGAGCTCCGCCCCGCTCAGGGTCAGCCGCAGGCGCTCGCCGGACCCGAGAAGATTGCGATGCGTCCAGGAGACTTCGCCGCCGACGCCCTCGCTGGTGGAAAAGCCGGCGCTGACGGCGATGGTCCTGAGACGTGCCTCCCTGAGGGTGACGACGAGTTCCGGGGCGAGCGGCCCGGTTCTCCGGCGCAGAGCGGCCGCCGGCGTGGCGAAATCGATCGCCACCCGGCTGAAGAGCCGGGTGCCGATGAGAAGGTCGCGATAACGCGCGACCAGCGTCTGGTCGTAGCGTGTTCCCGCCCGCCAGGGCACGAGGCGGCGCAGATAGCTGCGATCCACAGCCTCGGCACCGGCGAAGCGGAGCGCGCCGAAGCGGATCTCGGGCCCGGCGGAGAAGCGGTAGAGCACGCTGGCGCCATGGTCGCGATGGTCGATCACCACCTTGCGTTCGCGCCTTTCCGCCAGGGGATGGCCGCTGCGGCGCAGTTTTCCGGCGATCCAGTCTTCGGCGGCGACGATGTCCCTTGCGCGGACCGGATCCCCCGCCTTGAGGGGCAGCTCGCGTTCGATGTCGCGGCGCAGTTCCGCGCCCGGAGGGGGGTCGCGGAAAACGATCCGCACCTCGGAGACGCGGAAGCGCGGCCCGGGGACGACGTCAAGGGTGATGCGCAGCGGATCGACGCGCGCATCGATCCGCTCCTCGATACGCGCCGCGTAATAGCCTTCCGATCGCAGCACGCGCGCGAGCCCCTGCACATCCGCGTCGATGAGCGCCCTGAGCGCGCCATGGAAGAGGGGCGGGGTCTCTCGCTTCCGTTGGAGCAGGGAATGCGCCTTGAGGCGGCTCGCGAGCTCTCCGCCGACACCGGTTATCTCGACATCGTAACGGATTGCCGCGGGATCGTCGGGGGCTGCCCGTGCCGCGCCGGCGAACGGCCACAGCGGTGCGATCGCGAGGACGACCAGAAGACGGAACGACTTGGGGAACACGAGCGGAGGCCTCGATCATGCGGTCCGCATGCTTATGCCAAAGAATCGGCCGGCACTCAAAGAGCGACGATGTCGGCGGGGGCGGTCGCCACCGGCGATCGAACACGACCGGCGTGGCGGGCTATCTTTTTCATTCCAATCGGCCGATCTTTCGCATAAGACTCCCGCCGGGCAAGCGGGGCGGAATTATTGTGCTTATCCTTAAGCGAAAATAAACAAAACAATGGGACCTTCCGCTTATGAAAGAAAAGGTGCGACTCGTCTCCCCGGGAGGCGAAACCGGTGAAGAAAAGCCGGTGCGCTCGGACGCGCGGCGAGGCGACTCCCTTGCGCCGGATCGTGCGCCGTCGCCGGGCCTCGCCTTCGACACCTATTGTTCGGTCGCCTGGGCACTTCATTTCGTTGCCGGACAGTGTCGCTTTCTTGCCGCGGACATGGCGCGGAAGATTGCCGCAGATGCCGCCGCCGAGGTTCCCCCTCTGCCGCCGGAGCCGCTCGGGGCGGACGCGGAACTTGCCGCCATGCTGGCCGGGCTGCCGGACGATCTCGTTGCCTCCGATCCATCGCAGTGGATCGGACTTCCGGTGCCCGAGCGGCCCTGTCTGCTGTGCATGATCGTCGCCCACGAGGCCGTGCCGCTGACCTTCGTCGAGGCGCTGACGCGCCGGGTGGCCGACCATCTCGGCGAAGCGTTGATCGACCGCTATGGTCTCAATCTCGATCACGCCAACTATCTCGCCGCACTGGCGCGGGATGAGGCGGTGGCGCGGGCCATCGAGAGGGCCCCTCTGCGTCGCATCGAGGCCTATCTCGAGGACCTGTCGCATCGCGGGATGCTTGGCGGGGAGCGGCTCGTGACCTATGCGCATCGCGGCAATTCGCCCCTATTCGTGGCCTCGGTCGCCGAATGCGTGGGTATGGAGAGCGAGCTCGTGGAGGCGTTTCTCGAAGACGGCGGCCCCATGGCGCTGGAACGCCTGCTGCTGCGCACCGACCTCGTCCACGCGTTGCGAGTGGCCGTGTGCAACGCCTATGAGCAGGCGATCGACGGCGCGGCGACGTCCTGATCTTGCGGTGGTCCGGATGTTTCAGGGGGCAGGGAAAGGCCGGTCTGCCGTACCTTGAAGCAGGCTCCCCGGGACGGGCTCGGGAAAGAGCTCGTCGAGCGGGCGGGAGGTGCCGTCCGGCGCCACCATGCGGGCGTGCTTGCGCCCGAGGCGCCGGGGCTCGTGGACGCCGCAGGAGTGCGCGATGATGCCCAGCTCCTTGTTCATGTGGCGCACATAATTGGCCACCCGCTCCGCCTTGTCGGCGATCACGAGGCCGCGCTGCAGACGCGGATTGTGAGTGGTGACGCCGGTG